>JAEXMK010000050.1 GCA_023444445.1 Pseudomonadota bacterium | reverse complement strand
GCTGGCATCGACGAGACCATGCCCTCGACCAGCATCAATATTCCCGGCGCGCAGCTTGCCGCGCGTCCGGTGCAGCAATCTGCCGGCCCTGAACCGCTCGCTCTCGCCGGGCTCTGAGGAACCGCTCAGCATCGTTTGTGCCCGCGTCAAGGGCCAATATTTCACAACAAACTCCGGCTCGCCGGGAAACAGGAGAAAGTCCATGTTGAAGAAATTGCTTCTTTCGGCAGTCGCCCTTGGCGTTCTGGCCGGTTCCGCCATGGCTCAGGACGTCAAGGTTCTGCGTATCGGTCTCGATGGTTCCGAAAACGAAGCCGACCAGATCCGCAACACCAAGTGCGTCGCCGATGGCCTCAAGGCTGCGACAGGCGTTTCCGAAGTTCAGGTCTTCCCCTCGCCGGACTATAACGGCGTCATCCAGGGCCTGCTCGGCGGCACCATCGATATCGCTTCCATGGGCGCATCCTCCTACGCCAAGATCGCTATTGCCGACCCCAAGGCTGTCGATCCGATTCTGACCTACACGGGCTCTGACGGCTCCAGCGGCTATTACACCATCATGGTTGCCCGTAAGGACAGCGGTATCAAGACGCTGGCCGATGCCAAGGGCAAGAAGATCGGCTTCGCCGACCCGGACTCCACCTCGGGCTTCCTTATTCCGAACGTGGCGATCCCGAAAGAAACGGGCGTCCCGGTGAAGGAATACTTCTCTGAAACCGGATTTGGCGGCGGCCACGAGAACCTCGTTCTCGCCGTTCTCGACAAGAAGTTCGACGTCGGCACCACCTTCGGTTCGGGCGTTGGCAAGTGGGAAGAAGGCTATTCCGGCGGTAACCTTCATCAGATGGTCAAGAAGGGCAACCTCGACATGGACGATATCGTCCAGGTCTGGAAGTCGCCGCTGATACCGAACGGCCCGCTGCTCGTCGCCAACAAGATCGGCGACAGCATGAAGCAGAAGGTAGAAGACTTTTTCATGGAACTGCCCAAGAAGGACCTTGCATGCTTCCAGGGCTTCACCCAGGGCAAGAACACTGCCTACATCAAGGTCGATCCCTCTTTCTACCAGACGATCATCGACGCTCGTAAGTCCGTTATCGGCGGCTGATTCTCAGATCATATCCAGAAGCGGCGGTGCCTAACGGCATCGCCGCTTTTGCCAGTAAAGGAAGAGCGGCATGGCGACCACACTGCACCAGGGCACCCTCTCGCCCAAGGGATTGAGCGCATCGTCACAAACGGTCATGCGTCATTATCAACAGCAGCTGAAGACACGGCGGATCTATACCGTCCTTTCACTCGTGCTCTTTCTCGTCATCCTTGCCGCCTCCCTGAATTTCGCGAACGAAGCAAATTCGGGCAAATTCTTCGAGCGCCTTCCCTATTTCTTCGATTTCATGAAGACCTTCGTGCCGGATAGTCCGCTGGAAATCTTCCGGGCGATGTTCGACCTGCCCTCTCCCTATGCGGATGGTTCGCTGAAATACAACTATGTCGCAGACCGCGTTTACATCGCCGACGGCTTCTACATACCGCACTTCATCTACCAACTGGTCATCACGCTCAATATCGCGCTGGTCTCGACGATCATCGGCACGAGTTTCGCCTTTGTGCTCTGCTTCTTCGCCTCGACCAACCTCGTTGGCGCCGGCCTCGTGCGCTGGGTGGTGCGCCGGATTATGGAGGTGTTGCGCGCCTTTCCTGAAATCGTCGTCGCCGGACTGCTGACCGCCATACTGTCGATCGGTCCGATCGCGGCCATCATCGCGATTTCGGTCCATACGATCGGTGCGCTGGGCAAGCTCTTCTTCGAAGTCGTGGAAAATGCCGACATGAAACCGGATGAAGGCCTGCGTGCCGCCGGCGCCAACTGGCTGGAGCGGGTGCGCTTTGCCATCGTGCCGCAGGTTCTGCCCAATTTCGTCTCCTATGCGCTGCTGCGCGCCGAAATCAACGTGCGCGCCTCCACCATTATCGGCGCCGTGGGCGGCGGCGGCATCGGCGAGGTCTTCCGGCTGTCGATCGGTAACGATCACGCGGCGAAGACCTATGCCATCATCATCCTTCTACTGATCACCATCATTGCCGTCGACCAGTTTTCCAGCTGGCTGCGCCGCAGGCTGATCGGCCAACAATCCTTCGAATTCGGACGGGGAGCGGCCTGATGTCTTCCAGCTTCATTCTCAACACCGCTGACCGCGAGAGGCTGACGGCCGCACATCCACGCGTGTTCAACCGCAGTTTCATGCAGCGATATGGCCTGCTCGTTGGCCTTCTCGCCGTCACCGCCTACCTCATCGGCTGCTTCTTCTTCTTTAATGTCGGCCCGGCTTTCATGCAGGGTCGATGGGATCGCGCCTCCAGCTATATTCAGGACTGGTATTCCTGGCGCGCCCAACCGCGCCTTCGCTTCGAAGACGGCAAAGTTCAGCCACAATGGTCGAGCCGCGGACAATATCCAGCCGACGCCAAGATCGACTGGCTGCAGCCCTTGCCGGATGGCGGTTACAGCGTTTTTTATGCGGGCTCGGACAACCGCCTCGATGTGACGCCGACGCGGGTCGATGTCTATGTCGATGGCAGGAGTTATCCTGTCGTTATCAATGGTGATCAGGCTTTAGCGCCGCAAAACGCACCGGAGGAAATCCGGCAAGACGGCAATAAGGTACTCGTCCATTATGGCTTTGCAGGTCAGGCCGAGATCCGCACCAGCCAGGTCTATGTGCAGCGCCGCTTTCTCGGATGGGCGAACTTCTTCTTTGACACCCATTCAGAATTCTGGGGCAAGAGCTACGGCCAACTGGCAGCACTGGCTCTGTGGGGAGAGAGGCTCGATCCCGCACGGTCCAATATCGGTCACATGGTGGATGATTTCCTCGATAATAGCGTCTGGCAACATGCGGATATCCTGTCCAAGCTGATGCAGACGCTGGTGATGGCGTTTGTTGGCACTCTGTTCGGCACGCTCGTCGCCCTGCCACTCGCCTTCATAGCGGCACGCAATATCACCGCAAACAAGGCAGCAAACTGGGGCATGAAGCGCCTGTTCGACTTCCTGCGCTCCATCGACATGCTGATCTGGGCGCTGTTCTTCACGCGCAGCTTCGGTCCGGGGCCGATCCCCGGCATTGCGGCGATCTTCTTCACCGATACCGGCGCACTCGGCAAGGTCTATGCCGAAGCGCTGGAGAATGTCGACGACAAGCAGCGCGAGGGCGTCAAATCGGTCGGTGCATCGCCGATTGCGGTCAATCGCTTCGGCGTGTTGCCGCAGGTGCTGCCGGTCTTCATTTCTCAATCCCTTTATTTCTGGGAAAGCAACACTCGCTCCGCCACCATCATCGGTGCGGTGGGCGCCGGCGGCATCGGCCTGAAGCTGCTGGAAGCGATGGGCACCAATGCCGACTGGGACAAGGTCGCCTATATGGTGCTGCTCATCCTCTTCGTCGTTTTCCTGTTCGACCATATTTCCAATTCGCTGCGTTCGCGGCTGATCGGTAAAACGCAGCACTAGGTGATAAAAGGTGCGGGATTGTATGCGAAGGCGATAATGGCTTTCCTCTCCCCGCCCCGCTAAAACCACGGGTCCAAAGACGGATTTTTATCCCTGATGCATTCGTCCTGATGTCCGGTCGCCCCCAAAGGGGCATTCCGGGGCTCAACCGCATTTCGAATGTGCTTTTTTCCATCTGCATCATCATTCTGTCACGGAAAGCGATTACCTTGCACTCCTGACCTTGCGGGAAGCGGGCGAGTCACGCCAAATAGCTTCTCATCCCTGGTTTTCCATGACACCGAAGAGTGCTTGCCGTGCGCTACGCCATCTATTTTTCTCCGGCTAAAGATCATCCGCTGACTGAAACGGCGTCGCGCTGGCTGGGCCGCAATGCGTTTTCCGGCACGTTGCACGACGACCACCACGACTATGCCGATTTGACGGAGGAACCGCGCCGCTACGGTTTCCACGCGACCCTGAAGGCCCCCTTTGAGCTTGCCGAAAAATACAGCGAAGCTGAGCTTCTCGCCGCCGTCGAAAACTTTGCGGCCAATCAGTCCGCCTTCGAGATACCGCGCGTCGTCGTCGGGGCGCTTGGGCCGTTTTTCGCGCTGGTTCCAGACCGGATTTACCAGCCGCTACAGGATTTTGCCGCCGAGGTTGTTGATCACTTCGATCGGTTCCGCGCGCCCCTGTCTGAGACCGATATTGCCCGCCGACGGCCGCAGATGCTGACGGAAAGCCAGCGACAAAATCTTTCTCTCTGGGGTTACCCGCATGTCATGGATGACTTTCGTTTTCATATGACGCTGACCGGCCGTATCGATGAAAATGAGCAGCCCGCCATAAAAGAGGTTCTGTCGACGCGGTTCGCTGAATTCACCGACCGCTCTCTCGCCATTTCCGGCCTCGCCTTGTTCATTGAAGAAACGCGCGGCGCGCCCTTTACCGTTCATAGCTGGCACCCCCTTGCCCAGCCACCAAAGAAAGATGCGAACCCATGACCGAGCACGCCCTTTCCAATGCCCGTATCGTTCTGGAAGACGATATTATTCTGGGATCTGTTCTGATCCGTGATGGCAAGATTGCTGATATCAGCGAAGGCGCTTCCAAAACCGGAGAAGACCTCGAAGGCGACTTCCTGATCCCCGGTCTGGTGGAACTCCACACTGATCATCTGGAGCAGCATTATTCGCCGCGCCCCGGCGTGATCTGGGACAAGATCGCCGCCATTCAGGCACATGACGCACAGGTGGCTGCCTCCGGCATCACCACCGTGTTCGATTGCCTGCGGCTTGGTTCAGATGAGGATGGCGGCTTCGAGAAGGGCGAAATGCGGGCGATGGCTGACGCCATCGAGGCGGCAGCGGATCAGAATCGTCTGCGGGCGGACCACCTGCTGCATCTGCGCTGCGAAGTGGCCTCTGCCGATGTGCTCGAACATTTCCAAGACTTCGAAACAGATCCGCGCGTGCGGCTTATTTCGCTGATGGATCACTCCCCGGGTCAGCGCCAGTTCCAGTCCATGGATCAGTATATCTTCTATTATCAGAAGAAGCGCGGACTGAGCGACGAAGCCTTTGCCGAATTCGTGCGACGCCGACAGGCCGCATCGGCGGAATATTCCGCCAAGCACCGCGATTATCTGGCCGCCCGCTGCGCCGAGCGTGGCATCACCGTTGCCAGCCATGACGACGCCACCGAGGCACATGTCGGCGAAGCGATCGGCCATGGCGTGAAACTGGCGGAGTTCCCCACCAGCGTTGAGGCTGCAAAGGCCTCGCACAGCGCCGGCATGAGCGTCCTGATGGGCGCGCCGAATATCGTTCGCGGCAAGTCGCATTCCGGCAATATCGCCGCGCGCGATCTTGCGGAGATCGGCGTTTTGGATGTTCTTTCCTCCGATTACGTGCCTTTCAGCCTGCTCTTTGCACCGTTCCTGCTCGCCGATCAGGTTGAGGCCATCAGCCTGCCGGAAGCACTGCGCATGGTCACCGCGACCCCTGCACGCACGGTCGGCCTCGTTGACCGGGGCCGTATCGCCACCGGATTGCGGGCCGATCTGGTACGGGTCCACCGCGAAGATGGCGTGCCGGTCGCCCGTTCGGTCTGGCGACAGGGCAAGCGTGTGGCATGATCACCGATGGAGACGATGGCCGGCGCACATTATCGCCCGGCACGATGATCGTGATTGTCGGCCCAAGCGGGGCCGGCAAGGATACGCTGATGGACTATGCGGCGGCGCGGCTGTCCGGTCGCCCGGGTTTCCATTTCACGCGTCGCGTCATTACCCGCAGCTGCGATGCGGGCGGTGAAAATCACGATGCCGTTTCGATGCACGAGTTCATCCGGCTGGAAGATGCAGGCGCCTTTGCGGTCTCCTGGCAGGCGCACGGTCTGAAATACGGTATTCCGGCCGCCGTCTATCGCCATCTCGAAGCGGGAGAGGTTGTCATCGCCAATGGTTCGCGCTCGGCCCTCCCCCATTTTGGCGCCGCCTTCTCCCGCCTGAAGGTCGTAAACATCGTTGCGCGGCCGGATGTGCTGGCAAAGCGGCTGGAACAGCGCGGACGGGAAAGCCGGGACGATATCCTGCGCCGACTGGAACGCAGTTCGCTGGCCGTCACCGGGGATTTCGATGTCACGACCGTCGACAATAGCGGCGCAATCGAAGACGCCGGAGAAAGCATCATGCAGGTGTTGCAACAAAGCGCCGGTTCCAATCACCCTTAAAATGCCGCAGCCGGGCTGCTCGACAAACACGCTTTCAAGGCTTACCATCAGGCGACAATTTCCAAACATGGTACGCCAAGGCGAGGAATGCCCGAAAAAAGGGTCAGTGACGAGATATCTGTGGTCGCCGGTCTCGCCGCCGGCGTCAGTAATTATGCCCGGTCACGGGGCATCGATATTGTTCCCATCTGCAGGGCCTTGGATATTGATCCCGCCACATTCAGCAGCCTGACGGAACGCATCAGCCTCGACAGATTTTCCCGCCTGCTCGAAACCTGCGCACTGATTTCCGGCGATGACGCCTTCGGCCTGCAATGCGCCGCCACCTTTCCAGCCGGTGCATCCGGCGCGTTTGGATATGGGCTGATCAGCGCTCCAACGGTACGGTCGTTCCTGCGTTTTCTTCAGGACCATGTTTATTACGCCACCAATAACAGCAATTTCACCATGGTAACGGATGCCGCGCAGGTGACCCTGTCTTGGTCCTTCGCGCCCGCGATCCCCAAGCGCGATCAATATGTGGATCTGTCGCTCGCCGTTCTGATGCAGCGGCTGCGCGATATTCTCGGAGAACGCGTGAACCAGATCGAGATCGGTCTGGAGCGACAGAAACCAAATAATATTCAGCTATTTAAAGACAGGTTGACCAGACGGGTCAGCTTCTCCCAAGCCATTCATACGATGCGACTTCCGGCATCGCTTCTGGATGTTGCCAATCCGAATGCGGATGAACGCCTGTTCGAATTGATGAATTTGCAATGCCGCATGTTGCGCCCGGAAACATCGGCGGACGCGACGCATTTCATCGATCAGGTGAAACGCTATATGCAGATGCGGCTGTCGGACGCAGAGCTTTCACTTGGAGAGATCGCCCCCTATTTCAACCTGTCGGAACGGAGCTTCCAAAGGCGGCTCGCCGAGCTTGGCACCAATCTCAACGAGATAAAGGACGCCATTCGCAAAAATGCCGGTTTCAAACTGCTCGTCGAAAGCGATCTTCCGGTATCCGACATCAGTTACAGGCTTGGTTATTCCACTCCCGGGGCCTTTTCGCGTTCCGTTTCGCGCTGGTTCGGGGCAACACCCACGGATATTCGCAGAAAACACGCGCATCATTCCGCCGGCTGACAGATGTTATCAGCATCAATATTTCGGAAACACCCATAAAAATTAAGAAATATGTCGGCGTTTTTGAAAGATGTGCCGAAACGTAACAATAGAAATACAAAACTTGGCGCCCGATGTTATTTTATCGGCGCGGAACATCGCTTATTGGAGCACCCCATATCCCCGGGATATGACGAAAACCATTCCAGAGCTTTGAAACTACATTCTGCGCACGACCCGTGATTATGGCCTCGGCAATGGCGCGGCAGTTCTCTCAATGGCCCGAAATATCGTCCATACCGGGACCGGCTGGCCGCGAAAGCGGCTTTTTAGTGCATAATTCCTGATACGAGATGAAACCTATTGGCGAAACTGACGTTTCTGTTCGCGTGTGAGCCGAGCGGTCAATGAGCCGGTTCCGGGGGCGAGATCACCAGTTGGTCATACTCCTGGGACAGGTCAATCTCTTTTGAGGCTGAAAGAAAATGTCTTCAAAAACGCCGCATGAACATCATCAGACGCGCGACATCGTCCTTTCGGATCGTGAGCGACATTATCTGGGACTTGTCGCACGGGGTAAACATCCGTCCCACGTCGCCCTGATAACCGGCGCGGACGAAACGGAAGTGAAGGAAACTTTGGAGCGGGTGCGAAACAGACTGGGGGCGGCCAATCTGCTGAACGCCGTCAGTATTGCTCTGCTTCGTGGCCTGATCGAACACAACGCATAATCGATCTTCTGCTTTTTCCAGGCTTATGCGAAACGTCCCCTCCCGTAAGCTGAAAACCGAATGAGCGGCTTTTTGCGTCAGATCCCTCCATGTCTATGGAGGGATGGCGGACCAAAAGCGGGCTGGACATGATGTCCGGTCCTTTCGATGCAAATGCGAAGCAGCCATATCGGGTTTGCCCGGCGGATCATATTCGATCCGCCGGGTTTTTCTTGTGCTTCAGAGCGATTGAATCTCGGCGAGAATATCGCTTTCGATCACGATGCCGCTTTCCAAAGCCTGTTTGCGGATGCCCTGGCTGCGGCGACCGGGCAGACGTACATTTTCCTGCTTCTCAATCTCACCGGCGATGAGGGCCAGCCGCTCGGTAAAGGCCGCGCCACCAGAGAATGCCGGGTCTATGGCGATGATCGTGTGGCCGAGAGAGGGCGGCGCTCCCTTGTCGTCCAGGAGGGAAGACGCCTGGAATCCAAAATTCCCACCCGTCACCGCGGCCGCCATGATCTCCACCATCAGCGCCAAGGCAGCCCCCTTGGCTTCACCCGCAGGCACCATCGTTCCGGCAATGGCCTCTTCGGGATCGGTGGTCGGTCGGCCGTTTCTGTCGAGCGCCCAATCGCAGGGAATGGTTTCACCCTTCTGTCGTGCCGCCATGATCTTTCCGCGCGCGACCTTGGACAGGGCCAGATCGATGACCAGCGGATCGGCACCGCCGATAGGCGCCGCAAAGGCGATGGGGTTGGTGCCATAAAGCGGCTTGCTGCCGCCCCAGGGCGCCATGGAGGCCGGTGCATTGGCGAACATAAGCGCGACAAGGCCCATTTCCGCGAACCGCTCGACCGTCAGAGCCATGACACCGGCATGATGAGAGCGATGGATCGCTGCAAGCGCGATACCCTGCTGTCGGGCCATTTCAGGCAATTCCTCCAGAGCGCAGTCGATCGCGGGATAGGCATAACCATGATTGGCATCGATGGACAGAACGCCCGGCTTCACGCGCTTCACCACGGGACGCGCCTGGCCGTCCACCTTTCCAACCCGCGCCTGGCGAACATATACGGGGATACGGCGAAAACCGTGGCCGCCCTGACCAGCCGCCTCGGAAGCGACCAGCGCCTTTGCCACCGAACGAGCATTTTGCGGCAGAACGCCATTACGCTCAAAGATAGAAGATACGAGATCCTCCGCCTCTGCGATTGAGAATTTCATGATTTTCGTGATTCCTGTTGGCTTGCATGCGATGGGACGGATTGGTCCTACTCTGCGGCATAGGACCACTGCAAATCAACATGGATAATAAATCAGGCATCCCATCCTTTCCGGAGCTGGGATGCCTGAGATGATCGTTCAGTTCCAGTCTACTTGAAAAGAATCGGCAAGGTAAAACTTGTATTTGCGCCTGGCGGCGGCGGCGAGACGGACGCCTTCTGTATGACGGCCAGAAGCTTCTGGTCCATCGCCGAGTCGCCGGTGGATGAAACAATCCTCGCCCCACCGACAGATCCGCCGCTGTCAATCTTGAACGAAACCGTAATGGTCATTCCCGATTTTCCAGCTGAACGCACCAGTCGCCGTTGCATCGCCGAGCGCACTTTCGCACCCCAGTCGGCATTTGACATGGACGAAGACGAAAAGAAGCCGGCATTGCTGCGCGATGCCGCCGTCCGGTCGGACTGCTGGGCTTCCGCCTTTGCGGTTTCGCGCAATTCCGACGCCTGCTGCGGTTTGGGGCGCTGGCGCTCGACCTTCTTTTTCTCTTCCGGCTCTTTCTTTTCCACCTTCTTTTCGACGGGTGGCGGCGGAGGCCTTACGACTGGCAAGGGAACCTCGACATTTTCGAGTTCCGCCATCATCTGCTCCTGAACGGGATCGATGGGTTCCACGGGTTCGGGAATTTCCTGCGGTTCGACGATCTTCTCGACCGGCGGCTCAGGCGGCTGCACCGGCTCAGGCGGTGGTGGCGGTGTTTCCGCCACTGGCTCCGGTGGCGGCGGCTCTTCCGGGGCAGCTTCTTCCACCGGTTCGCTGCTGTCGCTCTTCACCTCTTCGGCGTCTTCGACATCCTGCGCCGGCGTCGTTTCTTCAGTCTTGACGGCTTCCGGTATCGCCGCCATTTCGATCATGATCGCGGCAGGAGGCGGCCCGCCGGCTTCCTGCTCCTCGGGCTCCTGCATCAGATAATAGGCAAAACCGGCATGAACGCCCAGCATGAGCAGCACCGCGGCGGACCACAGCGTCACTTCCCCGAGACGGGAATGCCGGGCCTGCGGGTAGCCGTTTTCAGTCATGGCGCGGTTCCCTGCGCTGCCGACGTCACGGGTTGGCCAGCAGCGGCGGGCTGCGACGCCGCAGCCGCGTTTTCCAGCCCTACCAGGGCGATCTTCAGATAACCGGCATCTCTTAGCAGGTTCATGATTTCCATGAAGTGGCCGTAGTCGACGGCCTTGTCGGCGCGCAGGAAAATACGTGTATCCTTCTTGCCGCCGGTCTGCCTGTCGATGGCTGCCGCCAGCGCCTCGCGGGCAACCGCATCATTGCCGAGATTGAGCGAGAGATCGTCTTTGACCGTCAGATAAAGCGGCTCTTCCGGCCGCTCCGCCGGTTTGGCGGTGGATGCGGGCAGATCGACATTCACATCGACCGTCGCCAGCGGTGCAGCCACCATGAAGATGATGAGCAGAACCAGCATCACATCGATGAAGGGCGTAACGTTGATCTCATGGTTTTCGGAGAGATCGTCTCCGCTATTTTCGCGAATGCCGCCAGCCATGACCGGTCACCGTCCAACCAGCGATACGGCCGGCTTGCTGGTGCTGCCCGGCGGAATTCGGCGGAAATCGAGATCGCGGCTGACGAGGCGCTCCACACCCGCTGCGGCATCCGCCAGCAGATGACGATATCCGGTAATCGAGCGGGCGAAGACGTTGTAGATCACCACGGCCGGAATGGCCGCGACAAGGCCGATGGCGGTTGCGAGCAGCGCTTCCGCAATACCTGGCGCGACGACGGCGAGATTGGTGGTCTGCGTTTCCGAAATGCTGATGAAGGAATTCATGATGCCCCAGACCGTGCCGAAGAGGCCAACGAAGGGCGCGGTGGAACCGATGGTCGCCAGAACACCCGTTCCGCGCGACATGCGGCGGCCCGCATGGGTTTCGATCCGCGACAGCGCGGAGGAGACGCGCTCCTTGATACCGCCGCCATCGGTATGCTCGACCACCGCATCGGAAAGCTGCATTTCGTGGGTTGCCATGCGCAGCATCAGCGCGGCAGGCCCGCCCTTGTTTTCGACAGCATCGGTGGCCTCATCAAGTGTTTTTGCCCGGCGAATGACCTTGAGCGTCGCGCCGGCACGCACCCGTGCACCTGCGAGCTCGATCGATTTCGCCACCCAGACCGTCCAGGTGACGAGCGAGGCGAAGGCGAGGCCGATCATGACGCCCTTGACGACCCAGTCCGCCGCCATGAACATGCCCCAAGGAGACAGGTTGTGCGGAATGTCCGCGCGACGTTCGGCACTGGTCGGCTGGTTGCTGACAGGTTCGACTGGGGTGGCAATTTCGCTCGGTGCGGCCGTCTGGTTCGTCTGTACGGGTTGCCCGGTCTGCGCTGGCTGCGGCGCAATGCCTTCAGGTGCCGGCGCGGGATCACTTGCGGACTGAGCGGGCGCGGCCTGGGGCGATGACGGCTGCGCGGTTGCGGAAGGTTCGGCGGCTGGTGGGCTCGGCGTTACGGGAGCTGTCGGCACCTGTGAGGGCTGAACCGTTTCCGCCTGTGGCACGGATTGAATCTGGGCTTCAGGAGCGGACTGAGCAAAAGCCGCACCGGCACTCAGAACCGTCAGCAAGGTCACAGTCATGGCTAGAGAGGCATGCCGTATTGCGTTTGCCTTGGTGAAGGGCGCGGAAGAGGTGAAGGTCGCAGCTGACATAATTTTTATCCCGGATTTCCGTCGATGAACTCATCCGCAGACTGACCGGTTCTGAAAACCGGGGCCATCAACGGACATTGTCGTGTAAGCTCGACGTTCCGATAATAAACCTGAGTTCTTTTAACAACTATTATATCGTCAAAAGACGACTCGCAAACTCTTCTTTACGAAAAATTGATCGCCCAGACAGTTTCAGCTGTTTTGTGAAGGCGAAAACTGCGCAACCAGCGCATGCCGGTCTCCGGGATAGCTAACCCGGACACTGGTGATGTAGTCTGTCCCGTGCCAGGTACGGCGATCGATAACCAGACAGGCCGCACCGGAGGCAATACCCAACGCCGTGGCGTTTTTGCGGTCTGCGGAAACGGCGCTGATGCGATGTTCGGCAGCGCTCCAGGGTACCATTTTCAGCAGCCAGGTTCCCGGTCCGACCTGCGAAAAATCAGCATGTTCCGCCTCGGGAACAGCGGTGACGTTGATAATGCGTTCCTCAAGGCAAAAGGGAACGCCACCGGCAAAATGCGTGCAGTTGAGCTCAAGAACCGGAGCATCGGCGGCAAGCGCCATGGCCACGCCATCTTCCTTGCCCGCAGGGCGCAGCCGTCGCTTATCAAGACGGTAGCCGTAAATGAGACCGAGCGCCTGGACCTCCCGCTCGATATCGTGGATTTCCAGTACGGCGGATTGCGCATGGGGCTGGCGAACAAAAGTGCCAAGACGCCGGCGCCTTTCTATCAGGCCCCGTTGTACCAGTTCGCCAAGCGCCTTGTTCACCGTCATGCGCGAACAGGCATATTGCCGGGTCATCTCGTGTTCGAAAGGAATTCGATATCCCGGCGGCCATTCGCCCGACATGATATGGCGCTCGACATCGTTACGGATGCGCTCGTGCAGCGATTTTTCCTGAAGATCGGCGCCTGCGCTCCTCATACCGATACGTCTCTCCTCCCCCTTTTGCCGGATCACCTATCCATGGGCAGCAGCGGCAATTGCCTCGCTGCGTATTTCCTCCGTCAGTTTCGCGCGTAATTCGGAAAACTCCGGGCTAGCCTTGACGGTATAGTGGCGCGGATGCGGCAGATCGACCGGCGTGATCGACTTGATGCGGCCCGGCCTTGCGGACATGGTTACGACACGCGACGCCATGAAAACGGCTTCCTCGATATCATGGGTGACGAAAATGACCGTCTTCTGCTCGCGCTCCCAGATGCCGAGCAGCAATTCCTGCATCAGGCCGCGCGTCTGGTTGTCGAGAGCCCCGAAAGGTTCATCGAGCAGCAGGATTTTAGGACCGTTCGCGAGCGCACGGGCAATGGCCGTGCGCTGTAGCATGCCCCCGGACAATTGTTTCGGCCAATGGTTTTCGAAACCGCGAAGGCCGACCTTGTCGATATAGCTATCGACGATCTCCCATTTTTCCTTCTCGGCAACGCCGCGTTCCCGCAGGCCGAAAGCGACATTTTCACGGATCGTCAGCCACGGAAACAGCGTGTAAGACTGGAACACCATGCCGCGATCCGCTCCTGGGCCCGTCACCGCTTTGCCGGACAAGAGCACCTCGCCCGTGGTCGGGCGGTCGAGACCAGCGATGATGCGCAGCAAGGTCGATTTCCCACATCCGGACGGGCCGAGGATGGTGACGAAATCATTACGCGGGATTTCCAGATTGGTTGGCTGCAAGGCCAATGTCGGCTGCCCACCCTGCACGCCGGGAAAGGTGCGGCTGACGCCCTTGATAACGAGTTCGCTCATCAGGCAAGCCTCCAGGCGAAAAGCTTCCGGTTCAGCGATTTGAACGCAAAATCCGAAATGAGGCCAATAATGCCGATGACAATGATGCCGAAGATGATCTGCCCGGTCGCCATCAGCGCCTGGCTGTTGATGATCATATAACCGATGCCCGAGGAGGCGCCGATCAGCTCCGCAACGATGACATAGGTCCAGGCCCAACCGAGGACCAGGCGAAGGATTTCGGCGATGTCGGGCGCATTGGCGGGAATGAGGACACGGCGCACCACGCCACGGTCTTTCGCCCCCAGCGTATAGGCGGCCTCCACCAGATCACGCCTTGTGCCGGCAACCGCCACGGCCACCATTAAGATGATCTGGAACACCGCGCCTATGAAGATCACCAGCAGCTTCTGCATCTCGCCTATGCCGGCCCAGAGGATGAGGAGCGGCACAAAGGCTGAAGCCGGCAGATAGCGCGCGAAGGAGACGAAGGGCTCAAGCAGCGCTTCGATGGGCTTATAAGCCCCCATGGCAATGCCGACAGGCACGGCGACGAGGGATGCCAGCACAAAACCGCCCACGACGCGCCAGATCGTCATGCCGATATCGCCGGCAAATCCCTGATCCGTCAGCAGATAGATACCGTCTTTCAGCATGGTGATCGGGTCGGCCAGAAAGGTCGGCGACACGAAACCGCCCAGGGTGGCTAAGCCCCAGGCGGAGAAAAACAGCACGAAGAACAGGATGCCGAGAGCAATTCTCGTGCTGTTCCTGATGGGTTGAAGAGGTTGCATTCTGTCACCTGTCCAAAAAACCGGCGCGGCACTTTCGCCGCGCCATCAGAGCGCCTTGCGCCTTTCCTGACGCACAATCGACGCTCTCACTCATCTCTGGCCGCAATATTCCCCGCTGGGAATGCGGCGGCTTTTTTCGTCACTTGATGAAGGACGTATCCGCAAGCGTCGAAAGATCGGGTTTTGACTTGATCACACCGATTTCCAGCAGCAGGTCGGCCGCTTTTTCAGAGAATGTCTTGAATTCACCCTCGAAGAATTTCTGGTTGGCGGCCTTGTCCTGCCATTCAAGGAATTTCGCCGATGCGGCGAAGGCCTCGCCCGCCTGCTTCACATCCGCTCCCATCGTCTCATAGGACTTTTCCGGTTCGGACTTGATGAGTTCCAGTGCCTGGAAATAGCTGTCCGCCAGAGCCTTGGCCGCCTGTGGATTGGCCTTCAGGAAATCCGGCGTGCAGCCGAACGTATCCATGACAGCCGGGTAATCCAGCGTTGTCGCAAGGATTTTACCCTTGTCAGGGGCGGCACGAACAGTCGAGAGATAGGGCTCATAGGTCATGGCCGCATCGTTCTGGCCGGCGACAAAGGCCTGCGCGGCCGGTCCCGGTTCAAGGTTGACGACCTTAACGTCTTTGAGGGTCAGACCGTTTTCCTTGAGAATCCAGGCAAGGAAAAAATAAGGTGACGTGCCCGGCGCAGACGCTGCAATCGCCTTGCCCTTGAGATCGGCAACCTTTGATACGTCGCTGCGCACGGCAATACCGTCCGCACCATGCGATTTATCCATCTGGAAAATCTGGGTGGATTTCACGCCGTTGGCGTTCCAGGCGATCCAGGTTTCCACCGTGGTGGCGGCGCACTGAATGTCACCGGAGGCAAGCGCCAGATGGCGGCTCGCCTGCGGGATCTTCTTGATATCGACCTTCAGGCCGTTCTTTTCAAAAATGCCTGCCTG
Source organism: Pseudomonadota bacterium (assembly GCA_023444445.1). GTDB lineage: Bacteria > Pseudomonadota > Alphaproteobacteria > Rhizobiales > Rhizobiaceae > Agrobacterium. Next base: position 15,110 of record JAEXMK010000050.1, on the reverse strand, counting down.
CTTGGCAAGCGTCAGCGGCGCAAAGCCGGTCCAGCCGGACATGCCGATCGTTACCGACGTCTCGGCATAGGCAGAAGCGGATGAGGCGAGCGCTGCGATGGCGGCGAGAACCCACGTTTTCGTCATGATCTGAACCCCTTTGATTTATTTTTGTGCGATGTTGTTTTTCGCTTTATTTGAGGCATGGTAGGCAGGGATTTTATATTTGTCTAGACAAAATAGAGGCCCCCGAATGCCTCCAGAAAGATTGCAGATGCACCGTCCGGCATTCTAGAGATAGGATAACACTGCCCCGTGCCGGGCATGCTGTTTTTCCATATCGAGCATTTACCATGACCCGACAAAGACGTCGCAACATCATCAGGACAAGACGAACCGGGACCGGAATTGCGCTGGTTGCCGCCATTTCCTTTATTGCGGGGATGACTGATGCGGTGGGCCTCCATATCTCCGGTGACTTCGTGTCTTTCATGACCGGCAACACGACGCGCGCCGCGGTCTCTATGGAGGCTGGCCTCTACTCCCATGCCGCGAAACTGCTTCTTGCGATCGTTGCCTTCGTGGCCGGCAATGCCGGCGGCATCGTGGTGGCGCATAAGTTCGACCGGCGCATCTTTGCCGTTCTGATGGCTGTGGGATCGCTGGTGGTCATTGCCGCCCTGCTCGGCGGTGAAGCTTTCGCTCTTGCCCAGTTTTATCTCGTCGTTTTCGCCATGGGCATGGTCAACGCCGCCGTCGAACATATAGAGGGGCTGCCGATCGGGCTTACCTATGTAACCGGCGCGCTTTCCCGTTTCGGCCGCGGTATTGGCCGTTTTCTTCTTGGCGAACGGAGCCTCGACTGGGGCATTCAAATCGTGCCCTGGCTGGGCATGATCTGCGGCGCGATCTGCGGCGCCGTTCTGGGCGTCAGGCTACAGTCCGATGCATTATGGGTGGTTGCGGCCACGATTTTCGCCGTGGCCATCGCCACACTCGTCATCCCGCGCTCCTTGCGCCAGCGGTATAATCAACGGGTCAAAATCCGGCGGATTACGCCCTGAAAATCGCCGCCGTCACTTTCGCGAAATGGTGACGAATTTCGTGCCGCGCACACGCACCGTCATCAGGCAGGGCTCTTTGTCGGTGCGCTCACAATAACGCGGATGCATCTTCAGCACGAAAACCATGTTGCCGAACCGCTTGATGAAGTCATAACCGTAGATCCGGGCCGTCGCGATCATCAGATAACCGCCCTCTTTTACCTGGACGTAGAAATTATAGGGGCATCCCTCTTCGTCGCAGGCGCGGCCTTTTTCGCCGTCGCAATCCAGAACGCCATGATTGACGACGGCATCCATCAGCCCGTCATTGTTTATATCCAGCCGTGTAACGAAATCGTCGCCGAAAGCCGCCACCTTGCACTCGGTGCGGAAATGGTCCTTTTCATAGATTTCGGGGTCGCTCACCAGCTGCTGCTGCGCCGAAAGCACCGCCGGAAACATCAAGAGAACCAGCGCCTGAACAGCGGCAACGAGAGCGATTCGCACGGCATTTTCCTTTGCATCCGTTTGGGTTATGGATGTTGCGATCATCCGGGCGGCCAGCCTAGAGTTTAGTGCTTGCGCGACACTGACGTGTTCGCAGCCCGTATTTCCGGGGGGAACCTTTTCATGACGCTTCTGGGTTTTCTCGATTATGCCGGTGTCGCCGTGTTTGCCGCAACCGGCGCACTCGCCGCCTCGCGCAAGCAGCTCGATCTGATCGGTTTCCTGTTTTTCGCAGCCGCGACCGGTATCGGCGGCGGCACCGTGCGTGATCTCGTGCTCGGCAGGGCGCCGGTGTTCTGGGTGGTAAATCCCACTTATATTCTCGTCTGCGTCTCGGTCGCGGTCCTGCTGTTCTTTACCGCGCATCTGTTCGAATCCCGTTACCGGGTATTGATCTGGCTCGATGCGCTCGGTCTTTCCGCCTATTGCGTCATGGGGGCAGCCAAGGGTCTTGCGGCAAGTGGCTCAGCAACAGTGGCCATCGTCACCGGCGTTCTGACGGCGACATTCGGTGGTGTGCTGCGCGATGTCCTCGCCGGGGAACCTTCCGTTCTCCTTCGCCCGGAAATCTACATTACCTGCGCGCTTTTGGGCTCTTCCACCTTCATTGTTGTCTATTTCCTCGGCGCACCGCTTTATGCCGCATCAGCGGCGGGTTTCCTCACGGCTTTCTGCGTGCGAGCGGGCGCGCTGATCTTCGGCTGGACTTTTCCGCCCTATAAAGCCAAGCCCGGCAGGCCGCCGGAAGATGTCATGAAGTGATATAGGAAATGACCGCTGAAAACAGAAATGGCGCCTCATGGGCGCCATTTTCATCTCCGTCATCGGGCAAAAGCTTCAACCGCGCTTGCGACGAAGGCGGATCACCACATCCACATGGGCAATTTCCATGCCCTCGGGCGCTTCCGGCAGATTGTCGATCTGGAGATTGTTAACGGGAATATCGAGAACCTCGTTCTCGCCTTCCACGAAGAAGTGGTGGTGATCCGATACGTTGGTATCGAAATAGGTGCGCGCGCCTTCGACGGCCAGAACGCGGATCAGGCCAGCTTCCGTAAACTGATGCAGCGTGTTGTAAACCGTGGCGAGAGAGACGGGCACGCCGGCGGTCACCGCCTCGTCATGCAGTTCCTCTACCGTCAGGTGGCGATCACCCTTTGCGAAAAGAAGATCGCCCAAAGCAACGCGCTGGCGCGTGGGCCGCAGCCCCGAGCGCCGTAGCCTCGTTCCGATATCCAATGTGGCGTCAAATGCCATGCAATCCCATTCCAAACAGGGGTATGAAACCCGTCAATTGCAATAGCATATATCTTTTGCAGGGAATGCTTTCAATAGTTTCAGCGCCGCCGAGTGTCGCAAATGGCTGTAAACCGGCCATTCTTGCAAATTTCCTCTGGTTCCAGCCGGATGGTTCCTGTATGCGGACGGCATATTGAGGTAATGACTTCGGCAAAGAAGGTTCTGAAGACAAAGAATGGGGGCGAAACCGCCTCTGCCCTTGCAGCGCTTCATTTTGAACCTAACTTGCTCTAGTGAAGTCGATCAACACCAGTAATTGGGAAGTGAAAGCGGTATGGCAACGAGGCAATCAAGTTACAATTACGAGGAGATCCTGTCCTGCGGTCGCGGCGAATTGTTCGGCCCGGGAAATGCACAGCTCCCATTGCCTCCCATGCTGATGGTCCATCGCATCACCGAAATTTCCGAAACCGGTGGCGCGTTCGATAAAGGTTTTATCCGCGCCGAATACGATGTCAGCCCCGACGACTGGTATTTCCCCTGCCATTTCCAGGGCAACCCGATCATGCCGGGCTGCCTGGGCCTTGATGGCATGTGGCAGCTGACCGGCTTCTTCCTGGGCTGGCTGGGTGAAGAAGGCCGCGGCATGGCGCTTTCCACCGGCGAAGTGAAGTTCAAGGGAATGGTTCGCCCGCACACCAAACTCCTGCAATACGGTATTGATTTCAAGCGCGTGATGCGTGGCCGCCTGGTGCTTGGCACCGCCGATGGCTGGCTGAAGGCGGACGGCGAAACCATCTATCAGGCATCCGACCTGCGGGTCGGCCTGTCCAAGGAAAAGGCTGCCTGAGGCAGACGAAATAGTTCAGACAAACGCCGGACGGCCTTCAGTCGCCCAGCCGAAATCTAAAGAAAAGGTCCCTTTGATGAGACGAGTTGTTGTCACCGGCCTCGGTATTGTTTCCTCCATCGGCGGTGATGCCGCTGAGGTCACCGCGTCGCTGCGCAATGCCAAATCCGGCATTTCATTTTCGCCGGATTTTGCCGAACACGGTTTCAAGTGCCAGGTCTGGGGCAAGCCGTCTCTGGACCCGACCGATCTGGTCGATCGTCGCGCCATGCGCTTCCTGTCGCAGGGCGGCGCGTGGAACCACGTCGCCATGAAGCAGGCGATCGCCGATTCCGGTCTCGAAGAGAGCGATATCAGCGGCAATGAGCGCACCGGCATCATCATGGGCTCGGGTGGTCCGTCCACCCGTACCATCGTCGAAGCTGCCGACATTACGCTGAAGAACAACAGCCCGAAGCGCATCGGTCCCTTTGCCGTGCCGAAGGCCATGTCCTCCACCGCATCGGCTACGCTCGCGACCTGGTTCAAGATTCACGGCGTTAATTACTCCATTTCTTCGGCCTGCTCCACCTCGGCGCACTGCATCGGCAACGCTGCCGAAATGATCCAGTGGGGCAAGCAGGACGTGATGTTCGCTGGCGGCCACGAGGATCTCGACTGGTCGATGTCGAACCTTTTCGACGCCATGGGCGCCATGTCGTCCAAATACAACGAAACTCCCGATGTCGCCTCGCGCGCCTACGACGTGAACCGCGACGGCTTCGTCATCGCCGGCGGTGCGGGCGTTCTGGTTCTCGAAGAGCTGGAACATGCGAAGGCACGCGGTGCAAAAATCTATGCCGAAATAGTCGGTTATGGCGCGACCTCTGACGGTTACGACATGGTTGCCCCCTCAGGCGAAGGCGCGATCCGCTGCATGCGGCAGGCTCTTGCCACCGTTAAGGGTGACATCGACTACATCAACACGCACGGCACATCGACACCGGTTGGCGACAGCAAGGAAATCGGCGCGATCCGCGAAGTCTTCGGCGACAAGATCCCGCACATCCAGTCGACAAAATCTCTCACCGGCCATTCGCTTGGCGCGGCCGGCGTACAGGAATCGATCTACGGCCTGCTGATGATGCAGGAACGCTTCATCGGCGAAAGCGCGCATATTTCCGAGCTTGATCCGGAATTTGCGGGCGTTCCGATCGTTCGCAGCCGCATCGACAACGCCAAGATCGACACCATCCTTTCCAATTCCTTCGGCTTCGGCGGCACCAACGCTACGCTCGTCTTCCAGCGTCATAACGGATAATTGCCCATGAACGGCATCATGCAAGGTAAGCGCGGCCTCATCATGGGCGTCGCAAACAATCACTCGATCGCCTGGGGCATCTCCAAGGCGCTTGCGGCACAGGGCGCGGAACTCGCCTTCACCTATCAGGGTGAAGCGCTTGGCAAGCGCGTGAAACCGCTCGCCGCGGAACTCGGCTCCGACTTCATCGTACCTTGCGACGTCGAAGATATAGCTTCGGTGGATGCGCTGTTTGCGACGATCCGCGAAAAATGGGGCTCGCTCGATTTCGTCGTGCACGCCATCGGCTTCTCCGACAAGAACGAGCTGAAGGGTCTTTACGCCGACACGACGCGCGAGAATTTCAGCCGCACCATGGTCATCTCCTGTTTCTCCTTCACGGAAATCGCCAAGCGCGCCGCAGAACTGATGACCAATGGCGGCTCCATGCTGACGCTGACCTATAATGGTTCGCAGCGCGTCATTCCGAACTACAACGTCATGGGCGTCGCCAAAGCGGCTCTCGAGGCGTCCGTGCGTTATCTCGCCGCCGATTACGGTCCGCGCGATATCCGAGTCAACGCCATTTCGGCCGGTCCGGTCCGCACGCTCGCGGGCGCTGGCATTTCGGATGCGCGCGCGATCTACGCATGGAACCAGAAAAACGCACCGCTGCGGCGGACTGCTGACATCGACGATATCGGCGGATCGGCGCTCTACCTCCTGTCCAGCATGTCGCGAGGGGTGACTGGCGAATGTCACTACGTGGACTGCGGCTATAACATTACCTCCACCCCAACGCTGGAGGTTCTCGCCAGGGCCGACGCGGATTAAATCTCCGCCTCATCCAATTCCGAGAAAACCCGGCCCTGAGCCGGGTTTTTATTTGGGACGTGCCAAATTCGGAAATCATTAAAGTATAATTTATCGAAGTAACAGAATCTAAACATGGGGTGGTTATGGTCCGTAACAATTCAACTGTTGCGCTTGCCGCATACTCTAGAGATAGACGCCCCATATGCGACTGGCCAGACTGAAGCCATTGCTGGAAAAATTCGGAGTCTCGCGCGACGGGACAGCAGCCATCGAATTCGCGATCCTGGCCATTCCCTATTTCCTCGTCGTTTTTGCGATTATCGAGACCTTCGTCGCCCTCATGGCGGAACAGGTCGTGGCAAACGCCACGGAGACGATGTCGCGACGTCTGCGCACCGGGCAGATCAGCAGCTCCATCTCGAAAGAGGATTTTCGCAGGAGTTTCTGCAGTGAAGTCTCCGTGATGATCTCCTGTTCGGCAGATGAGATCCAGAAAGAACAGAAACTCTATGTCGACCTTCGCTCCTTTACTGCCTTCAAGGATATACCGACCACAATTCCTCTGAAAGCCTACGGCGAATATTACGATCTCGATACGGCTCAATTCGGCTTCAAGCCGGGTGGACCGGAAACCATCAACATGTTGCGCGTCTATTATCGCTGGCGTGTCGTCGCCGATATCATCCGCCCCTACCTCACCAAAATACGCCCGGCCGACGGATCCATGCCCTCCCATTTCCTCATCGTCGCGACAAGTGCGTTCATGAACGAAAAATACACCACAGGCGGTGGCTCATGATGGAAGGCCTTGTCATTGTCGCGGCGAACGGCAAGCGGGGTCTGGTCGCCCTCGTTTCACGCTTTGTCAGAGATCGCCGGGGTGTGGGCGCGGTGGAATTCGCCATCGTCTTCCCGATATTGCTTGCGCTTTATCTGACCTCTTTCGAGTTGACGATCGGCTATAACACCTACAAGCGGGTAAGCAGTGCGGCCGCCACCATCAACGACCTGATATCGAAAACGGGTTCCGTCGACAAAACCTATCTCACAGGCATGCAGGATGTCGCCACTGCGGTTTTTGCGCCCTACAGTACCAAGGGTCTGAAACTGAAGATTAGCGGCATCAAGATCGACGCGCAAAAACAGGCGAAAATCACCTGGTCCTGGGACGAGAAGAATCTGCGGCCCTATGCGGTAGGGTCAGTCGTCACCGTTCCGACCCGTCTGCTGGTGGAAAACAGCTTCCTCATCCATGTCGAACTTTCCGTTCCACATGAGTTGCTGATGTTCATGCCCGACATCGCCTCATCCGGCACGAAGTCGATCACGATCGGCAGGGACTATTTCTTCAAGCAGCGCGACGCCGAGACCGCCTGCACCAATTGCTGAGGCAATCCTTGCTCGTGCGGTCCCCTTTCGGCAGGGTCTAATAGACGTCGCGCAGATAGCGCTTTTCGCGCTTCAGGCGGTTTACATAGTCGCTTGCGGCTTCGGCGGAGATGCCTGCCTCATCGATTATGATGCTGTGCAGGGTATCGTCGACATCCTTTGCCATACGGGTCGCATCGCCACAGACGTAGAAATAACCACCTTCCTCAAGCCATTGATAGAGCGCCTTGCCGTTCTGCTGCATGCGGGTCTGAACATAAATCTTTTCCGCCTGATCCCGCGAGAAGGCGAGGTCGAGGCGGGTCAGCACGCCATCGCGGCTCATGTCGCCAAGTTCGTTTTCATAAATGAAATCCGATTGCCGGTGCTGGTCGCCGAAAAACAGCCAATTCTTGCCCTTGGCACCGCGCGCTTGCCGTTCCTGCAAAAAGGCCCGGAATGGCGCTATGCCAGTGCCCGGCCCCACCATAATGACAGGAGAATTATTATCCTGCGGGACGCGGAATGTCTTGTTGGGCGAGACGAAAATGCCGGCACTCTGCCCGGCCTCTACCCGATCTGCGAGATAGGTGGAGCATACCCCACCACGCTCCCGGCTCTCGGCACGATACCGCACGCTGGCGATCGTCAGATGCACGCTGTTTTTCGCAGCCAAGGGGCTGGAGGAAATGGAATAGGCGCGGTGCTGCAAGGGTTTCAGAAAGCTCACGAATTCGGCAAGATCGAACAGGGGTTTCCTACCCAGATTGAGCAGGTCGAGAATATCCTTGCTCCAGAGGAAAGCCGCCAGCTGTTCGCGGTCACCATTCGCAAGGATGTGGCCGAGTTCATCATGGCCCGCACGCTTGCCGATTTCAGCCACCAGTTCGCGTGAGGGCGTTGAAATCTCGTAGGCGTTGAGAAACGCGTCGCCGACCGGCTGGTCCAACCCGGCGACGTCGCCGTCTGCGCCGGCTCCGAAATAGTCGAGCAGCGCGCCGGCCAGTTTCGGATCGTTCAGGGGAACGACACCAAGCGCGTCACCCGCCTCATAGTCGAGCCCGCTTTCGGCAAGATCGAATTCGTAGTGACGGATTTCCTTGGACGAGCCGGGACCGGAGAGACGGCGATTGACGCTGACCTTCGCCGAATAGGGGTTCTTGCGGCTCCAGCCCGATTTTACCCGTGCGGGCTGCCCGGCAATGTCGGGCATGGTGACAGCGGCTTCCTTGCCGCCATCGACGGCCAGCGCGAGCGGCAGCGTCTCCCCGATCCACGCGGCGGCCGCATCCTCAAAGTCGATATCGCAATCGATACGCGCTTTCATGCGCCTGCCGCCAAGCTGTTCAAAGCGTGTATCGATAAGTTTGCCCGCCTGGCAGAAGCCGTCATAGCCGGTATCGCCCAAGGCGAGCACCGCAAAATTCATCTCGTCCAGCCGCGGTGCACTGTCGGAGGCGAGCGCCTCCCAGAACAGCTGGGCATTGTCAGGCATCTCACCTTCGCCGTAAGTCGAGGTGACCACAATAACCCGCTTCATCGCGCCGAGACTGTCCATCGAAACGTCGTCCAGCGCCGTCACAACCGGCTGCATACCCTGGGTGCGGGCAGCAGCGGCGATATCCATCGCCAACGCCTCGGCGTTGCCGGTCTGGGTGCCGAAAAGGATGTTCAGCACACTGGCCGCCGCTTTTGGAGTGGCGGTAGCCACCGAAGACTCGAGGCCGATGGCAGCGCGGGAATGGAGCCCGGCCAGAAAACCGGCGAGCCAGGCGCGCTGGTCGCCGTTGAAGGGCGCATCCTGTGGAATGTAAGGTATCTTCATCATGCTGCCCTGTTCTGGCTGGATGCGGTGGCAAGGTCCGGGATGGCGCGAGCGGCGAACAGCTCCTCGAAGCCTGGCAGGCGACCGATCTTCTCGATGTTTTTTCGGTTCTGCTGGATGATCCAGCCATAGGTGCCGGGGCTGTCCACAGACCATATGTTGCGGCGCGCCAGTGCCTGCTTGTAGTCGTCTAGCCGCTTGGCGGCGATCATCACCGCAAGCTGTTCATCGCTATGGTCGGACAGCGCCTCCCGGGCATATTTCAGCAAACGCTGCATCAGCGCGTAATCTTCCGTGAGGATGAGATTACGCACGGCTTTTTCTATTGTCGGGTCGGAAGGACCGGATGCCATCGGCAATCGTTGCAGGGCAATGGCCTGCGCCATGCTCAACACGGTGTAGTTATTGAGCAGCGCATACATGTCTTCCGTATCCGTCTCACCATAACCGGGCACCGTTCCGTTCAGCACGGCTTTGCGGTCTCGATAGGCGAGCTTGAACTTGCGCAGTTGATGAGCGGCAAGTGCGGAGGCCAGCTCCTCCAGCAGCTCCTTGCGGGGCTTGGCTTTGAGGATCTCATCGCTGTCCTGATAAAGCAGCAGGGCGCGCGGCATGCCATAGACGAAATTATGCTGCTCACTCTCCCAGCTTTCCAGAAGCCATGCCGCCTTGGCCGAGCCGGTCTCTGCGACATGCAGGCTCAGAAGCTGGTGGACTGCCTGATTGTGGATCGCTGCCTGTTCATCTTTACCTGTGATCGAGCCGAGCAGGATGGAATCGTGGCTGACCTTCTTCGGCAGATCGCCATAGGGATCATACTGATAAACGAAACCGCCGCTCATGCCGTTGCCGAAACCCTTGCCGAAACTGCCAAGGTTCAGAACCGCGCCGTTTGTCATGTATTCGCAGGCGAAATCACCCACGCCTTCGACCACGGCGGTGGCGCCGGAATTACGCACTGCGAAACGGTCGCCCGCCTGCCCTTCCACGAAGGTGCGGCCGCCCGTAGCGCCGAACAGCGCGAAATTGCCGACCAGCACATTGCCACCGGCCTCTTGCGAACCGCCGCCGGGCGATCGAACGACGATGGTGCCGCCGCAGGCGCTTTTGCCGACGCCATCGTTGCAGGTGCCGGTATGCACCATGACCATGCCGTCATTGCAGAAAGCGCCGAATGACTGACCGGCCGAACCTGAGGTATAGATGCGCACCGACCCCGCTTCCAAGAAACGGCGTCCGCGGCTATCGCGCTTAACGGCTGGAAGCGCGTCCAGCTGCTCATCGGAAAGTTCGTGGTTCAACATGCGTTCAATATCAACGGCGAGCTGGCCGCCGACGCTCTTGTTGCAATTGTTGAGGAAACGATTGCCACCAAGCTCGATATTCTCGCGCTTGCTGTCGACCAGCGCCGAACGCACGAGTTCGATGAAGGCATCGTCGAGGCAGAAGTCCTTTTCCATATAGACCGGGTTGTCGATCTTCACCTCTTCGACCACGGAAAGCATTGCCCGGAGGTCAAGCTGGCCGACGCTCGCCGGATGATCGAGGAGGTGAAGAAGGTCTGAACGACCACGGGCTTCCCGCAGCGAGGCAATGCCAAGCCCTGCCAGAATCTCGCGCGTTTCACGGGCGATGTTCATGAGATATTGCGCCAGTGCCCGCGGATCGCCGTTGAAGGCTTCCTGATTGGTGGTGAGACCGGCGGGGCACTTGATGTTGCAGTTCTTCGCCATGACGCATTTCAGCATCATCAGCGCCGTGGTGCCGAATTCGAAGCTGTCGCCGCCGAGTAACGCAGACTTCACCACGTCGCTCGCCGTCTGGTGTGCGCCGGAGCAGCGCAGCAGCACCTTGGCGCGCAGGCCGGTGGCGCACAGCGCCTGATGCACCTCGGCTATGCCGATTTCCGCCGCACGGCCGGTATATTTGAGGCTGGTGACGGCCGCAGCACCCGTGCCGCCGGTATTGCCGGCAACGTTGATGACATCAGCCCCCGCCTTGGCGACACCGACCGCGATCGTGCCGATGCCTTCCGACGACACGAGCTTGACGATGACGCGCACGCGTGCCGCCTTGGCGTCGTGGATAAGCTGGGCCAGATCCTCGATCGAATAGGTATCATGATGCGGCGGCGGCGAGACAAGCTCGACACCCGGCGTGCCACCGCGCGCCGCCGCGATCTCAACAGTCACCTTGGGAGATGGCAGCTGCCCACCCTCGCCCGGCTTTGCGCCCTGGCCGATCTTGATCTCGATCTCTTCAAGCATCGGATCGGCAAGATAACCGGCCCAGACACCGAAGCGGCCGGAAGCGAACTGCTTGATGCGCGATGCACGGATGGTGCCGTAACGGGAGATATGCTCACCGCCCTCACCCGAATTGGACATGCCGCCAACCATGTTGGTGCCGTGGGCAACGGCCTCATGGGCAGCGGCGACCAGCGCGCCGTGGCTCATGGCACCTGATGCGAGGGTCTTGGTGATCTCGCTTGCCTTTTGCACGGTCTCAAGCGGAATACTCTCCGGTGCGGTGCGGATAAGCGACAGATAGGCGGAGGCCTCACCCTTTGCCTGAACCATGAGCGCGCCGCCTTCCAGCCAATGGCCGGCGATATCGTCGCCGAAGCGGTCGAGCAGCGACTGGCCGAGCGCGGCAAGCCGGGCAAGTTCATGACCGTGCGGGCCGGTCAGCTGCAGCCGGAACGCGCCGTCTCCCGCCTCTTCGCAGCGCAATCCGCGCACCATGAAGCTGTTATTGCCCTGCCGGGAAAAACGGCCCATTTCCCGGCGGAATTCTTCGGCCGAACCGGCAAAGGTCACATCGGCCGGCAGCTCCAGAACATCACGCAGGGCGGCCGGGCGGCGCGCTCTTTCTTCCGCCATCATGCGGGCAAAGGAGCGGTAACCGGGCGTTACCTCAAATGCATCGATGGCCTCCGGGGTCAGCCGGTCGAAGCTGTTGTGATAATAGGCCGCATCGCTGAGACCGAAGGCATCCTCCAGCCGGTTGAGCGGCAGGAGGCGCAGCGCCTCCTCGTTTTCGGTTCCCTTGTCGAAACCGATCTTTTCCTCCGTCATGTCCACGAAGCCGCGAACCGCCGTGGTGCCATAAGAATGGCCGGCGCCTTCAGCGCGCTCCTTGAAGAGACCGAGCAGCGGAATGTCGTTTTCACCCTTCACCGACAATGCTTTCCGATGCCAGTCGGCCACCGCTTGCGCGATGACGGCAAAGGTGACGCCGCCAACCGGGGTCTTCACATTGGGGAAATAGCGCTTCAGAACGGGATCGTGGGTATCGAGGAAATTCGGCTCGAAGAACTCACCGCCGATGTAGCTTTCCGCCGTGCACAGGCCGACTTTGCCCATGGTCTTCATCAGCGACTTTTCAGCCGCCTTGGCGAAGCGCTTGAACGCCTTGTCGGCCTCGGCACCGAATTTCTCTTCCGCACGGAACTGCACGCCGAGCGGATAGACCGCCGAAGCACCGAAACCGAGGCCAGCTGCGATATGATGGGAGGATGAAAACTGCCCGCTTTCGACGATCAAGGAAACGCGCAGCCGCAGACCCTCCTCAATCAGCCGCTGATTGATGGCGGAAACGACCATGATCATCGGCAAGGCCGCGCGGCTAGCCGAGACATGCCGGTCGGTGATGACGGCAATCCCGCCCTGCTCGGCTGCGAAAGCCGCAACCTCATCGCAAAGGCCGTCGATCGCCTGCCGGAGGGCCGCTTCATTGGCGTCTGCAGCATCAAAGACTGGCGTGTAGAGCATTTCGAAACGGCGAACGGGCGTCTCCGACTGTTCGCGAATACGCAGCATATCGAGGTGGGTGAGGATCGGGGAGCGCACGACGATCTGGCGGGCTTTAGCCGCGCCGCTGTTTGGCTTCGCACCGAGCGCCACCCGCAGCGTCATGCCATCGGCCTCACGAATGCTGTCGAGCGGCGGATTGGTGACCTGCGCGAAACGCTGCGAGAAATATTTGGCCACCCCGCCTTCCTGATCGGACAGCGCATTGATGGCATTGCCATAACCCATGGCCGAGATTTTTTCAGCACCGGAGGCCAGCATCGGGTCCATTAGGAACTTGAAGCTTTCCTGATTGTGAGAATAGGCGACATAACGCTGATGCCGCTCCAGATCGCCATTGTAGCGAAGCGGCGAACCCTGCTTGTCGGCCGGCACCTCCGGCAGATCAGCAAGCATCACGCGCGCTTCAGACAGCAACGACGAATAGTCCCGCTGTGAGGCAAGAAGCTCCAGCGCCTCGACGGTTGAAAAGGCACGACGCTGGGCGTGGTCGTAATAAAGCATGCCGCCCGCTTCGATGCGGCCACGACGGATGACGCTTTCCGCCGGAAAGGCAATCTGCCCCGCCTCAGACATGACACAGAGATAATCTTCCGTCTCGACGGTGCGCAGCGGGCGCAGGCCAAGGCGGTCGAGGCGTGCACCGATGATCGTGCCGTCGCCGAAGATCAGCGCGGCCGGGCCGTCGTTCTTTTCCTCATAGAGCGAAAAATATTCCAGCATCGCCCTCACACCGGGCGAGAGCGTGTCGTCGTTTTCCCAGGCCGGCGGCATCATCAAGACCACGGCGGTGACGAGGTCGAGACCATCCTCCATCACCCGCGCCTGCAATGTCTGGTCCAGACGGCAGCTATCCGACTGGCCCTTGGGCCTGACGATGCTGGCGTTCTTCGCCAGGGCCACGGCCGCTTCCGACAGCCGGTTTTTCTTGTCGGTGTTGAGTTCGCCATTATGCGCCATCAGGCGGAAGGGCTGCGCCATGGAGGGGTGCGGATCCGTGTTGGTGGAGAACCGCGTGTGGAAATACATCGTATGCACTTCATGGCGCGGGTCAGTGAGATCGCAGAAATAGGGCATGACCTCCTGGGAGTTCAGACGACCCTTGAGCACCTGCGTGCGAGCGCTAAGCGAGAGCGGGTAAAAACCGGCAAGCTCCGGCACGGTGTAAGCAAGTGCCTCAATGGCGAGCAGCGCCTTGTGGATGCGCCAGTCGAACTCAGCAAGGGTCGCGCATTCCACTGGTGCCGAAAAGACCCATTGGCGGATCGGTAATTGATAGGGAATGGCAGCAGGGCGGATGGCCGCATCATTGACCGGCACATCGCGGGCCAGCAGAACCGAAAAGCCCTGCTCCTTTAGGGCGCTGCCGATGATACCGACCGCCTCACCGTGGAATTCCGGGTTCTGCGGCAGGAAAAAATTGCCGACACCGAACCGGCCGGCCTGCAGGGCATCGTTGCCCGTCAGCTCACGAAAAAAGGAGAGCGACAGGTCCAGCGACACGCCCGCCCCATCACCAACGCCTTCCGCCGACATGCTCCCGCGATGCGGCACGGCACAGAGCGCCTCATGACCTCGCTTCAGCACATCATGCGTCTGCACGCCATCCTTGCGGGTGATGAAACCGACGCCACAGCTGCTTTTCTCAAAAGCCGCATCATAAAGGCCGAATTTTTGCTCCGTCACACTCAAGGCACTCTCCTCTCGTTGCGCATTTCGCGCGGCATCGCTCTCTTTCCCGAAACCCGGCGCGTCAGCCGGTACTCTGCGGGCGGAGCCGCAGGCGACCTGGCTGCTCCTCATTCTTCTGCTTATCGGCGTTTAATGGCGCGAACGGTCGATTTGCGGCCGTCAGACGGCTTGGCGGCAATGGCCGCTTTTTCGCAAAAAATGATCGTCGTCGTTCGCATCGCGTTCCCTGAAGGCCGGCTTTCCAGCGGTGAGATACACTAAATTACGTCAGTATTGCTTACATAATATTTCATGATCGGCCGAGTCAAGATTAAAATCGACGCGGCGCAATAAAAAAACAAAAACGCCGCGAAATCCGACAGGATTCCGCGGCGCAATGGCTGCAGGTGTTGTTAAATTGCCTGGATCACTCCGACGGCATGTCCAATGTTCGGCTGAACCAGAGGGCAACCAGCGTACAGACAGCACCCGACATCAGGTAAATTCCGACCGCAAACAGTCCGAATTTGGACGAAAATCCAAGCGCGACAAGCGGCGCGAAACCGGCGCCGATCAGCCAGGAAATATCCGAGGTAAGTGATGCGCCGGTATAGCGTTATTCACGGCTGAAACGGGAGGCGAGCGCGCCGCCCGCCTGACCGAAGGACAGGCCAAGCAGCGAGAAACCGATCAGGACGAAAAGATAGCGGCCGATATCACC
>JAEXMK010000029.1 GCA_023444445.1 Pseudomonadota bacterium | reverse complement strand
CGCCCGACCGATAAAAAACTTCACACACGCCCGGCCCCCCATAACGCGCCCACGACTGAAATGCCGTTGAGTGATTTGCCGCAAGGCAAAATGGAGTAGATGATATGGGTATGTCAGCAGGTGGCAGCGGCGGCGGGTCCGGTGGACGCCGGGGTGGGCGCGGCGGACGACGCAGAGGCGGCGCGATCAGCGAGATCAACGTCACGCCGCTGGTCGACGTCATGCTCGTGCTGCTCATCATCTTCATGGTGGCCGCACCGATGATGACGGTCGGCGTGCCGATCGATCTGCCGCAGACATCCGCCAATGCGCTGAACTCGGACACGCAGCCGATCACGATTTCCGTCAACGCCAATGGCCAGATCCATTTGCAGGAAACGGAAATCCAGGCGGCCGAAGTGGCGGACAAGCTGCAGGCGATTGCCACGACAGGCTATAACGAACGCATCTTCGTGCGGGCGGATTCCGTTGCTGCCTATGGCGTCGTTGCCGATGTGATGGCGCGTATTCAGGCGGCAGGCTTCAAGAATATCGGCCTTGTGACTCAGCAGAAACAGGACAATTGACGTAAAGCGATGAAGGGCAGCCTTACCACATCCGCGATCGTGCACGCGTCGCTTCTGGCTTTCGCCCTTGTTTCCCTGGGCTCGCCGGAGCCTCTCGACGTGTCGCAGGCCGAGGCACTGCCGGTGGAGCTGGTGCCGATCGAGGAAATGACCCAGATACAGCAGGGCGACAAGAAGGCGCCGAAGGCCGAGAAGTCCGCCCCAGTTCCCACCACGCGGCCTGATATCATCGAGAATGCGCAGAATATCGGCAACAACACCGCCGATATCGAAGCGCCGCCGACGCCGACCACCAAGCCCAACGACAATATCGCAGCTGCCGCCCCGCCCAAGCAGGAAAAGCCGCAGCCGGTTGTCGATACCAAGCCGAATGAGGTGAAGGAAATCGTCAAGGAAGAAACCTCGGCTCCCAAGCCGCAGGAAATGGCCGCCTTGCCGCAGACCAAACCCGAAATAACGCCGCCGCAGCCGAAAACGGAACCACCGCCGCAGGAAACCAAGGCGGAAGAGCCGCCGCCGGCGACGCAGGAGCCGGCCGAAATTCCCGTGCCGCAGAACGTTCCACGCCCGAATTCCAGGCCCGAGCCGCCGAAGCCGGAAGAGCCGAAACAGGCCGAGACCAAGCCTGCCGAGCAGAAGCCAGCCGAAAAACCGGCTGAGAAAAAGCCCGATCAGGCAAAGTCCACGGACAAGCCTTCCGACAAGAAGCCCGGCGAGAAGAAGCAGGAAACGGCAAAATCCGCTTCCTCGAAGGAAAGCGATTTCAATGCCGACGACGTTGCCGCGCTATTGAACAAGCAGGCGCCTTCGGGTGGGGGCGCGAAGCGCTCCACGCAGACGGCAGCCCTGGGTGGCAAAAAATCGACCGGCGGCTCGACGCTTAGCCAGACGGAAATGGATGCGCTCCGCGGTGCAATCCAGAAGAACTGGCAGATCATTCCCGGCATGGCGGATGCCTCGGACGTTCGCGTCCGGGTTACCATGAAGCTTGACCGTGATGGGTCCATCATCGGCAGGCCCGAGATCGAAGCAACGGGTGGTTCCGAGGGAACACGCCGTGCGCTTTCCGGCGGAGCCTATCGTGCCATCATGCGTTCTGCTCCGTTCACGAACCTTCCAGCCGACAAATATGATGCATGGAACGAAGTCGTCGTGAACTTCGATCCCAGTGAATTGCTATGAATGCTGAAAGGCCTGGCAACATGAAGATATTTTCGCCGATCCGGCTGGTGCTCGCTGTCGCGGCCCTCATGTCGGTTTTCTCCGCACCGGCTTTTGCGCGGGTGGAAATCAACATCAACAAGGGCAATGTCGAGCCGTTGCCCATCGCCATTACCGACTTCATGTCGAGCGACGGCATTGGCGCGCAGGTTTCGGCGGTCATCGCCGCCGACCTGCAGCGTTCCGGCCTCTTCGCGCCGGTCAACAAGAACGCCTTCATCGAAAAAATCAGCAATCCGGATCAGCAGCCGCGTTTCGAGGACTGGAAGGTCATTAATGCGCAGGCGCTCGTGACCGGCCGTGTCACGCGTGAAAGCGATGGACGTCTGCGCGCCGAGTTCCGCTTGTGGGATACTTTCGCCGGGCAGCAGATGACCGGCCAGCAGTTCTTCACTCAGCCGGAAAACTGGCGTCGTGTTGCCCACATCATCGCTGACGCCATCTACGAACGCATCACCGGTGAAAAGGGCTACTTCGACACCCGTGTCGTTTTCGTCTCCGAAAGCGGCCCGAAGACGGCGCGCAAGCGCCAGCTGTCGATCATGGACCAGGACGGTTTCAACGTCCGCAACCTTACCAATTCGAACGACATCGTTCTGACGCCGCGTTTCTCGCCGAACCGTCAGGAAGTGACCTACATGTCCTTCGAAGGCCAGCAGCCGCGCGTTTACCTGTTGCAGCTGGAAACCGGACAGCGTGAAGTTGTCGGCAACTTCCCCGGCATGACGTTCTCGCCGCGCTTCTCACCGGATGGACAGAAGGTCATCATGAGCCTGCAGCAGGATGGTAACGCCAATATCTACACCATGGACCTGCGCTCGCGCACGACGACGCGCCTCACGAATACGGCGGCGATCGATACCGCGCCTTCCTATTCGCCTGATGGTCAGCGTGTCGCCTTTGAAAGCGACCGTGGCGGCCGCCAGCAGATTTACGTCATGAATGCCGATGGCTCCGGCCAGCAGCGCGTGTCCTTCGGCGATGGTTCCTATTCCACACCGGTCTGGTCTCCGCGCGGCGATCTCATCGCCTTCACCAAGCAGTCGGGTGGCAAGTTCTCGATTGGCGTGATGAAGACCGACGGTTCGGGTGAACGCATCCTGACCAGCGGTTTCCACAATGAAGGCCCCACCTGGGCGCCCAATGGCCGCGTGCTGATGTTCTTCCGCCAGAATGCCGGCGCGGGCGGTCCGCAGCTCTATTCGATCGACCTGACGGGCTATAACGAACAGCTCATCAAGACGCCGCCCTTCGCTTCGGACCCGGCATGGTCGCCGCTTCTGGACTGATATGACTGCCATGACGGCGCCGGACCCATCCGGCGCCGTCATGTTTTACGCATGCCATACGGGAAACCGCCTCTTTCTTGCCGCAAAGTGTTGTGAGGGAGCAAAAAAGTGGGACATTTCCTTTCTGTTAACCATAAGCGTTTGCCGGCTATTAACCGCGATCAGTTAGTGTCTGGCAACGTTATTGAAATCCCAAGGAGAGACCGGCGATGAGCCGTACAAACATTTCGGCACTCAGCCCCATGCAGAAACTGGCCCGTAACCCGGCTGTCATCGCCATGACGCTCGCGCTTGCTCTCGCAGGCTGCGCGAAGAAGAATATGCCGAACAGCGCCGGTGAACTCGGCCTCGGTGGCGCGGGCTCCGCAAAGCCGGGCTCCCAGCAGGA
Source organism: Pseudomonadota bacterium (assembly GCA_023444445.1). Lineage (GTDB taxonomy): Bacteria > Pseudomonadota > Alphaproteobacteria > Rhizobiales > Rhizobiaceae > Agrobacterium. Next base: position 32,216 of record JAEXMK010000029.1, on the reverse strand, counting down.
CTTCACGGTCAATGTCGGCGACCGCATCTTCTTCGACACCGACTCCACCTCGATCCGCGCCGACGCCCAGCAGACCCTGCAGCGCCAGGCTCAGTGGCTGGCCCGTTATCCGAACTATGCCATCACCGTCGAAGGCCACGCCGACGAGCGCGGTACACGCGAGTACAACCTGGCGCTCGGCGCCCGTCGTGCCGCCGCAACCCGTGACTTCCTGGCGTCCCAGGGCGTTCCGGCGAGCCGCATGAAGACGATCTCCTACGGCAAGGAAAAGCCGGTCGCGGTTTGCGACGACATTTCCTGCTGGTCGCAGAACCGCCGCGCCGTGACGGTTCTCGGTGGCGCGGGCATGTAATTGCCTGACGCGATTGTGATCTTGAATGGAAGGCGGTCTTCGGGCCGCCTTTTGTTTTTTTCATAGTTTGGCCGAAGTTAAGTTGCTTTTTCGGTTGATATGGAAAAAATCCGGGTGGCATCATCCCGATGCAAATCAGTTAAGGCAGGACGAATGAGATGAAGAAACTTGTCGTGGCGGGAATGCTGGGGCTTGCAGCCTGCACCGGCTTGAGCGGCACTGCCGTTTCGGGTCCGCTGTTCGGTGCGGGGGGTAGCTTCGGCACGTTCAATTCTCAGCAGCCCCCGATTGTGCGGGTTCAGGCCAATGAAGCCTATAAGGTTCAGCAGCTTGAAGAACAGATCCGGCAACTCAACGGCCGTATCGAAGAAATGAGCTTCCAGCTTCTGCAGATGCAGGAAACGATCCGCAAGGCGCAGGAAGACAACGAGTTCCGCTTCCAGGAACTGGAGGGCGGCAACGCCGGCGGCAAGGGTGCAAGCCCGACCGCTGCACCGAAAAAGAAGGCGGAAGCCAGTCCGGTCAATCCGGCCACGCCGCCGACCGACGACGTTGCAACGATCATCGAAACGCCACCCCAGGGTGGCGCTTCCGTTTCCCCGTCTGCTCCTTCCACTGCCCAGACGGGCGCGCCGGGGGAGACGACGCTTGGCTCCATCGAGCTCGATTCCCGAGGTATGCCTGTCGGCGGTACGCTCAATTCTGGCGCCAACAATTCTTCCGGCAGCCTTCCGGGCGTGACGACCGGCAACGGCACGCGCAGGACCGATCCGGTCAATACGGCGGCGCTGACCAGCGAGGGCGATATCTATCAGGCCGCTTATGGCCATGTGCTTTCCGGCGACTACAAGCTGGCGGAACAGGGTTTCCAGCAGTATCTGCAGGGTTACCCCAAGGGCACGAAAGCCGCGGATGCGAGTTTCTGGCTGGGCGAAGCGCAATATTCGCAGGGCAAGTTCAATGAGGCGGCGAAGACCTTCCTCAATGGCCATCAGACCTATGGCAAATCTCCGAAGGCGCCGGAAATGCTGATGAAGCTCGGCATGTCGCTTGCCGCTCTGGACAATACTGAAACCGCCTGCGCCACGCTGCGTGAGGTGCCGAAGCGTTATCCCAATGCCTCGAAGACCGTGCTGGGCAAGGTTGCCAGCGAACAGAAGCGGTTGAGCTGCTGATTTTTCCTGCGTCGCGGGTGTTCCATGTCGGTTGATACCCGCACTCCCAATGAAAAGACAATTGCGCCGCTTGCGGCGGCGAGGTCTTTTGTCGGACGCTTCCGAAAACCCACCCATATTCTCGTTGCAATCTCAGGCGGCAGCGACTCCACCGGCCTGTTGCTGGCGTTACAAGAAGCAAAAGCGGTTGGTGGCGACGATTTGCGACTTTCCGCCGTTACCGTGGATCATGCGCTGAGACCCGAATCGGGCGATGAGGCGCGCACGGTTGCCATGCTTTGCGCCGAACTCGGAATTCCCCACACCATACGCAGATGGGATGGCGTCAAACCGGCCTCCGGCCTTTCCGCGGCATCCCGGCTTGCGCGTTATCGCCTGATTGCCGATGTTGCCCGCGAGATCGGCGCCGATCTTGTGGTGACCGGACACACGATCGGGGACCAGCGCGAAACCGTGGCGATGCGCGCCGCCCGCAGCGCCGGCAGCGACAATCTCGGCCTTTCCGGCATGGCGGATGCGGTCTTATATGATGCACATCTCTGGATCCTGCGGCCATTCCTCGCCTGTGAGAGGCAGGCGATCCGCGATTACGTGTCGTCACGCTCACGGCATTGGCTGGATGACCCGAGCAACGAAAATATCCGATACGAGCGTGTTCGTGTGCGCCAGACGCTGCCTCATGCTCCAATGTTGCTTGACAAGTGCGCTGCCGTCAGACGGCGGTCGCTTTCCGAAAGAACGGCCGTTTTCCTGCGCGAACATGCGCAGGTTTTTCATGCCGCCCTCGCCAGATTGGCGAGCGATGATGTCGATCCCGATCTCCCGGAGTTTCGGCATGGGCTGGCGGCATTGATCGCCACACTGGGTGGCAGAGCTTATTTTCCGGCGGCAAGCAGCATGGAGCGCGTTCTGCATTTTCTCAAGACAGGTGAAAACGGGCGGATGACGGTCGGTCGGGTTCTGCTCGACCGCAGGCGGGACGGGCTTTATATTTTCCGTGAGCAGCGAAACTTGCCGCAGCTTCGCATCGAGCCTCACGGCCAGTCCGTTTGGGATGATCGTTTCCTGGTGAAAAACGGAACGGACTTTCCAATCGATGTCCTGGCGGACAGGGCGGGTACCGCTGCCCGGACCGCAGAACTCTTTCGTTCGGCACCTCCCGGGGTGGCGAAACCGGCCATGGCGGGTCTGCCGCAAATTGCCGCAGCGGGCGAAGGGCGAGTTTCGATGCCAGAGATCAGCATCACGCCAAGGTTTGCGCCTTTCGATCTTTTTCTTCCGCATTTCGACCTTGAGTTGGCGAATGCATTTGCCAATTTATTCGGCCGCCCAGCTTATCCACAGCCCCCGGTTTAAATCCGGCCTCTTTTTCGTGAATTGCCACGGAACAGTTTTTACACCAAAACGCATCAGAAAATCCGCTTTGCCTTGGCAACGGCATATGTCGTCCTTATGTTAGGGGCACATAATGGCGGGCAGCAGATATGTCCGTGTGAGTTCGGGGAGTTCGATGAACCCAAATTTCAGAAATTTCGCCTTGTGGGCCGTAATCGCCCTCTTGCTGATCGCACTGTTCAGCATGTTCCAGACGTCGCCGACGCAAACGGGTTCGCGGGAGATTCCGTATTCCCAGTTTATTCGCGACGTGGATTCCGGGCGAGTTCGCGACGTGACCGTCACCGGTAACCGGGTTCTCGGAACCTATACCGAAAACGGCACGGCCTTTCAGACCTATTCCCCCGTTATCGACGACAGCTTGATGGAGCGCTTGCAGAGCAAGAACGTCACCATCGTCGCGCGTCCCGAAAGCGATGGATCCTCCGGTTTCCTGAGCTATCTCGGCACGCTTCTGCCGATGTTCCTCATTCTCGGTGTCTGGCTGTTCTTCATGCGGCAGATGCAGGGTGGTTCGCGCGGTGCGATGGGCTTTGGCAAGTCCAAGGCCAAGCTTCTGACAGAAGCGCATGGCCGCGTAACGTTTGACGACGTTGCTGGTGTGGACGAAGCCAAGCAGGATCTCGAGGAAATCGTTGAATTCCTGCGTGACCCGCAGAAGTTCCAGCGCCTCGGCGGCAAGATTCCGCGCGGCGTGCTGCTTGTTGGTCCTCCGGGCACCGGTAAGACGCTTCTCGCTCGCTCCGTCGCCGGTGAAGCCAATGTGCCGTTCTTCACGATTTCCGGTTCGGACTTCGTGGAAATGTTCGTCGGTGTCGGCGCAAGCCGCGTGCGTGACATGTTCGAGCAGGCCAAGAAGAATGCGCCTTGTATCATCTTCATCGACGAAATCGACGCCGTCGGTCGCCATCGCGGTGCCGGTCTCGGCGGCGGTAACGACGAGCGCGAACAGACGCTGAACCAGCTGCTGGTCGAAATGGACGGTTTCGAGGCGAATGAAGGCATCATCCTCATCGCCGCCACCAACCGTCCCGACGTTCTCGACCCGGCACTCCTGCGTCCCGGCCGTTTCGACCGTCAGGTCGTTGTGCCCAACCCGGACATCGTCGGCCGCGAGCGTATCCTCAAGGTGCATATACGCAACGTGCCGCTCGCGCCGAATGTCGATCTCAAGGTTCTGGCTCGCGGGACCCCCGGTTTCTCGGGTGCCGATCTAATGAACCTCGTCAACGAAGCTGCCCTCATGGCCGCCCGCCGCAACAAGCGCGTGGTCACCATGCAGGAATTCGAAGACGCCAAGGACAAGATCATGATGGGTGCGGAGCGCCGCTCTTCCGCCATGACCGAGGCAGAAAAGAAGCTGACCGCCTATCACGAAGCCGGTCATGCCATCACCGCACTGAAGGTTGCCGTGGCCGATCCGTTGCACAAGGCAACGATCATCCCGCGCGGTCGCGCTCTCGGCATGGTGATGCAGCTGCCGGAAGGCGACCGCTATTCCATGAGCTACAAGTGGATGGTGTCGCGTCTTGTGATCATGATGGGTGGCCGCGTTGCCGAGGAACTGACCTTCGGTAAGGAAAACATTACCTCGGGTGCGTCTTCGGATATCGAGCAGGCCACCAAGCTTGCCCGCGCCATGGTCACGCAATGGGGCTTTTCCGATGCGCTCGGTCAGGTCTCCTATGGTGAAAACCAGCAGGAAGTTTTCCTCGGCCATTCGGTCTCGCAGTCGAAGAATGTTTCCGAGGCGACGGCGCAGACCATCGATACGGAAGTTCGCCGCCTGATCGACGAGGCTTACAGCGAGGCGCGCCGCATCCTGACGGAAAACCACGATGGTTTCGTTGCGATTGCCGAGGGTCTGCTTGAATATGAGACACTGACGGGTGACGAGATCAAGGCTCTGCTGAGGGGTGAGAAGCCCGCCCGCGATCTGGGCGACGATTCTCCGGGCAGCCGTGGTTCGGCGGTGCCGAAAGCCGGCGCCAAGAAGGACGGTCCCAGTGAAGTGAAGGGTGACGGCGAAGCAAAGGGCGACGGCGAGGCCGAAGGCGGCATGGAGCCGCAGCCGCATTGATCGACCGCTCATGTTAGAAATTGTAAAAGGCCATCCGGCTTTCCGGATGGCCTTTTCATTTTGGTAACAAGATATAAGCCATTTTTGCGGTAATTTACGTGCTGTTTATCGTGGTTTGTGGCATCTAGCCAAAAACGCTTCCGGCTGTTTTCAGCTTATGCCGGAATGCCCGAGAGATTTGGAGTTCAAATGGCACGCCGTTATTTCGGAACCGATGGTATCCGCGGACAATCGAACGTCTTCCCCATGACGCCTGATCTGGCGATGCGGGTGGGCATTGCCGTCGGGACGATTTTCCGCCGTGGCCATCACCGCCATCGCGTCGTCATCGGCAAGGATACGCGGCTTTCCGGCTATATGCTGGAAAACGCTCTGGTTGCCGGCTTCACCGCAGCCGGTCTCGATGTCTTCCTGCTTGGCCCCATCCCGACGCCGGCCGTTGCCATGCTGACCCGCTCGCTGCGCGCCGATATCGGCGTCATGATCTCGGCCTCGCACAACCCATTTTCCGATAACGGCATCAAGCTTTTTGGCCCCGACGGCTACAAGCTCTCCGACGAGCTTGAACTGGAGATCGAGGATCTTCTCGACAAGGATATTTATGCCCAGCTGGCCAAGCCGGCCGAAATCGGCCGCGCCAAACGTGTTGACGGCGACATCTACCGTTATATCGAATTCGTCAAACGCACCCTGCCGCGCGACGTGACGCTGAGCGGACTCAGGATCGCCATCGACTGTGCCAATGGTGCCGCCTACAAGGTGGCGCCCGCGGCGCTCTGGGAACTGGGTGCGGAAGTCGTCACCATCGGCAATGAGCCGAACGGCATCAACATCAACCTCGAATGTGGTTCCACCCACCCGGAAGCCTTGCAGAAAAAAGTACATGAAGTACGGGCCGATATCGGCATCGCGCTCGATGGCGATGCGGATCGCGTCATCATCGTTGATGAGCGCGGCGAGATCGTTGACGGTGACCAGCTGATGGCTGTCATCGCCGATAGCTGGGCCGATGACAACACGCTGCGCGGCGGCGGCATTGTCGCGACCGTTATGTCCAACCTCGGCCTGGAGCGGTTCCTTTGCGACAAGGGTCTCACCCTTGCCCGCACCAAGGTTGGCGACCGTTATGTGGTCGAGCATATGCGTAACCATAATTTTAATGTCGGCGGCGAGCAGTCCGGCCATATCGTGCTCTCGGATTACGGCACGACGGGTGATGGCCTCGTTGCGGCTTTGCAGGTTCTTGCCAAGGTCAAGCGCTCCGGCCTTACGGTCAGCGAAGTCTGCCGCAAGTTCGAGCCGGTGCCGCAGCTGTTGAAGAATGTGCGTATCTCCGGCGGCAAGCCGCTGGAAAACCCGGTCGTGCTGCAGGCAATCGCCGATGCGGAAAGCGCGCTGGCCAATAATGGTCGCCTCGTCATCCGCCCCTCCGGCACCGAGCCGTTGATCCGCGTCATGGCGGAGGGCGACGACAGCGCGAAGGTGGAAAAGATCGTCAACGATCTGGTCGGCGTCATCTCCAGCGCTCGCTCGGCCGCGTGAATTATCACGACGGTAACGAAAGACGAAAGCCGGCCTTCAGCCGGCTTTTTCATTGAGTGTTTGCTAATAAATATAGTGAATGAGCTTGGTTAATCGGGACTTAACCATTTTACGTCAATCTCCATGACTGAACAGTTCACTGGCATCTGCTGCCGAAAACGCACGTGCCTCTTCTGGAGTGGAAGTCATGAAAAACGCCCTGGCCGGATTTCTGGCCGTCCTGCTGACCGGCACCAGCGCGATCGCTGCCGATCTTTATCAAGCCGAGCCCGCACCGGCCCATGTCGATGCACCCGAGGTTACTGTTACCCAGGCGAGCGGCTGGTATCTGCGCGGCGACGTCGGTTATTCCTTCAACAAACTGCGCGGTGCTCACTATTATCAGGGTGGCCCGGGTGGTTATTTGCAGGATTTCGAGACTGCAAAAATCAAGGATAGTTATAACATTGGCGCTGGCGTCGGTTATCAGTTCAATAATTATTTCCGCAGTGATCTGACCTTCGACTACATGGGAAAATCCGATTTCCGTGGCTCCACCCGTGGATTCTGTGGCAATGGCGCGCCGTGCGTTTCCACCGATCTGGCCGCGTTGCGCGCCTATACGCTGATGGCGAATGCTTACGTCGATCTCGGCACCTATGGGCGCGTCACGCCTTATGTCGGTGGCGGCGTTGGTGCGTCCTACGTGAAGTGGGACAAGCTTCGTAACACCTCATGCGCAACGGACGGCTCCGGCTATTGCGATGAGACGACCGAGCACGGCGGTCGTGGCAAGTGGCGCTTCGCTTACGCCCTGATGGCCGGCGCCTCCATTGACGTTACCTGTAACCTCAAGGCTGATATCGGTTACCGCTTCCGCCACATCAACAAGGGCGACATGTTCGCTTACGAGAACAACGGTGGCCCCGGTCGTGATAAGGGCCTCTATTCGCACGAAGTACGTCTCGGCGGCCGTTATGTCTTCAACGGTTGTGATACCGCGCAATACATGCCGCCTGCCGATATTCCGCTGCAGCCTGCCGTTTATAAATAAACGTCACGCACCGCTGGTAGTCTCAGACCGTCCGCATCCTTCGGGTTGCGGGCGGTTTTGTTTTACCGGCATCTGACGCCGCGCATGACGCATATGGACCAAGATTCTTCTGCGCAGCGACATATTCCGCTTGACTGGGATCGGCGACAGGAATAGCAACGGCGTCAGGACACCTCTCCCTAACGAGAGGCGCCTATCTGAAAGGGTAGTTAAATGACAGATATAGTGAAGCCGGACCTCCGTCCGGGCAATACGCATTTTTCTTCTGGTCCCTGCTCGAAGCGTCCCGGTTGGTCGCTAGATGCTCTCTCCGATGCACCGCTCGGTCGCTCGCATCGCGCCAAGGTTGGCAAAGCCAAGCTGAAGCAGGCGATCGATCTCACCCGCGAAATTCTTGATGTGCCCGCCGATTATCGTATCGGCATCGTTCCCGCATCCGACACCGGCGCCGTTGAAATGGCGCTTTGGTCGCTGCTCGGCGAACGTGGCGTCGATATGCTCGCCTGGGAAAGCTTCGGCGCCGGCTGGGTTACAGACGTCGTCAAGCAGCTGAAGCTGAAGGACGTCCGCAAGTTCGAGGCCGATTATGGCCTGCTGCCGAACCTTGCCGAAGTTGATTTTGACCGCGATGTGGTTTTCACCTGGAACGGCACCACCTCCGGCGTTCGCGTTCCCAATGCTGATTTCATCCCGGCTGACCGCAAGGGCCTGACCATCTGCGACGCCACCTCGGCTGCTTTCGCGCAGGACATGGACTTTGCGAAACTCGACGTTGTCACCTTCTCTTGGCAGAAGGTTCTGGGCGGCGAGGGCGGCCATGGCGTCATCATCCTGTCGCCGCGTGCCGTTGAGCGTCTGCTGAGCTATTCGCCAGCCTGGCCGCTGCCGAAAATCTTCCGTATGGTTTCCGGCGGCAAGCTGATCGAAGGCATCTTCACCGGCGAGACCATCAACACGCCGTCCATGCTTTGCGTTGAAGATTATATCGACGCGCTGCTTTGGGCGAAGAACCTCGGTGGCCTGAAGGCGCTGATCGGCCGTGCCGATGCCAACGCCAAGGTTATCTACGACTTCATCGAGAAGAACGACTGGATCGCCAATCTGGCCGTGAAGCCGGAAACCCGCTCCAACACCTCCGTCTGCCTGAAGATCGTTGATCCCGAAGTGCAGGCGCTGGATGGCGCCGCACAGGCCGATTTTGCCAAGGGCATTGTCGCCCTGCTCGAAAAGGAAAATGTCGCCCTCGATATCGGCGCTTACCGTGACGCACCGTCCGGTCTGCGCATCTGGGCCGGCGCGACCATCGAGACGGCGGATATGGAAGCCGTCATGCCATGGCTCGCTTGGGCGTATGAGACGCAGAAGGCAACGCTTTCTAAGGCCGCGGCCTGATTTTGATACCGGCCCTGCCATGATGCAGGGCCGCGCATTCCCCATTCGCACATTTCCATCCCTTTCTCCAAGGAGCCCGTGAACCATGGCACCTCGCGTACTCGTATCCGACGAACTGTCGGAAACCGCCGTCCAGATTTTCCGTGATCGTGGCGTCGAAGTTGATTTCCAGCCGAAGCTCGGCAAGGACAAGGATAAGCTTGCGGAAATCATCGGCAATTACGATGGCCTCGCCATCCGCTCTGCCACCAAGGCAACCGAAAAGCTGATTGAAGCCGCGACCAACCTGAAGGTCATCGGCCGCGCCGGTATCGGCGTCGACAATGTCGATATTCCGGCTGCCTCGCGCCGCGGTATCATCGTCATGAACACGCCTTTCGGCAACTCCATCACAACGGCGGAACACGCGATTGCCCTGATGTTCGCAGTTGCCCGCCAGCTTCCGGCAGCCGACAGCTCCACGCAGGCCGGAAAGTGGGAAAAGTCGAAGTTCATGGGTGTCGAAATCACCGGCAAGACGCTCGGCGTCATCGGTGCCGGCAACATCGGTTCGATCGTCTGCTCGCGTGCGCTTGGCCTCAAGATGCATGTTCTGGCCTACGACCCCTTCCTGTCGCCGGAGCGTGCGCAGGAAATGGGCGTCACCAAGGTTGAGCTGGACGAGTTGCTGGCCCAGGCCGATTTCATCACCCTGCATGTGCCGATGACCGACAAGACACGCGGCATCCTGAACGCTGAAAACCTCGCCAAGACCAAGAAGGGCGTGCGTATCGTCAATTGCGCCCGTGGTGGTCTTGTGGATGAGGCAGCCCTTGCCGAAGCCATCAAGTCCGGCCATGTCGCCGGTGCCGGTTTTGACGTGTTCGAAGTCGAGCCCGCCACCGAGAGCCCGCTTTTCGGCCTTCCGAACGTCGTCTGCACGCCGCATCTTGGCGCTTCGACCACGGAAGCACAGGAAAACGTTGCCCTGCAGGTTGCCGAGCAGATGTCAGATTATCTGGTCAAGGGTGCCGTCTCCAACGCCATCAACATGCCGTCGATCACGGCTGAAGAAGCGCCGCGTCTGAAGCCGTTCATCCGTCTCGCGGATGTTCTCGGGTCTTTCGTCGGCCAGGTGCAGGAAAGCGCCACCAAGGAAATCGAAATCCTTTACGACGGTGCAACCGCCAACATGAACACGAAGGCGTTGACCAGTGCATTGCTGGCCGGCCTCATCCGCAGCCAGGTTGCCGATGTGAACATGGTTTCGGCCCCCGTCATGATCAAGGAGAAAGGCATCATCCTTTCCGAGGTCAAGCGTGACAAGACCGGCGTTTACGACGGCTACATCAAGCTGACGGTGAAGACGGAAAACCAGATCCGCTCGGTTGCCGGCACGGTGTTCTCGGATGGCAAGCCGCGCTTCATCCAGATCAAGAACATCAACATGGATGCCGATGTCGGATCGCACATGATCTACATCACCAATACGGACGTTCCGGGCATGATCGGCTTCATGGGTACCACGCTCGGCGAGGCTGGCGTCAACATCGCCAACTTCCAGCTCGGACGTGAAAAGGAAGCTGGCGACGCCATCGCGCTGCTTTATGTTGACGGCCCGGTTTCCGAAGAGGTGCTGGACAAGCTGCGCGCCAACCCGGCCATCCGCCAGGTCAAGCCGCTGACGTTTAACGTCGATTGATCTATCGTTCCTCCCAAGGGGACAATAGGAGCCGGTGCAGGGGAAACCCTGTGCCGGTTTTTGCTTTCCAGTTGTCATTGTCGCGGCTTTTGCTATCTGGATCGCGCTTTGGTTGCATATCACAAAAAATTTAAGCCGGCCGGTCTAAAAATGATGATCGTGAGTTGCTATATCGGCTTGCGAGATGCCGCTCATGGGAGGGTGGCCAACAGGAGATAACGATGTTTGCTGCCTTTCGGCGCTTCAAGGGTTTGTTCGCAGTCGCCGCGCTTGGTATCGCGGTGTCTTTTGTGGCGGTTGATATGGCAGAGGCACGTCGCGCCAGCGGCGGTTTCGGAAGCCGTGGCACGCGGACCTATTCCGCTCCGCCTTCGACCAGCACGGCTCCCGGCCAGACTGCGCCGATCAACCGCAGCATGACACCCAATACCAATCAGGCGGCACCGAGCGCTGCTCAGCCGGCACGTCCCGGCGCACAGGCGCCGCAGCAAAATCGTGGCCTTTTCGGCGGCATGATGGGTGGTTTGATGGGCGGCCTGCTGATGGGCGGTCTGTTCGGCATGTTGCTGGGTGGCGGTTTTGGTGGCATGGCCGGCTTCTTCGGCATGCTGCTGCAGGTGGCCCTTATCGGTCTTCTTGTCATGTTCGCGATGCGCTTCTTCGCTTCGCGCCGTCAGGGCCAACCGGCCTATGGCTCGGCAGGCGGATCGCCGCGCACGGACAATTCCGGTTCCTCCTTTAACGGTGGCTCACAGGCGGGTCCTTCCGCATCCTCATTCAAGATTCCGAAGATCGGCGCGCTTGCGGGTGCGGCGGGCGGTGCGGCTGTTGCCACGGCCAAGCCGGTGACGCACGCCAATGCCGTGTCCGAAGGCGATGAGATTGGTATTACCCAGGGTGACCTCGAAACCTTCCAGAAAATGCTGGAAGACGTCCAGTCTGCCTATGCCGCCGAGGACTACGGCACGCTGCGCAAGCTGACGACGCCCGAAGCCATGTCCTACCTCGCCGAAGAACTAAGCGACAATGCCACCAGTGGCGTGAAAAACGACGTCCGCGATGTGACGCTGCTGCAGGGCGATGTCGCCGAAGCCTGGCACGAAGAGGGCCAGGACTATGCAACGGTTGCCATGCGTTACTCCGCGATCGACATCATGCGCGATCGTACCTCGGGCAAGGTTATCGAGGGTGACGAGCACAAGCCTTCCGAAGCGGTGGAAATGTGGACTTTCGTGCGCCGTGGCGGCAACGACAATTGGCAGGTCGCCGCCATTCAGGCCGCCGCCTGAGGAATCACTCGCATTGTTAGAGTTTGAGCAGCCCGGAGCTTGATTCCTCCGGGCTTTTTCGTGCCGGGCCGGTTCCCTCGATCGACAAAACGCTCGACAAAATTTTACCAATGACATCTCGGCTCGCGATTGCCCCGGCTTTTCGCGTCGCACTGCTATGCAAGGCTTTACAGCCTCCAAGCTGAGGCATATCACGCACGCATGGCTGATTCGTTCACGGAATCGCCTTTTTTCATTCATCGGGCATTCAGTCCCCGCATCCTAACCAAGGTCTGTACACGTCAATGTGACTTTTTGCGCCGGTTCTAGACCGCTTTGGAAAGGGAACCTCAGGCGCAAAACAGCGTTGACAATCCAATTCCCGGCCCGCCTCCCGCAAGCCGGGCTGGGTGGCTGGGCAATGCTGGCCCTGCGAGAACGGAGAGCTATCGAGATGAAACGCTTTGACCTGATCGACGGGATGCGTGGTTACTTCCTCGTTTTCATGCTGATCAACCATCTGGTGTTTGCCGGCGGGTTCTGGTTAGTGGAAATCAATCACCGGCAGTTTGCCTTTGTCGAGGACGCGCAGGGCTTCGTGTTCCTATCCGGTCTTCTGATCGGCATGGTCTATGCGCGTAAGATGATGAAATACGGCTATGACGCCGGTAAGCAGATGATCTGGAACAGGGCGATGGAGCTCTATCGTTATGCGATGGGCCTCGTTATTGCCGTGCTGTTCTTCCGCATGGTCATCCCGCACGCGCCCTATATCTGGTATAATTGGCTTGGCATGACGTCGTTTGACGACCCGCTGCGTCTCGCAGCCATTGCGACATTCCTCTTCCAGCCGACCTTCATGGATATTCTGCCGCAATATATCGTCTACATGCTGTTTGCGCCGATCCTTGTTAAGCTCTGCCTCGACGGCAAGTGGGCCTATGTCATGGCAGGTTCCCTGCTGGTCTGGATGGCCGGTCAGCTCGGCCTGCAGCAGATCGTCACCACCCCGCTCAACGAGCTCGTCAAGGGTTCGGACGAGCAGGGCATCCGTGTCAGCTTCAACCTGCTTGGCTGGCAGCTGGTGTTTTATTCAGCGCTGGTGATGGGCGCGATGACGGCGCAGAACCGCATTCCGTGGAAGGCGATCTTCTCGCCGCAGCGCACGTGGCTGCCAAAGGCCGCGCTGCTTATCTGCCTGTTCTTCATGCCGCTGCGCATCGCCACGGCCTGGGGCCTGATGCCTGAATTCATGATGGGCAAGTTCTCCACCATGGAAATCCGCGCCGATTTCGGCCCGGTCTACCTCATCAACTTCCTTGCCGTCGGTGTCGGCCTAACCTGGCTGGTGATCGCCGGTCCTATGCATCACCGCCCGATCGTGCGCTCGATTGCCGAAGGCGTGATCTGGGTGCTGTCGCTGAAGTTCCTGCAATTGCTCGGCCGCCATTCGCTGCAGGTCTATGTCTGGCATGTGGCTATCGTCTACGCCGTCTATTATCTTGATGGCCGCACGGCTGAGCTTTCGCAGCTGAACAAAACATTGATCGCCTTCACGGCTATCGGTCTGTTGGCTTTGCCGGCACTGTGGCGGGAACGCGACAAGTGGTTCGGCAGCAGCGGCCAGAAGACGGCCGGTGCCTGAAGGCCTGTCATAATCCGAATATGGTGGCTTTACGGGGCGGTTTTCCGCCCCGTACTTGCGCGCGCGGCCATTCCTTTCTATATGCAGCCCTTAAATCCGCAGGATGGCGAGGCAAGACGGCCTGATTGATGGCCAGTTTCCCCGCGTGGCGGATGACCGACAGGCGGCGGGGCCTTTACCCCCGTTATGACTGACGATGGGAAAAAAAGTGAATACGCTCGATTTTGACAAGAGGCCGGAAGATACCCGGATCGTTGTCGCCATGTCCGGTGGCGTCGATTCTTCAGTGGTGGCCGGTATCCTCAAGCGCGAGGGCTATGATGTCCTCGGCATTACGCTTCAGCTTTACGACCATGGTGCTGCCGTGCACCGCGCCGGCTCCTGCTGCGCAGGGCAGGATATCGACGATGCGCGCAGGGTCTGTGAAACGCTCGGCATTCCGCATTATGTGCTGGATTACGAAGCGCGGTTCCGCGAAACCGTCATCAACCCCTTTGCCGAAGCCTATGCGATGGGCGAAACGCCTATCCCCTGTGTTGCCTGTAACCAGACGGTAAAATTCGCCGATCTGCTTGCCACCGCCCAGGAACTGGGTGCCGATGCACTGGCGACCGGTCATTACATCCGATCGCGCCCCAATCCCGTTGCCGGCCAGCCGGGGCGACGTGCGCTTTACCGCCCGATCGACAGTGACCGTGACCAGAGCTGGTTCCTGTTCGCCACCACGCAGGAGCAGATCGATTACCTGCGCTTTCCGCTCGGTGGCCTCTCCAAGGCCGAAACGCGGGCACTGGCGGAAGAGATGGGGCTGGTGGTCGCCAAGAAGGCCGACAGCCAGGACATCTGTTTCGTGCCGCAGGGCAAATATACCGATATCATCAACAAGCTGAAGCCGAATGCGGCTCTGGCGGGTGATATCGTGCATCTTGATGGCCGCGTGCTCGGCCGCCACGATGGCATCGTGCATTATACCATCGGCCAGCGCCGCGGCATCGGCGTTGCAACAGGCGAGCCGCTTTACGTCGTGCATCTCGATGCGCGTGGCCGCCGGGTCATTGTTGGCCCGCGTGAGGCGTTGGAAACCCGCCGCGTCTATCTGCGTGACATGAACTGGCTGGGTGACGGCGAACTGGCCGTCGACGCCGGGCAGGGCTTCGCCTGTTTCGCCAAGGTACGCTCCACCCGTCCGCCGATGGAAGCTGTGCTGCATGCGGATGAAAACGGCATCTATGTGGATCTGATGACCGGTGAGGCGGGTGTCGCTCCGGGCCAGGCCTGCGTGCTCTATTCTGCGCCGGGAGCGGACGCCCGCGTCTACGGCGGTGGCTTTATCGACCGCTCGGAACGCTCGGCCGATGCCGAGGCATCGCTGAAGGCGCTTCTGGAAAAGCCGGTTGCCGCCTGAAACAATTTGCTTTTTGCAGCGATGCGGAAAGCGAATTTTTTGCGCATCTTGCGCTTGACACTTTGGGGAGCGGCACCTTATAAGCCGCTCATCCTGATGGAGCGAGCCAGTCACATGACTGTCACGTTTCCCCTGTGGCGGGGTAGCTCAGGTGGTTAGAGCAGCGGAATCATAATCCGCGTGTCGGGGGTTCAAGTCCCTCTCCCGCTACCACAACACAGCCGACGACTTTGGCTGTATGATTTGACTCTCTGTCATTTATCACTGACTAGAACCTCTGTGAATATCCGGAAACATGTGGGAACGGTCGATCAAGGCTTATAAATCGTGGGCTTTCGGAAACGTTACGCACACAGCCTTTAAATTCCGACCGTTGATCCGCATAAGGTTTGCCATTCTTGGAGTAGCAAGCAGTATCTAAAAAAGACCGCTTGCCCCAGATTTCACAGCCTGTTCCGCCTGCGGCGACGCGTCTGGATTTTGTTCCTGCATCGTCTCTTCGCTGTCTCCGATGATGTGTAAGCCGTCGGAGGGGCCAGTGCCCGGTTTGAACGCTTCGGTGATGGCATCCGGATCATCCGGCTGCGCCTTCATGCCAGTTTTGCGGTTGACGGCGACGAAGGTCATACCTTGGGGAACATGGAATTGCTCTGCCGGCATCAACTTCGATGCGGGCTCCATGAATTTTGCAAAAATTGGTGCTGCAAGCGTCCCACCCGTCACGGTACGACCGAGCGAGGCTGGAGTGTCGAAACCGATGTAAACGCCTGCGACCAGGTTCGGTGTGAAGCCCACGAACCAGACATCCTTGGAGTCGTTGGACGTCCCTGTTTTGCCGGCAACCGGCCGATCGGAGATGTGGATTGTTCCCGCTGCCGTGCCTCGTTGGACCACGCCTTCCATCATCGTCGTTATCTGGTAGGCCGTCATTGGATCGAGAACTTGCTCGCGGTTGTCAACTAGCGTCGGCTCTTTCTGATGCTCCCATTTGCCTGCATTGCATTCGTTGCAGACGCGATCATCATGACGGAAGATTGTCTTGCCATATCTGTCCTGAACCCGGTCGATTAGCGTCGGCTTGATCTGCTTACCGCCATCCGCAATCACGGCGTAAGCCGAAACCAGACGCAAAACGGTGGTTTCTCCAGCGCCGAGGGCCATGGGAAGATAAGTGGGCATCTTGTCATAGATGCCGAAGCGTTCCGCATATTGCGCAACCAGATCCATGCCCATGTCCTGTGCCAGACGCACGGTCATTTGGTTTCGCGAATGCTCGATCCCGAAACGCAGGGTCGATGGTCCGTTGCTGCCCTCATTGCCGTAGTTGTCCGGAGACCAGACCTCTCCGCCATTGGCAATTGAGATCGGGGCGTCAAGGATGACAGAAGCTGGAGTATAGCCGCTGTCGAGAGCCGCGGCATAAACGAACGGCTTGAAGGACGAGCCGGGCTGCCGCATGGCCTGAGTTGCACGGTTAAACTTTGAAAGCGCGTGAGAAAATCCGCCCGTCAGCGCCAGAACGCGTCCGGTCTTAGGATCCATAGCCACGAAACCGCCTTGCAACCTCGGTGCCTGGCGCAACAGGAAATTATGCGAATTCGTGGAAACGCGTTCGACATAGATGACGTCGCCGCGCTTCAGAACCGCATTTGGCGATTTTGCGGTTTTGTTGTTGTCGGCGTCATGAAAGGCCCACTTCATGTCGGCGGCGGAAATTGTTCCGGTCTGGCGATCGCCGGAGGGCCGACCCGATCTGTCCGTTTCTGGGCGAAGACCTATTTCGACAGATTGCGGTGAAACATCGAGAACGACTGCCAGCGTCCACTCAGGAACGTCATTCAAATCGGGGACCTTGCCAGTTGAAACGAGTTTCAGGAGGCTGGAGCCCCAATCACCCGAGATATCAACTGTGGCCAGTATCCCGTGAAACCCCCTGCGCTGGTCAAATTCGACAAGACCTTTCTGCAAGGCCTTGCGCGCAAGGTTCTGCATGTCCGGGACTATCGATGTACGGACAGAAAGGCCGCCTTCATAAAGCTCCTTTTCTCCAAACTGGTCTATCAGCTGCCGGCGAACTTCATCAGAAAAATAATCTGCGGCGATAATGTCATGGTCGCCGCCGCCCGTCTTCACATCGAGAGGCTTGGCTTTTTCGACCTCGGCCTCGTCGTTGGTGATGTAGCCGTTTTCGGCCATGCGATCGATAACCCAGTTGCGGCGAACCAGCGCGGCTTGAGTGTGTCGGTAAGGATCGTAATTGTAAGGCGCCTTGGGAAGCGCGGCGAGGTAAGCCGCCTCTGCCACCGTCAGCTCGGTGACGGGCTTGCCGTAATAGGCGAGGGCTGCACTTGCCACGCCGAAGGCACGCATGCCGAAGGGAATCTGATTGAGGTAAAGCTCGAGAATTTTATCCTTCGAATAAGTCTGCTCGATACGAAGGGTTAGAATTGCTTCCTTCACTTTCCGGTTAAAAGTCTGGTCTTTGGAAAGGAAAAAGTTCTTGGCGACCTGTTGTGTAATCGTCGATGCGCCTCTCAGCGGACGACCGGAGCCGAAATTTTCCACGTCTTTCAGAATGGCTCGACCTATTCCTGCAACGTCAATGCCGGCGTGACTGTAGAAATTCTTGTCCTCCGCGGAGATGAAAGCCTCCTTGACGCGATCCGGAATCGACTGGATCGGCAGGAAAAGTCGTCTTTCATGCGCAAACTCCGTGAGCAGGGACCCATCGTCAGCGTGGACCCGAGACTCGACGGGAGGTTCATACGAACTTAAGACTTCGTGGTTTGGAAGATCCTGGTTCAACGCAACAAGATAAATCCCACCCGCGATAGCGACGGTGAAAAACAGCAGACAGCTCAGCGACAACAAATGTTTAATCAAGCTGATCATGTTGGATTGGCCATATCCAAAAACCTGAAAGACGAACGGGTGAAAACCGGATCGATCAGAGAAACATAAAGGCGACCAAGATGTGGCAGGGTATCAAGCCCTCGCAATTGCGCTTGGTCACCGTTCGAGAATGCGCGTAAGGGCTGCCCTGCCAACGCCGTAGGGTTGACGTCTATTGCATAAGGCGCCGCATCATAATGGCCCCGCACTCCTTACGGCAGTTGCACAATCTAACGATTAATGGCCTCCTGCAATATACAGGTGGAGCCTGTAGGCGTGCTCAATTCAATGCAGCAAGTCGTGCCAATGACACCAGTGTGCGGCCTTGTGACAGTGCTTACGCACAAAAGCATGCATGCGTAGTTGTGTCGTCGGAACGCCTCTGTGATGGCCGCTGTCTTAGTACGCCTCTCTCGTTACCCGATGACACTCGATAAGGATCAAACTAACCACCGAGCCTGGCCGTAGACCTGCGTGGGATCAACGGTGGAGCAGGCACGAGAATCCGGTTGTCCCGCAGGGCGGTCGCTGAGCAACGAGCCAGACGATGCGCCTGAGCATTTAGGCGAGACAAAAATCCTGATCGGAGAAGACGTATCGGAACGGTTGGATGTCGCACCGGGTTCGGTGTCATCGCCGCGCGTCATCCCAAATACGTTTTCAAGAACGAGACGGCGTCATTCCGGTTGCGGCCCCGACACTTATCGTCGAGGCGTGCATACCAGCCGACGTGCTTCTGGCGCAATCTCCCTCTCTAAAAACCTCGATGGACTACCATTCTACCGGCACGATGCAAGGCCGCTGAATGGCGAGAAATATTATACGCTGGCTCGGTCTATGCGAACTTGATCACGCTGGAGCCGTGGATGCCGATGGCGTACCGGTTGGTGCGCTTGAGCACCAGTTTCAGGCATCAGGTCGCCAATGATGCCAAAACGATATCCGGCACGACTGGAAAATCAAGGAATTAGCGGCTTCTAAGGAGAATTGGCTGGGGAACCTGGAGCCGGACGGCCGATCTATAATCCCTTTTAATTTCAAAGCCTTGTTCAATGTCGCGTCAACAATGTGGGGGTGCTTTGTGGAGGTGTCAACAATTGAATTGAGCGAAGCCGATTGCGAGAGCTCGTCGAGTCAACGCGAAGATTTTTAGATGCATTCGAATAGGGGACTTGTTGCCTCATTCGGCCTGCTTTGACCTCACGAAGTTCACAAAACTACTGACACTCCAAAGCCATCCTCTCTGCGCCACCGTGTAGCTATCTTGGATTGAGGTCGGCACAATGAGGCTCAGGTTGGAGCCAGCCATCTGGGTCGTCTGCGCTGTTGAAATGCCAGGCTCCAGAGTTATCAGATGTTTCTCCGGAATTTTCAGAGCTTCAGGAAGAACCTGACGCCACCGATCCTTGCAGGTCGATTTCGCGGCCAACATAACAAGGTTCGGAGAGCCGACGGCTGCCGTCTGATATGCATCCGCATCAGGGAAGAGGAAGTCAGGCTTGTTGCCTGCTTCCGTGATCGCTCCTCTGGCGTACTGGATTCCGCATCCCTGAAACACTGCCTCCAGGTGGTTCTCTAGGCTGTGTCCCATTCGGGACTTGCGACGGTTCTGGACACTTAGAGAGAACGATATGAAACCATCGACATCGACATCCTCGCCTGTAACAAATCCTTTCATGAGGCGATCAGCAACGACCCGACGCTCTAGGCGTCGGAAAAGAGCTTCTTCATGATCGAGCCATGCGATGAGTGCCACGTCTGGATCGTCCTCAGCGCGAACGTCCGGCAACGTGAGGCGGGCAAGATCAGAAAATACGGCTGTCGTGGGAAATTCGAGACCGAACCTGTCGATGATGGTGTCTAGTTCGTTTGCCTTGGGATCCTCAAACTCGATGCCGAGCTCGTCCAGAATGAAACGTGCTGCGAAGTCGAGCCCGGGATCATCTTCAGCCGTGATCTCGCGGGAGATGAAGCTCTTACCTGATGGTTCAATGCCGAAGAGCCAGAGAAGCTGAGCCTCATTCGTTGATCCGGCAGCCGTCACGATGAAGTGAAGCCGCCCGGAAGGTTCGATCGCCAGGAAAAGGGCATCGCCCTCGTTCATGGCCTCTGTCACAGGATTCGAATTGTAGTAAAGGCGCCATTCCGCCGGACGGTATTCCTTGCGCTCTCGGGCATCGTACATTGTTGCCGTGCCATCCACAGAAAAGCCGTCCTGCTCCGCGCCTAGCCATACATAGGAAACCTCGAAGACACGCTTCTCGCGTCCCAGAAAGGCTTCCATTGCCCGCGTTGTGCCGACCTCGTGCTGGTTGGATTTCGGCGTCGCATCGACCTTTGTCAGCCGCTTCACCGCGGCGCCTTCGAAGTAATCAGACAGATGACCGCGTTTGATGTCCATGAATGTCCAGTCTCGAATCGCTTGCCTTAAGCCAATCCGAACAAAGCCTGATCACAACGTCAAGTGGAAGCCTTTGCCTTCCTTTGAGCGCGCATTCCCAGATAGTTCCGACCCGGTAACCTGCGCCCAGAAGGGACTGTATCTGGGCATCGTCGCGCTCGACATTCCTGCGGATCTTCTCCCGCCAGAAGTCCTCCCGCGACTGTGGCCATCTGAACAGGTTACAGTCGGGGCCATGACCGTGCCAGAAGCACCCGTGGATGAACAGGACAGCGCCGTACCTGGGGAATACCATATCGGGCTTCCCAGGTAGGTTCTTGGCATGGAGTCTGTAGCGGAACCCGGCGCTATGGAGAGCCGAGCGGATCAGGAGTTCCGGCTTCGTGTTCTTCCCCCTGATGCCGGACATCATCCGGCTCCGGACTTCCGGGCTGACTACATCGACCATGTCATGCCGCGATGCCCTGCTGCTGCTGGCTGATCTCGGGCACAGGAAGCTGCGCGCCGGCGGCGCGGAGTGCAATTTCGATGTGGGGCATCATGAGGTTCGCAACAGCACGGACGACTGGAACGACGACCGCATTCCCGAACTGACGATACGCTTGCGTATCAGACACCGGAATCAGGAAATCCGTGCCTTGAGGCCCGTTGAAACCCATCAAGCGAGAGCATTCGAGAGGGGTCAAACGCCGAGGCCTCTTTCCGGGCTGCTCCACAAGCACTTCTGAACCGTCCTTGTAATACCGTGCTGACAGTGTGCGGGTAACGTCGTTCGGCCCGAAGAGCCCGTAGCCAAAGCCGTTTCCGGCTCCCCGGTGCTTGTCCTTGTAGTCCTGAAGGTACTTCCACATATGCGCGGTCAAGGTGTACTTGGCATCAACGTCCTTCTCAAGGATGTCTCCCAAGACTGGCATCCGACCTGTCGGAATCTCAAGCTTGCTGAAGTCGAAATCGGTGTCTTCTCGGAATCCAACAATGAAGATGCGCTGGCGCTTCTGGGGTACCCACGGTTCCGAACTGATAACCCGGTACTGCACCTTGTACCCCAGTTCCACCTCAAGAACGTGCATGATCGTTGCGAAGGTCTTCCCGCCATCATGGGATTGAAGGTTGCGCACGTTCTCCAGGAGGAATGCTTTGGGGCGGCGATGAGCGATTATCTTCGCGAGATCAAAGAACAGCGTGCCCTGAGTATCGCAGAGGAACCCATGCGGGCGTCCAAGTGCATTCTTTTTGGAAACGCCGGCGATCGAAAATGCCTGGCATGGAAATCCTGCAAGCAAGACATCGTGTTCCGGAACAGCACCTGGATCATTCGCATATGGTCGGATGTCGCCGGCCGACACATGGACGCTATCGGCTGGCTCCGGGAAGTTCGCCGCGTAGGTCTCGCGCGAAAAGCGGTCCCACTCGGCCGTAAACAGGCACTTGCCACCAAGCTCCTGGAACGGACGCCGTAGCCCGCCGATCCCGGCGAACAGGTCAACGAACGTGAAAGCATCCTTCTTTCCTTCGCCGCCGCAGCGTTCGTCCGCGACCTTCCTTACGGTTTCAGCGATCAGCGCCGGCACACGAACCTCGCCGTCAATGTACCTGTGGATCGTCCGGACGCTCTTTCCGACGCGTACTGAAATCTGTTCCACGGAAAGGCCTGTCCGGCGGACGAGCTCGCTGAAGTCGGTGTCGATAGCGGTCACGAATCACTCCATCGCTGTGTCGAATTTTGACAATATGTCTTAATCCTTCCCAGCAGATTAACAAGATCAAAACGAGAACAAGCAGATTTTTGTTCTCGTTTGGAAGAGGTTCTTGACCAGCGCTTGCCGCCATATGAGCATAAAAAAAGCCGCTGTCACAGGACTGGAATCCTCGGCGGCTTTTAGGAATGTATTCATATGATTGCCTGCGGCGACATTGATGTAAAGACCCCTCTGACGGGTCGTTGACCGCCCGGCTGGGATATGCCCCAGCCGCCTCGACGCCAACGCACACCCAAAATCGTTGTCAACAATTAGGTTTCGACTACACCGTATTCGGTCCCCGCCAGCACCTCGAAAATCTTCATCCTTACAACGGTCGTGACGGCGGAATCCGGAACGGTGTCATCAGCTTCGCCCAACGTGTGCGCGATGGCAGCGGCAAGCCGTGGCGGGAATGGACGGCCCGCGCTGGCTCGTGCGCGGTCGATGAAGCCGAACGGTTATTGCGACAGGACAATCGAGTCGACCTATACGTGTCGCAGGCCGCTTTCGGGAAATGGCGATCGATCTCCGATCTGACGGCGATCGGCGCATGTTACGCCGATCTCGATTATCACGGGGTATCGCGGTGGCGGGGAAAGGCCCCCTCTGACGTGACGACGGCGGTCCTCGGTCATCTCGAAGAGGCGATGTTGCCGCACCCCTCGTATATCCTCTCGACGGGGCGGGGGCTTGTTTGCGTCTGGCTGACGGAACTCCTGCCACGGGCGGCTTTGCCGCGTTGGAATGCTGTCCAGAAGCGTCTGGGGACCGTCCTAGAGCCGTTCGGAGCGGACAAGCGGGCACAAGATGCCGCCCGCGTCTTCAGGCTCGTTGGTTCCGACAATAGCCGCGCTGATAATGATCGGCGGACGGTTGGCATGGTCTGGTGTCACGGATCGCCAGAGGTTCCCACGCGGCACGTCTTCGGGACGCTGGCCGATGAGGTGCTACCAGTCACCCATGCCGATCTGATCTCCCTGCGTGCCGAGCGTGCCAGGCGCAAGGCAGAGGGTAAGGACAAGACAGGTCCGGCAAAGTTCCTGTCTGCGGCGACGTACTGGGAAACGGTCCTGACTGACCTCCAGTGCCTCCGCGCACATCGGTGTCCTGAGGGGACGTTATCGGAGGGCCAGCGTGATATCTGGCTTTTCGTGGCGGCTTCCGCGATCTCATGGATTTCACCGCCAGAGGTCCTTGGGCGGGAAATCCTTGCTCTCGGGCACGAGGCAGCGGGATGGCGTGACAGCGAAACGAAATCACGCATGTCTGCTGTCATCAAGCGCGCACGGCAGGCCGCTGCGGGGCAGTCGGTGACATTCCAGGGGCGGGAAGTAGACGCCCGCTATCGGATGAAGGCCAGCACGATTGTCGAGTGGCTGGGCATTGATCCGGCGGAACAGCGTGCGGCGGGACTCCGGGTGCTGGTAGATGAGGATCGGAAACGGGAACTGAACACCGAACGGACGAAGGCATCCCGGATTCGTCGTGGTGGGAAGGATCGGGCCGAACAACAGGCCGCGCGGCTGGAGATGGGGCGAAAGGCCCTCTATCTCCGGGCATCAGCGGGGATGACGGTTGCGGAACTGGCGGCCCACCTCGGGGTGTCGGTCGGGCAGGTCCACAAGGCCATGCGACAGGCTGACGAGCAGTGATTTTGTATGGTGTATCGTGCTGGGGGACAAAGCCCCCCAGACCCCATGATAGGTAAACACCATACACCGCGACGAATCGTGAATATGCCGCATCGCGGCGTGATGACAGGCAACGGTCGTCACCATGGCGTCACGTAAAATTACGTGACGCTCGTCGTCCCTCCAGACGGCGATAAGGCCCCGCCGGGTCCCTCGGAGGAGTCCGGCGGAAGCCCCCTCGGAGAGCCGACGACTTGACCAACGGGAAAGTCATTAGTCGGTCACTAATGACTTGTTTCTGGCTCCGCCGGCACTGACGATTCTTCCACCAGCATCTACCGGGAGGGAGTTTTCATATGGTTCTGAACATCACCGACACGTTGCGCGATCGGGTTCGCCGCATGGTCTATGCCAAGGCCCGCGCCGAAGGGCTTGGTATCGCTCTGATGACCCAGATCAAGGATGATCCGAAGTTCGGACCGCTCTACGCTGAACACAAGGCGGCATACGAAGAATCCTTGATGCTCGAAGCGAAGACGCTCGGTATGGTCGGCGGCAACGTCGATCTTCTTGAACGGCTCATTCGCGATGTCCATGCAGAAGGCGGGGCAACCTCCCGGAAACACTGATGAGCTTCCAGTTTGTCCACATGACGGCGTATAGCCGCAAGGGCGACGGTAAGGGGCGCTCGACCGCATTCGTGTTCGGGGAGGCCCGGCGCGATCCGTCCGCGTCCGTCCACGTTCCGAATCCATCGCCGCCCATCATCGTTTTCGGCGTCGGCATTGACGAATTGGAACGGATACACGATGCAACCGCCGATGCCGCTACGTCCACGCCGAAGGGAGGTAAGCCCCGACGTATCCAGAAGACCCAGCACACGCTCATGACAGTGGTGGCCTCGCATCCTCATTCCATAGAGGAGGTTCGCGCCGATCCGGGGAAACGCCTTGAGGCGGAAGAGTGGGAAAAGCGAACCGTGGCATGGCTCCGTTCACAATACGGCAACAAGCTCGCCTCTGTGATCCGTCACGAAGACGAATCCCACTATCATGTGCATGCCTACATCCTGCCAGACGATCCGGCCATGCGGGCATCGGCTCTACATCCCGGTCAGTGCGCGAAGGCCGCTTTAATGGCGGCCGGTCCCGCCGAAGATGAGGATTCGAAGGCGCTGAACAAGCGCGGCGATGCGGCTTACAAGCAGGCCATGCGGGAGTGGCAGAATTCATATCATGAAACGGTCGCCATACCGTGCGGGCTGACGCGCCTCGGTCCCCAGCGTCGCCGCTTGACACGGGCGGAATGGCAGAGCGAGCAAGTTCAGGCGAAGGCGCTACGCACGACAATCGAGCGGGCGAAGGTCGTGAAGGAACGTGGCGAATCCTTCATCGCGGCAACGAAAGATGGTGCCGCCGTGATCCGGGCGGAGGTGGCTGCGGCGAGGGCTGAAGCTGACCGCCAGCTTGCCGCCGCCAAGGCCGCAACAGAGGCCGCCAAAGCGGCTCAGGACAAGGCCGTGCAGGAACAGCGCCGTGCGCGCTCCATGATGTCCCGTGTTCGGGAGGAGGCCGCTCGCGTTAGGGAGGCAACGGCAAGGATACAGCGCCTCCCGGGTGCGTTGCGGAGCATGCTCGACGGCTTCAGGAAATCGAAGGTCGCGTCCCGCATCCGTGCCGCCCTGGAATCCGAAATGGAAGCACTCCGTCGTGCCGCAGCCGATGCCGCCGACCGTGCCAGCGCCGCCGACGCGGGGCGGCGTGAAGCGGAGGCGCGGGCGCGGAACCTGCGTGAGAACCTGACGGAGACCGGGCGCGATCTCGCGACGGCCAGACGTGAACTCGCCGCGCTACGTCAGCCAGAACCAGCACCGGACATTGCGATGCTCGACCTCCGTCAGCCGTGATGTGTCGTTTCGAGGCGTAGAAATTGTCAACAATTACAGAATGTTAAGCGTCAACTTTTTTGCAGAAAGTTGCGTCTTCCCACTTGCAAGCCCTTCCGATTGGCGTCAGCATCAATCTTGTCAGCGGGACGAAAGAAACGCCGACACGATTATCGCTCCCTGTGAGGGGTTAGGAGATACAGCCATCTTCGGATGAAAAGCTCCAGTAATCGTTCCCCATGAGGGATTAAGTTGCGGTCTCCACGGGGGCCGCTAACGCAAATCAGGGCCGTCCCTCCGGGGGCGGCTCCCACGCCCGCAAGGGCTCTGTTTTCCGCCGCACAGGTGGCTTCCTCCTTTCAGAGGAGATTTTCTCTGCAACAGCAGAGATGAAGGGGCGGTGTTCCGCCGTCCCGTCCTTTTCCATCGATCCAGAAAGGCCACAGCAATGCGGACTATTGCACACCTGACTCTTTTCACGGGACATCTTCGTAACAGCCCACGCCACGAGGTTTCCAAAAGTGCCATCGACACGCTCATGCCCTACGTCATGGGCGCTGGCGGTGAGATTGAAAACACAGGCTGGACCGTGAGAATGGTTCAGGGAGC
This sequence comes from Pseudomonadota bacterium, assembly GCA_023444445.1. Taxonomy (GTDB): domain Bacteria; phylum Pseudomonadota; class Alphaproteobacteria; order Rhizobiales; family Rhizobiaceae; genus Agrobacterium. The sequence goes on along the minus strand of JAEXMK010000029.1, from coordinate 6,088 downwards.
GGCACCCGGCTCCTGCGGCTTCACGCTCCACCATTCTGGCCTCTGGCTGTTTTCCTGTTACATGGCATGGACGAAAGCCGCGAGTGCGCCGATGTGGGAGGTCGTCAAACAGATTTCTGGAACATCGATTCCGATGCCGAAATCCACGCCGTGGCTGGCGGTGCATGCCATGCCTCTGATGCCGATGATTATGCAGAAGGCTCCCCATGCTATTATGGAAGCTGGCGACCTTGAACGATGCATCGCTTGGACGGTGATCGAGGCAATGGCCGGGGGAAAACCTCTCGCTGCCTGATGGCACTTTATCCGCCCTCTGGTGATACAGGAGGGCGTCACGCCGCTTCTGCGAAACCTTCAGTTGGCTGCGCGGCCGCCTTTCGAGGCTTCTTGCGGTGCTCCCCGCGAGTGGCCTGATATTCGGCCAGCAACCGCAATGCCTGACGAAGATCGGATTGCGTTGCCTTCCTTATCGCCTGAAACTCCGGGATGCTTTCGAGGGCGGCGATTTCCAGCGCCAGATTGTAGAATGTTCTTCCCCCGAGCAGCCGACGAGCCCGGCCAGCCGATGCCTTGACGTTGCGGGCCGATGCCTTGGATCGTCCGCGCCTGTGAAGCCATTGCAAAAACTGCCCCTCGATCGCCGGGGCCGTTTTTCCCGCCTCGCGGTCAAGGATGACGCGACCGAGCGCGGTGGCAACCGGTGCCGGGACGGCATTGGCGATCATCTGGAGAATGTCCTGCTTGGCGCTGGCTTGCCAGTTCCAGGATGCCGGGAAGCCCTGAATCCGCGAAATCTGATGCACCTTGAGCACGGCGGTATCGACCGCTGCTATGGGGTCCCCATGATGCGGGGCGGACAGATAGCGCGGCGTCGGTCTTTCCCATGCTGTGCGGGTGACGGTTGGAAACGGTTCATCGATCGATCGCACGCCCCGGCCAGCGCGAACAGGACGGGAATAGACATAACCATTCTGAATGAGCGCCGCGTCGTCGGGATGCGGTCGGTAAGACGCGGGAATGGGTCTGATGGACCGTTCGCGGATCGTTGGGGCGGGTTCGTCCGAAGACCAGATAGAGCGACGTGCATCCGATGTTGCCGGGAAGAAGATCGCGGCCGGCACGGTTGCCCCGAACAAATCCCGGATCGTCATCGGCTTCTCGGAGGCCGCTGCCGCGATCGATGAGGCGAGGAAATCGTCGTGCTCGCCGATCCTTCCGATGACGAACAGACGCCGCCGCGATTGCGGAACCCCGTATCTACTGGCATTGATCTTGTTCTCGGTGATGCCGTAGCCCGCCCGTTTCAGGATCGTCCGCGCCTCGGCCCAGGTCGCGGACTTCGCGCAGCCAAGGACATTCTCCATAATGAACCATCGTGGGCGGATGATGGAGACTATCATGGCGAAGGCCAATGTGAGACGGGCGTTGTCGGCCTCCCTACGGTTTCCCGCGCTGGAATAGTCCTGGCAGGGAGGGCCGCCGCATATCATGTCAGGGGCCAGTCCGATGATCTCCGGAACAGTCGAAAGCACGTCGGACAGGTCCGCGACCACCGCATGATTGCCGACATTGCGATTGTAGTTCTCGACCGCGACAGGCCAGGCATCATAAGCGCGGACGATCTCGAACCCGGCCTGTTTCAAACCGATCGACATTCCTCCGGCTCCTGAAAATAGTTCAACTACTCGCACGAAATCCCCGCAACCGCGTCACGTAATTTTACATGATGGTACATGGGCGATGACCGCTTACGATTTCATAAATCCATGAGATCGTCGGCAGATGTATGTCGATCTGAATTGGTGACAGGCAGCAGGGACATCGTGGTGTCCTGTCTGGGGAGCTAGGCGTGATCGTGTCGATTTTCGGCGGCGGTGACATCGAAGGCCAATAATTATCAATAATCCCAGTCTTTCTTCAGGATCAGTTAAACTGCGAATCCTATTCTGCGTGCCGAGACTGAAAGAGTGCCAACCGAGGAATCCAGGAGAGTTTGGTGTGAGCGACGTCATTTTTTACGTTCCGCCGGTTACGTTCAGCATCGTCTCTTTGGCATTCCTCCTCCTCTGGTACCTGAACATCACCGCTGCATGGCAATGGAGCGCGGGATTCGCGCAAACCGCGCTCGGCTTTGTCGTCTCGACATTTGTTGCCGAACCTTCCGTTGCAACCTTCGGGTCTGGCATGATCTTTATCGGTGCAGCCTACTGTTACGGTAGCGGGCTCATCGTGCATTTCGGTATGCCGAAGCTTCGTCTTCAGAGACTGAGTTTTGTCGCTATATACTCTGTTGCTCTGACGTATTTCGTGTTCGTCGACAAAAGCTTGGTGCGTCAACTTTTCCTGACCGATATCGGATTTGCCATCCTGTTCGGTGCTGCCGTCGTGAGCGTGGCTCGCAAGGCATCTCGGCCGATCGATATTGCTCTGGTGGTTTCCACGTCGATCGTGGTTCTCGATTCCGTCGTCCGGGCAGTCTTCTTTACGTTCTTCCACGAGATGAGTGACAATCTTTCTGACTTCGCAAACTCGCTCTACAATATCCAAGTCAGCATTACGACGATCACGGTCTGCATGTTTTTCCCGTTTATCGCTTTGGGAGCAAGCGCGTTCGCTGCGATAGAACGACATCGGACCGTAGCCGATAAGGATGAACTTACGGGGCTTCTGAACCGCCGAGGCTTTCAGAACGCTTTGGCGAGCGATGTAAAGGCTCGGCGTGGTGCTGTCATTGTTTGTGACATCGACTACTTCAAGCGGATCAACGACACTTACGGCCATGCTATGGGTGACCGCGTGATCAAGATCTTGGCACATGAAATCGAGAGCCTTGTCGGCAAGCACGGTCGAGCAATGCGGTCTGGTGGCGAAGAGTTCGCGGCTATTTTGCCTGATGCCTCTCTGGAGGAGGGCATCGCTCTGGCCGAATTGTTGCGCGTATCCTTCGCCAACAAGGAGTGGGACAAAGAAGGGCTTTCTCATCAGGTGACGATCAGTTGCGGTGTTTCTTTGGTCAGAAGTGGTGAGACGACATTAGACTATGCCATCAACCGTGCAGATTCCGCTCTGTACGCTGCCAAGTCGGCTGGCCGAAATCAGGTTCTCGCTGATGAGGCATCAACCGCTATGCCGAAGACGCCAGCCTGTTTCCCCACCCTGGTGGCTTCCTGAACTCCAGCTTGCGGCTGAATAGCCTGATTTTGGTGATTCGAAGGAAAGGGAGGCTTCGGCCTCCCTTCTGAATTCTGATGCCTGAATCCTCCGAAATTCTCGAATTGTCCCGAAAAACGAGCGCCAGCGGAGGTCGTACAGTTCGTTCGGCGCACCGGGGCGTATTCGGATACGCCAGGATTCGATGTCGAATCCTTGTTCCGGGAGTCGCGATGCCCGCCTCTGATTTGCGCCGGTCCCCTCCGGATCGCATCCTTATCGGAGGCAGCGGGAGGATCGGGGCATGTGGGCGGTCGAACAACGGATCGAGGAGATTAACCGACAATCGGTCGAGCAGGCACAACTGCTGCTTCTCGATGTCATAGAGTGCTGTCTCTCGGATGATGACGTGCTCGGTGCGGCGAGCTTTTACCGTGCCGAAAAAGGGAGGCTGCGGCGGTCTCAGGTCTGGCGTGATAAAGCCCGCCCGGGTGATGACATCCGGGTCTTCGACTGGGGGACTGTCGGCGAGGGTGGCAGCCGATGAAGCCAGAACCGAGAAAGAGACGCCGGACCTGCGCGGATGAGATGCGCCGTCGTCTGACGGAGCGGCAACGGCAACGCCGGGGCGGCGATCCGGCGGGGAAGGTCATGCTTCAACTGCTCGCCATCCTATCAGCCGGGTTGGCCCTGCTGCCATCGGTTCCGATGCCGTCGTTCTCGTTCTTCCCGGAGCCGCGTCGGCCACGGCCATCACCCGGCGTTTCCTCGCCTCCGGGGAGAGCGATACGTCGTCTGTCCGATGACGATGGAATCCGTTCTCCGGTGGCCTCCCCGGAGTCCGAGCCTCAGTCTGCCCGGAGGGCTGAGATCAGCCCTATCGATGACGAAGATCGCGGTCCGACCGCGTATCAGATGGAACGGGGTATCGATCCACCTTACTACCGGACCAGCAGTCGCGCCGCGCCAACCTGGTCGCGCTTGGTCAAGGATTTGAAGCGGTCGCGGACCAAGGATAAGGCCGCCGAATTGCTTGAATACCGGGTTCCGCCGGAGGCCGTCGAGTGGCTGAGAAACCGCATTTTCTTCGAAGACTGGCTATCCCTCCGGTCGCTCGGCCGGGACGGTGCCAGTGACGACCAAATCGCCGTCGCCGCTCTTGCCGAAGCGAAGCGATGGGAGGCTGCGCAAGCCAAGCCGTCGGAACCGAAACCAGAACCGAAGCCAGAGCCGGACGGTTCCGGCGATCCAGATTCAATCACAGGACTCAAGCCATGAACGACAATATCAACCTCGGCGGGGCCAGCCTCGCGGCCTTCCTCGATCGGATCGGACTGTCTCCGGTCGCCCGCGACCGCGTGATTGCCATCGACCGGAAGCTTGCCGATGGGCTTGCGAGCGGTGATCCGGATGCAAACGGCTGCGCCGATCTGGTCCTTGAGGCGGCGGACCTGATCTCGGATGCCAATCCTCCGATTCTCGATTGGAAGGGCTGGGATGCTGATGACGATGGCTTCGACTTCGACGCAATCGAATGGGGCGAAGAATGATCCGCGCCGTCGTGTTCTTTCTCGGACTCGTCAAGACCTGACGACATGGAAACGGGGCCAATCGGCCCCGCAGTCAACTTTGTAATCGATTTTAAAGGCCGTTGAGGGCGGTCTGAGCAATCGGGTGGTGTCTTTACCCGTCCAAATCTGGTTATGCCTCCTGTCGCCGCTATTCTCGCTGCGTGGCGTTCTGCGCATCGAACTCGTCCCACAGCGCCTTCGAGAGTGCCTTCAGTTCTCTAAGCGGCTCATTTGCCCTATTCGCTCGTGCTACTTCCTCGGCCTCGGCGAGTGCCGCTTTATCTGCCTCGTACCGCTTTCGCCATTGCGCGGTCCTGTCACGATACTGGTCGCGGAGTTCATGGACGAGCGCGACGTTGCCAGAGTCGAGATAGTCCCACGCATCGCTCTCCGACAGCGTCGTTATGCCTTCCAGTGTTCCAAGCACAAGACCCATCGCGCATCGGACGGATGTCGCGCCGGGAATTTCTTCCGGCTTCTTGTCGCCGCTGAGGACATCTTCGATCCGCTCCCGGACCTGTCGTTCGAATCCCATTCTCTCTGTTCCTTTCGTTACGCAACCACTTCCAGCCGAGGGATGGGCCGCAGCCACTGCCGGGCGGCTTCCTCGGCGGCGGCAAGTGCCGCTTCCTTGCTGTAGGCGATGTTCAGCGTCACGTGCCTGAGTTCATGGTCACCCGCATCGATGTGCGTGTCTACGGTATAAACCCAGCGGCCCTGCGTGTCGGCAGGCAGCGGGGCGGCATAGAGACTCAGGAAGCGGCCATCGGATGCCGTCGCCTCGGTTACGAATGCAATGTCTCCGGCCCATTCTTCGATCGTGACAGTGTGCTTCATGTTCATGTCCTTTGTGGTTGTCATGCGGCTTGCTTGAAGGTTTCCAATGCGCGGAGGCCACGCTTCTGCACGTCGCGGGCAAGGGCCTGCGCAGAGCCGGGAATTCGGGTCCGTTGGACAAGGTGCTGCGCACCAGTCCGACGATGCCGGACATAGATCATGGCGATGTAGAAGAGTGTTCCGATCGTATCCGTGTGCATCGTTTCGACAACGATCACGTCGATTGCGACACCGCGAACGAGGGTCTTTTTCGTCTCCATGAAAATCTCCATAACTCATTGAAAACATGAATTTTATAGCAGACTTCAGGAGCTGGTCCCAGGTCGATCGGAAATCATTTCTGGGTTCTCCGGAAACAGGGCGTCGAAGGTGTTAACGGTGAGTCAGGATGGCACAGCAGCTAGGCTGGGGTTGACTGTCAGCGCGGTGGCATAGGCTCTTGTTCCGCCTTGGCCAGAATGGGCATGGCGGTGCCCGCAGGGCATAAGAGCCGCCGCGCTGACAGTCACCGATCGCCAAGGTTCCGCGAC
>JAEXMK010000250.1 GCA_023444445.1 Pseudomonadota bacterium | reverse complement strand
GAAGACTCGAACTTCCACGGGTTGCCCCACAGCGACCTCAACGCTGCGCGTCTACCAATTCCGCCACGACCGCATCGTGGTAGGCGTCGACTTGCGCCGACGGGGGTGCATGTAGCAAAAGGATTTTGGGTGCACAAGAGCGTCGTGACAGTTTTTTGAAATTAAAAATCGCACTGCACCATCCTATATGCGGGAAGCCCGGAAATGCTGGGGTTGCGGCCTTCTCGCCATTTTGCGAGAAGGCTGTGGAAAGGACTTTTTCATGCTCACACGCACCGATATCGAGACAAATATGTTCCCCGCTGCTGGTTCGCCGCCCGTTCGCTGGCGAATCTCGGAAGGTCTCGTCCCTTATGGGCAGGCTATAGAAGAGATGGAGCGTGAGGTTGCCGCCATTGCCAACGGCGGAGCCGACGAACTCGTCTGGCTTCTGGAGCACCCGCCGCTTTATACTGCCGGCACCAGTGCTGATGTCGCCGACCTCATCGAGCCGGACCGTTTCCCCGTTTTCGCCACGGGGCGCGGCGGTGAATACACCTATCATGGTCCCGGACAACGCGTCGTCTACGTCATGCTCGACCTGAAACGCCGGCGGCAGGATGTGCGTGCTTATGTGGCGGCACTGGAAGATGTTATCATCCGCACGCTGGACAAGATGAACGTCCGCGGCGAACGGCGCGAGGACCGCGTCGGCGTCTGGGTCAGACGGCCGGAAAAACCTCTCCTGCCGGATGGCAGCATGGCAGAGGACAAGATCGCCGCGCTCGGTATCCGTCTGCGCAAATGGGTGAGCTTTCACGGTCTCTCGATCAACGTGGATCCCGACCTCTCACATTTTTCCGGCATTGTACCCTGCGGCATCAGCGCCTACGGCGTTACCAGCCTTGTCGATCTCGGATTGCCGGTTATGATCGGCGATGTCGACGTTCTGCTGCGCGAGGCGTTTGAGGAGGTATTTGGCGAGGCAGTGACTGAAGGTGCCGTTGCGCCGCAATCGCTACCCTGACGGCGTCGTCGGTCCGGTCGATGTGGATGTATCAGCGGCGCTGATAAACGCATGATAAAAAGCAATGTGCGTTGATGCTTCGTCGTTGATATGAAGATCTCGACGCACCGGAAATCCGCCAGGGCACTGGAGACGGGTCGACTGTTTACGTCCTCTTGACCTCTCCTCCCGCCCGAAAGTGCAGTATTCCAAATGACCAGCCGGACCGGTTTCAACGATATCGCCAAGGGCATGACCATCATGGCGGGCTGCATGCTGGTGCTGCCGGTCATGGATGCAATCGCCAAATACATGGCGGTCAGCGGTGGCATGTCGCCGGCGCAGGTGACCTTTTACCGATTCTTTTTTCAGGTCCTTTGCACCCTGCCGCTGCTGCTGGTCGTATCACCCGGGGCACTGTTCAAAGCCAGGCGACCGTGGCTGAACTGCCTGCGCGGCGTGCTGCACGCCTCCGCAAGCCTGATGTTCTTCGCTGCCGTCAAATACATGCCGCTGGCCGACGTCTTCGCGATCTATTTCGTGGAACCCTTCATGCTGACGATGATGTCGGCACTCTTCCTGGGCGATAAGGTGGGCTGGAAGCGCTGGACGGCGATCGTGGTGGGTTTCGGCGGCGCGCTGATCGTCATCCAGCCGAGTTTCGAGATCTTCGGCTGGACCTCGCTCCTGCCCGTCGCCTGCGCCTTTTTCTATACGCTGTATCTGTTCCTCAACCGTGCAATCGGTAATGCTGACAGCCCGCTTGTCATGCAGACCATGTCCGGCATCGCCGGCGCGCTGTTCATGGCGGCCGCACTTTTTGTCGGCGATGCGCTGGGAGACAAGGACTTTGTTGTCTCGCTTCCGCAATCCGCCTTTGCGCTGGTCCTGCTGGTTCTGCTGGGATCGATATCCGGCTACATGCACCTGCTGATCGTCAGGGCCTTTCGGCTGGCGCCGCTGTCCTTGCTGGCGCCATTCCAGTATTTCGAGATCATCTCGGCTACGATCCTCGGTTACGCGCTATTTTCGGATTTCCCCACCCCATCGAAATGGCTCGGCATCCTCATCATTGTCGCATCCGGCCTGTTCATCATCTGGCGTGAGCGCCAGCAGTCCGCTGCCACCCCGCCGCTCGACGGGCAATGACAGTGGCTGAGGAGCCGTTCAGGCGCCTGAGGGCAGCGGCCCTTCGTCGTGATGATCCTGCGCCTCCACAAGGCTGCCAAGCAGCCACAGTGAAACCTCGGCCGCCTCTCCGGCGGATTTGAAGCGGTATGAGCCGCTATATTTCGGCATGTCGAAAAAGGTGACGACGAAACCATCGCCAGTTTCCAGACTCTCGACCCGGATGCGCTCGGGATCGATCATCACACAGACATAGTGCGAACCCATATTGCGCATGAAACCGGCCTTGTTATCGTGCAGCCGCACGAAAGCTGCGACGCCATCCGCCGTCATGTGCAGGCTTCTGATCGCCTCATTGGGAAAGGCCCGGGCGAAATCCATGATCGCCTGCCCCACATCATGGCTGCTGTCCTCTTCGGTCGCCCGCGACATGCGCCAGGCATAAACGGCAAAGACAGAAAGCAGCACGAAAACGATAATCCAGATCGCCAAATTCATTCGGGACGCTCCCTCAGTACCGAAACCCCTCGATTCGCGACTCGAAACGACACGAACCCGATCTGGGTTCATAAAGCTTGAGGCTTGCGTGAAGTGTGGCTCGCGGCGATTGCCGCCTTGTGCAATCAGAAGCGCTTGAGGAAAGAGGCTTTCGCAAGCAGCCATTGCCGGCGAAGCTGCGACAATTGCAGATCGCCATCAAATACCCCCGCCCCCGCCTTTCTGGCGGCCGCGATGACCGGGCCGGACAAGGCAACGGGCAGATAGGCAGCAAAGAGATTTTTTGCGATCGTCGCACGCCTTGCCTTCTCGATATGATCAAGCGCGTGGACGGCGAATATCTCCACAGCAATACCGATGCGCTGCCTGTCCTCACCCTCGAGAAAGGTTTCACGATCAAGACCAGCCGCGGCCAGCATGTCGGCGGGGATATAGACCTGGCCGCGACGCCGGTGAAGCGGCATGAGCAGCAACATTCCAGCCATGGCCTGAGCCACACCCGCATGTCCCGCCGCTTCAGCACTTTGAGCGGCATCATCAGCGGAAAGCACGAGGCTTGCCAGCTGGATCAGGGCCGAGGCCGTTTCGCCGGCGTAACCCTCAAGTGCATTGCGATCCTCGAACAGATCGTCATAGAGGTCGAAGATACGCGCCTCGATCATATTGCCGAGCACCGGGCGCGGCAGGCGATATTGCTCGATTGTGGTCAGAAGCGCTGCGGCCACCGGGTGGGACTGGCTGTCGCCGTGCGGATTGCCGTCGATAAGGTCGCGCCACCATTGCATGCGCACTTCACCGGGCAGCGCATCGCGCACGGAATCGCGGATGCGGGCGATTTCGGCGTTGAAGGCATAGAGTGCGGCGAGAGAGTTGCGCTTGTCAGCCGGCGACAGAAGGCAGGCGAGATAGCGGTCACGATCGGTGTCGCGCAGCATCGCGAGGCAGACGTCGAGATTTTCTGTGGGTTCCATGGTTCCCCGCGCGCGAAACGCCTTCAGCCTTCGACGGCAATCAGCGCCGCGGCGACGGCGCGCGATTCCGAAAGCATGATATTATAGGTGCGCACGGCAGCCCCCGTGCTCATCGGATCAACCGAAATTCCCGCCTCCTTGAAGGCGGCACGCAGTTCTTTCGGCAAAACCCGCATGCCGTCACCCGTACCGATCAGCAGCACTTCGATATCCTGCGCTTCCGCCAGAACCTTTTCGAAATGCCCGACGGTCAATTCTTTCGCATCAACGGGCTCCCACCCGTAAATGCCCGAAGGCAGCAGGAGAAGAGAGCCGCGATGCGACATGTCGGCAAAGCGAAAGCCGCCATTGCCATAGGCATCGATGGGCGCCCGGCCGGGAAAATGGGCCGGGCGTATTTCGATCCCGCCGGCCATCAGACGGCAGGCTTGCCGCCGATGGCGTTACCGGGCTTTTCTTCCTTCTCGTCTTCCGCGTCCTTGCTATCGGGACGAAGCTTGAAGGCGATCAGCACCGGAGCGGCGATGTAGACCGAGGAGAACACGCCGATACCGACACCGAACAGCATGGCGAAGGTGAAGGAACGGATGACCTCGCCGCCGAAGAGATACAGCGCCAGCAGTGCCAGGAGCACGGTCAGACCTGTGAGGATCGTGCGCGACAGCGTCTGGTTCAGCGACACGTCGATGATCATCGACAGCGGCATCTTTTTGTATCGCCTCAAGTTTTCGCGGACGCGGTCGTAGATGACGACGGTGTCGTTCAGTGAATAACCGATGATCGTCAGGATCGCCGCGATACTGGTCAGGTTGAATTCTATCCCCAGGAAGACGAATAGGCCGATGGTGAAGACCACGTCATGCACCATGGATATGACCGCGCCGAGTGCAAACTGCCACTCGAAGCGAACCCAGATGTAGATCATGATCGCCGCCATGGCGAGCATAACGCCGATGGTTGAGGTCACGGTCAGGTCACCGGAAACGGCTGGACCGACGACTTCCACGCGGCGGAAGTCATATTTGTCCTCAAGCTCTCCACGCACCATGGTGATCGCTGACTGCTCGGCATTTTCGCCGCCGTCCTGCGCCTGGATGCGGATGAGAACATCCTGCGGCGTACCGAAATTCTGCGCCTGAATTTCACCGAGGTTCAGCTGGTTCAGCCGATCGCGAATATCGGCAATATCGGCATCGCCCTGCTTGGCGCGGACTTCGATGACCGAGCCGCCCTGGAAATCGATACCGAGGTTCAGGCCCTTGGCCACGAAACCGCCAACGCAGGCGAGCATTACAGCGCCGGTGATCAGGAACACCACACGACGGTAACGCATGAAGGGAATGTCGCGACCGTCGAACATGGCGGTGCGGACACCCTTCGGCAGGTGCTTCGGACGGCTGCGGCGAACCCAGTAGCCGAACATCCACGCTGTTAGCGTATAGGCCGTGAAGACGGTCGTGATGATCCCGACGGCGAGCGTTACGGCAAAGCCCTTGACCGGACCGGTGCCCATGTAGAACAGCACACTCGCGACGATCAGCGTTGTCAGGTTGGCGTCGATGATAGTGGCGAAGGCGCGGGTGAAGCCGTTATCAAGTGACTGGATTAGCGGTTTGCCGCTCTTCACCTCCTCGCGGATGCGCTCATAGATCAGAACGTTGGAATCCACCGCCATACCGATTGTCAGCACGATACCGGCGATACCCGGCAAAGTCAGCGTCGACCCAATCACACTCAACACCGCAATCAGCATCACGACGTTGACGATGAGGGCGATGTTCGCCAGCAGGCCGAAGAAGCCGTAGAAAACAAACATGAAGATGAGGACACCGACTGCACCGATGGCGCTGGCCGTCAGGCCTGCGGTGATGGAGTCGTTACCAAGGCTCGGACCGACGGTGCGCTCTTCAACGACCGTCAGCGTGGCCGGCAGCGCACCCGCGCGCAGCAGTACCGCGAGGTCATTCGCACCCTGCACCGAGAAATTACCGGAAATCTGTCCAGAACCGCCAATGATCGGCTCGCGGATGACCGGCGCCGAGATGACCTGATTGTCGAGCACGATAGCGAACGGCTTGCCGACGTTCTGCTGCGTCGCCTGCGCAAAGCGCTGCGCGCCGCGGCTGTCGAAGCGGAAGGTAACGACCGGCTCATTGGTCTGCTGGTTGAAGCTTGCCTGGGCGTCGACGAGATTGTCGCCGGAAACGAGTGCACGGCGCTCCACCAGATAAGGAACCGGCGGATCGTCCTGCGAATAGAGAACTTCAGAGGTTGCGGGCGGACGGCCGTTCATCGCTTCCTGTACCGGCATCGTCGTGTCGACCATGCGGAAGGACAGCTTTGCCGTCTGGTTCAAAAGCGATTTCAGGCGTTGCGGATCCTGAAGACCCGGCACCTGCACGATGATGCGGTCGGAACCCTGGCGCTGGATGAGCGGCTCGGTGGTGCCGACTTCGTCAACGCGGCGGCGCACGACCTCGATGGACTGCGACACGGCCGAAGACAAGCGGTAATCGATGCCCTCATCCGTCAGATTGAGACGCAGCAGATTGTCGCCGCCGTCGTTCATCGTGACTTCAGTGATGGAGCCGCCGACCAGCGTTCCGGCGGACACCGGCTGCGTCAGATCGCGAAGTGCGGTCTTGGCGGCTTCCATCTGCGCTGGATCGCTGATGCGGACCTGGACGAGCTGGCCGTTACCGGTAAGCCCCGAATATTTGATGTTGGCGTCGCGAAGCTGCGTGCGCACATCACCCACGATCGTTTCAAGCCGTTCCTTGACAATATCGGAACGCTCGATCTTGAGCATGATGTGCGAGCCGCCCTGAAGGTCGAGACCGAGCGTTACCTTGTTGTCCTTGTACCAGGCAGGCATGCTCTCCAGCTGTTTGTCCGTAAACAGGTTGGGAGAGGCGATAACGACGCTTGCCAGCACAAGCAGCCAGATGAAGACTGTTTTCCAACGGGAAAAATGAAGCATTTCGATCTCGGTCAAGGTTGGGGTCGCGCGACGCGCAACCCGTCAAAATTCGGAAGCAGGCATCGGTTGTCCGACAGGATCAGGAAGCGGCTTCCGTCTTGACCACTTCGCCCTTCACGCGCACTTCGGCGATATAAGCACGAGCAGCACGGATTTTCACGCCTTCGGCGATTTCGACTTCGAGTTCGCTGTCATCGATGACCTTGGTCACCTTGCCAACGATGCCACCGCCCAAAACGACCTGATCGCCACGGCGAATATTGGTCAGCGTCTCCTGGCGCTTCTTCATCTGCGCGCGCTGCGGACGGATGAGGAAAAAGTACCAGACGACCATAAGCGGCGCAAACAGGAAAAGCATTTCCAGGCCGGAACCGAAGGCCGATGCGCCGCCCGTTGCGTCCTGGGCAAAAGCTTGACTAATGAACATATAAAACTCCTCAACGATTACGGCACGACCTCGTATGC
>JAEXMK010000225.1 GCA_023444445.1 Pseudomonadota bacterium | reverse complement strand
AGGTTACGCTTGGTTGCGTCCGGCTTGATCATCGAAAATGTGCGTTCAATCGCCATGTGTCCGTTTCCTTTTCCTTCAGAGAAAGTGGGCGGTCTTTACCCGCCCAAAGGCCCGAAAACAAGGGGGATCAACGAGATTGCGACGATGACGGCAGACATTTCACGCCGCTGTCACACTGCGGCCCCTTGCATCGTAGAGATCGAGGCAGCCTTCGAACCAGTCTCGCACCGGATCGTTATCCGCAAACAGATCCGCCCCGGTGGTGATGCGCGCCCATTGCAGCGCGCCGAATACGATATAGTCCGCAAACAGCGGCGACGTGCCGCCAATGAAAGGCTGGAAACTCAACATGCGGCGGATCGGCGCCAACAATGCGGGGAAGGCAGCGATTTCCGCCTCGCGGTTGGCCACCACATCTTCCAGCGGCCGGCCGAGCGCCTTTGTTCTGCTGTCGCGGAAATAAACGCGGTCCGGCTCGTCGAGCATATTGTGGATATCGAGCACGGCGATTCGGGTAATGGCCGGGTGAAGCACCGTCTGCGACCAGCTTTCGATAAAACGGGCCATCGCCCTGCCACCCTCCCCGTCAAACAGCGACGGCCGTTCCGGGTAAGCCTCGTCAAGATAAAGCGCGATTTCGAAACTGTCGCTCACCAGCTGGTCGCCATCGCGCAGGATCGGCACGGTCTTCGAAAACCCATCTTCCACAGTCGGGACAACCGTGAAGGGCAACGGACGTTCCTCGAAATCCAGCCCCTTATGGGCCAGCGACAGCACGGTTTTCCAGCAGTGGGGAGAAAACGGTCGGGAAATATCGCTTCCGCACAACGAGTAAAGCGTTCTGGAAGTCGTCATGGGCTGCCCTCTTCTGCAATATCGATGAAGCGATATAAGAACGGCGCGGCGATGAAATCAAATCAGGATTTGTCATACGATCGATCAGCAAACGCATGGGATCCGTGCTTCTGTCCGACGTGCAATTTTTCACTTCGCAGCGCTACAATTTTTCCTAATTCAATCAATTTTAAACCGTTGCTTGTAAGGATAACGCCATTCAACAATCGGTTATTGCCGGTCTATTCATAATAATTTCTCGGTATTGGGGCTGTCAGTGACGACATCGGCGGGCGATAAAAAACGTGAACAGGCAAGAAGCTCTCTTGTCGTTACAAAAATCACCCAATTCATTGCCAAGATGAACATCGCACCGTTGCCGCGCAATTATGAACTGATCTACGAAATATTGTCGGGTCATAACCCGGCGATGGGTCGCGAGATTCTCGCGCTCGGCAACGCGCCGCAGCAGCACGAGATCGATCTCATCGGCCAGCGGTACAATCTGCCCGGCTTTTCCCGGATCGAGGCCGAACAGATGGCCAGTGCAGCCTTCGATACGCTGACGCAGATTTCCGCGCGGCTGGAGGCTAGCCTTCAACGTACCGCGACTTTCATGGACGGCCTCCAGCACGACGAGGATGGAGACCCGCCGGTATCGGAACGTTTCCTCGAGCTTTTGGGCGATATTCGCGAGGAACAGACGAGCCTTCGGCATTTCATTGCCATGGGGCTGGTGAAAATCCGCGAAGCCGAAAGAAACCGGATGGAACTTCAAGCCGCTTCGCTGCGCGACAGCTTGACGGCGCTTCCCAACCGGGCGGCCTTTCTGGAAAAGCTCGGCACCCTGTTTGCGAAGGAACGGGCCGCGTCCGCCACCTCGCTGGTGTTGCTCGACATCGATCATTTCCGCGAAATTAACGGCAAATACGGCTCTTCCGCCGGCAACAAGGCGCTGCGACGGCTCGCCGCGCTGTTTCGCAAGACAATCAAGAAGGACGATTTCGTCGCTCGCATCGGCGGCGACGAATTCGCGTTTCTGTTTACAGGAGTGCCGCAGAACACGGCTGTGGCCATTGCCGAGCGGCTCCGGCAAAGCGTGGAGGCCCTGCGCTTCGCGACCAGCAGCGGCGATGGCGAGCATCTGACGGTTTCAATTGGCGTTGCGGAAGTGGATGGTGCCGCCACGCCCGCCGAATTTTTCGGCCAGGCCGAGCTCGCTCTGCTTTCGGCCCGCAGCGGCGCGCGCAACTGCGTTGTCGGCTACTCGCGGGAGGTGGCGCAGCACAGCCGCAACAGCTATCTGGCGCAACTCGGCTCCTGAAGCGGCATTCTGTTATAGTGTGGCGCGGGCGCTCTTGCCTTGGCCGGACAGTTCGGCCAAAACGGCGCCATGATTACGATTACCGATCTTTCCGCCCGCATTGCCGGGCGTCTGCTTCTTGACCATGCCAGTGTGACGCTTCCCGCCGGCGTGAAGGTGGGCCTTGTTGGCCGCAACGGCGCCGGCAAATCCACCCTGTTCCGCGTTATCACCGGCGACTTTTCGGCGGAAAGCGGTTCGGTAACGATCCCGAAGCAAGCGCGCATCGGCCAGGTGGCCCAGGAAGCACCGGGCACGGAAGAATCGCTGATTTCCATCGTGCTTTCCGCCGACAAGGAGCGTAGCGCGCTTCTGGCCGAGGCGGAAACCGCAACCGATCCGCACCGCATCGCCGAAATCCAGATGCGGCTTGTCGATATCGACGCCCATTCGGCCGAAGCGCGTGCATCGAGCATTCTTGCCGGTCTCGGTTTCGATCACGAGGCGCAGCTTCGCCCGGCCTCTTCCTTCTCCGGCGGCTGGCGCATGCGCGTGGCGCTTGCCTCGGTGCTTTTTGCCGAGCCCGACCTTTTGCTTCTCGACGAGCCGACCAACTATCTCGACCTCGAAGGCACGCTCTGGCTGGAAGATTACATCAGGCGTTATCCGCATACCGTGATCATCATCAGCCATGACCGCGATCTCCTCAACAATGCCGTCAACTCCATCGTGCATCTGGACCAGAAGAAGCTGACCTTCTACCGCGGCGGCTACGATCAGTTCGAGCGCCAGAAGGCTGAAAACGACGAATTACAGATGAAGGCGAAGGCGAAGAACGACGCCGCGCGCAAGCACCTGCAAAGCTTCATCGACCGTTTCCGCGCCAAGGCCACCAAGGCCAGGCAGGCGCAGAGCCGCATCAAGGCGCTGGAGCGCATGGGCACGGTCGCTGCCGTGATCGAGGATCATGTCCAGCCGATCACCTTCCCCGAGCCGGAAAAGCAGCCCGCATCCCCCATCGTCGCCATCAATGGCGGCGCCGTCGGTTACGAGCCGGGCAAATCCATCCTGAAGCAGCTCAATCTCAGGATCGACAATGACGACCGCATCGCGCTGCTCGGCTCCAACGGCAACGGTAAATCCACCTTCGCGAAATTCATCTCCGGCCGACTTGCGCCGCAGGCGGGCGATCTTCGTGTGGCTCCGGGCCTCAAGATCGGCTTCTTCGCGCAGCACCAGCTGGATGATCTTGTGCCGGATGAAACGCCCGTCGAACATGTGCGCAAGCTGATGCCGCTGGCCCCGGAAGCGCAGGTGCGTGCACGCGTGGCGCAGATGGGTCTTGCGACGGAAAAAATGGCGACGGCGGCGAAGGACTTGTCCGGTGGCGAAAAAGCCCGGCTGCTGATGGGGCTTGCGGCCTTCCATGCGCCGAACCTGCTAATCCTTGACGAGCCGACCAACCACCTCGATATCGACAGCCGCCGCGCGCTGATCGAGGCGCTGAATGACTATAACGGTGCCGTCATCCTCATCTCGCACGACCGCCACCTGATCGAGGCGACGGTGGACCGGCTGTGGCTGGTGGCCGACGGCACGGTCAAGTCCTTCGAAGGCGACATGGAGGAATATCGCGACCTCGTCGTTTCCTCCGGCCGGAAGAAAGACGACAAGACCGAGGCCGCCCCCGATCAGGCTTCCAAGGCCGACCAGCGCAAGGCCAATGCGGAAAAGCGCGCCCAGCTGGCGCCGCTCAAGAAAAAGATCAACGAAATCGAGTCCCTGACGGCAAAGCTTGAGAAACTGATTCAGTCGCTCGACAAGGAGCTGGCGGATCCGGCCCTTTATGAAAAGGCCCCCGCGAAGGCTGCCCAGAAAGTGAAGGAACGTGGTGAGGCCGCTGCGAAGCTCTCCGATGCGGAAGAGCAATGGCTGCTGCTTTCCAGCGAATATGAGGATGCGATGGCGGGCTGAGCGGCACCGTCATAGCGTAAACCGCGCCGTAGCTTCCATGAAGGCAAGCTAGAGCATTTCCGGTGAAAACCGAATCACCTGAAATGCTCTACCTCTTTGTTTTTACGCAGTCCGGACGCAAAACCGCTGACGCACTTTTGCTGGACGTGCTTTAGGCGCACACCCGGCGGAACTGCAGCCGCGCAAGCGGCACTGCAGGGGAATAAAGATAACCCTGCCCGAAGCGTATGCCCATCTGCATGAGCAGCCGGCTCTGCTCCTCGGTTTCTATGCCTTCCGTTACCAGCTTTGCGCCGTAACGCTCGGCGCTTTCGAAAGCGAGCGCTATGGCGTCCCTGAACCGCGATTGATCGAGCCTAGACGTCATCCAGTGGTCGATCTTGACTTCTTCGAATGGGAAGCGCGCCAGCAAGGTCAGCGCGGCATAACCCGTTCCGAAATCATCCAGCGAGAGCCGCACGCCTGCGGCAATCAAAGCATCGAAATTCTGCTGAACGACATCCGTGGTCGGTATCTTGCTCATTTCCGTCACTTCGATCGACAGGCGGTGCGCCGGCACCGCAATATCCTGAAGCAGCGCCACGACGCGGTCAGCGAAATGCAGCGTTGCAAAAGACGAAGCGGATATATTGACCGCCAGATGGAAATCCGCGTCGAGCCCATGGAGGTCACGAAGGTCATTCGTCACTGCCTCGATCGTCGACCATTCGAAATCCGCCAATAGCCGGTGACGTTCTGCAATCTCAAGCACGTAATAGGGTGAAAGCGCCTGCCCCCGCGCATCGACCGCCCGCAACAAAGCCTCGGCTCCGATCATTCGGCGATTGCGGATTTCGAATTTTGGCTGGTAGCAGATGGGTGGCCGCCCGGTTTTGATCCAGTTGACGAGCATCTGCCGCACCGCCTCGTCGCGTGTGGCTTTTTCGGCAAGGGAGACGGGGAAAATCTGCACTGGATGATCGCTTCCCTTGAGCGCCAGGCTTAGGTGCCTGAGGAATGAGGCGACGTTCCGCTGCGAAAGCCGGTCCAGATTTACCGCGCCGATTTTGAGATGCGGGACCGGCCCCGCCTCCGCCGAACCACAAAACGTGCTCAAACCCTCATGCAGACGTATCATGAGTTTCGTACTTTCGGACTTCTCAAGTGAAATCCCCTGCATGACGACTGCGAGTGTCGTATCGCCGAACATGAAGCTACAGGGCGCATTGGTGTCGCAAAGGACGCCGTAGTCCCCGTCGCAGATCTCCCGCGCCAGCCGGGGCCAGAAAAGATCGCTCCAGTCTTCCCCCTCGCAGGCGGCGACATCGGCAATATTGACGATCTCGATCAGGACAAGGGCGTGCGGAACCTCCGATTCCTGCCGCATGACTGTTTCCACGTGGTCCTTGAGGGCCCGCCTGTTGGGCAGACCAGTCAACGAATCCGTTCTTGCTGCCTCCTCTCGTTTCTTTGCCTCTTCCCGACCCCGCGCCTCGCTACGCAGCAGGATGAACAGGCAGACGATCATCGGCAGACCAATGGAGGCGGCGCCTACCGTCCGGCGACCGAGTGCGCTGACGAACAGTGCCTGATCGATCAGACCCAGCGCGAACGAAATTGTTATGGCCAGAAGTGCAGTCAAGAATCTGGCCGCGCAAACGATAAGAATATCCCGTTTTCCAATATCGGCGAGACGCCGGTTGCGCATCCAGCCATACATGGCGATACCGCAGGCCGAAATGACGACCATGTCCTGCAAGGCCGCAAGAAACAATGCGGGACCGCCAAAGATATATCGCCCGACCGCTACGAAGACCAAGGTGATCAACCCGCCCTGCCATGAGCCCAGCACCCCCGCAAGAAACAGCAATTCCGTGCGGATATAGGGCTTGGAGGGAAGTTTGATGAATTCGGAAACCAGAATCGCGAGCAGAAACCCCGCCATGCCGAACACGATGCCATAATAGATCTTATAGCGGGAATCCTCGAGGGCGATGTTTCGCCGGAGGAGAATCAGCACGGACACCATGCCGACAACGGCTGCCGCCTGAAGCAGGAGGAAGGGAAGTTCGGCAGCGGATGCTGCCGCTTGTGCGGCGATCAATTCCATCATCTGCATAACCTGTCATCATGTGTTGTGGCACCGGAATTCCGGTTCATGAACCTTGCAAGTCCCGCTCCGTGAAGGAAAAACATCGCTCCGCCTTCAGCCACCTATGCCGACATTGAAGCTTCGGCGTCATCAAGTCCTGCTGACCCGGCAATCGCTGACATATGGTCCGAGGCCAGCACCAGCCGATCTCTTCCCTGGCGCTTGGCCTCGTAAAGCGCGGTATCGGCCCGGTTGACCATGTCGTAGATGACTTCCCCGCCGTCGCCTGAGACTGCGATCCCGAGGCTGACGGTCACGATTTCCCGCCCGTCGGGGCGGTTAAGATGGGGTATTGCCTCGTCGATCACAGCCAATCTCAGTCTTTCACCGATCGCCAGGGCAGCGGAAGTGACGCAATTGTCGAGCAGGACGACGAATTCCTCGCCCCCGTAACGCGCGACGAAACTTCTGTCGCCATCATCCTTGCGAAGCGCGCCGCGCAGCCTGCCGGCGACCCTGCGCAGGCAGTCATCGCCAGCCAGATGGCCCTCCGAGTCATTGTAATTCTTGAAATAGTCGACATCGATAAGGATGAGCGCCCGCGGCCGGCCACGGGCGCCCGAAGCTTCGCTCGCCGCCTCGTCGAAGCTGCGGCGATTGCGGATACCGGTGAGCTGATCGGTATTGGAGAGCTGGTGAAGTTCCCGGTTTGCACTTTGAATTTGTTGCAGCAACATTTTTTCGCGCAGCGACGCCAGATAGTCCCGTCTTTCCACCTGCTCGATACGATAGGCCGCAAACAGCGAAACGACGCTGATGCCAACGGAACACATGATTGCCGGCAGCTTGGCGACCTCGCTTGTCACCGTGACATACCGCATGCCGACAATGAATACCACCATGCACCCGACCGTGCCCATGACCGCAAGCGGAAACGGCTTGCGATGTATCGTATTCATATAAAGGACGACGGTGACGATACCCATGTAATATTCGCCCGCCGACGAGGTTTGCGCATTGGCATAGATAAACATGATCGATGCGACGACCAACATGCAACCCAGCCCGTGAAGGACCTCATGCACCACGGCATCCGGCCGCGCCCTGACCGCATAATTTCGTGCGGGCAAATAAAGAAACAGAAGCGGCGTGACGATAAACAGGCGGACTGTCAGATCCAGCCCGATAATCTCCGGGACCAGACTTAGGTCCACAAACACGTAGAGATTGTAGAGGATGACGCCGAAAATCAATCCGTATTTATTGAATTGCCGGCTGCTTTCGTTGACTTTCTGAACGAAACCAGACGAACGGTCGTCTTTAATTAAAATCACCCCGCACCCGCCATTCAAAAACATATTAAAGTAAAATACGAAATTGATACCAATAAATACTGAGTATACCTTAAAAAATCAGCATTAAAACCGCCGATCAATAAAAATATCACTTAAGTATTCAAAATCGTATTTTCCATTCTCAAATTTTACACAATAAAAGAATCCGCATACCGAAAACTTGTTATGAGGTTACAGCCTGAAAAAAGAGGCGCCGCGTGGAAACGATCACCTTGCTCCTTCGAGCGTTTCTGCTAAAAACTTGTAAAAATCACACTTTATCCCATGCAGCACTCACACGGGTTCCACTTCATGTCAGCCACCAAGCTTGCCATCGTCGGCGTCGGCAAAATCGTTCGCGACCAGCATCTTCCCGCCATCGCAGGCAATCCGGATTTCGAATTGATCTGCACCGCAAGCCGCCACGGCACCGTGGAAGGTGTTTCTTCCTATGGCACCATTGAGGCCATGCTGGAGGCGGAACCGGCAATCGATGCGGTGTCGCTGTGCATGCCGCCGCAATATCGTTACGAGGCGGCTTATGCGGCGCTGAATGCCGGCAAGCATGTTTTCCTCGAAAAGCCACCGGGCGCGACGCTTTCGGAGGTGCAGGATCTCGTTCGTCTGGCGGACTCGAAAAGTCTTTCGCTGTTTGCCAGCTGGCATTCCCGTTATGCGCCGGCAGTCGAGGCGGCAAAGGCGTTTCTGGCCTCGACGAAAATCGACAGCGTGCATGTCATCTGGAAAGAGGATGTCCGCCACTGGCACCCCAACCAGGCATGGATCTGGCAGGCGGGCGGTCTCGGGGTGTTCGATCCCGGCATCAATGCACTGTCGATCATCACCCACATTCTGCCGCGCGCCCTGTTCCTGACCAAGGCGACGCTGGAATTCCCGGAAAACCGCGACGCCCCTATCGCCGCCGACCTGCATTTTTCCGACGTGACGAAAATGCCTGTCCATGCCGAATTCGACTGGCGCCAGACCGGCAAGCAGAGCTGGGATATCGTTGCCGAAACGGCAGCAGGACAAATGGTTCTGTCGGAAGGCGGCGCGAAGCTCTCGATCAACGGCGAGGAAAAACTTTCCCAGCCGGAACGGGAATATCCGGCCCTTTACGAGCGCTTCGCCGAGATCATCAAGGCTGGCCGCTCCGACGTCGATCTCGCGCCCTTGACCCATGTGGCCGATGCCTTCCTGCTCGGCCGCCACAAATTCGTGGATTCCTTCTACGACTGAGAAGCGGGAACGCTTTTAGAAGGATAATGCCTTAGAGGGCGCGGCTGACGAAACGGTCGCGCCCTGATTTTTTGGCCTGGTACAGGGCTTCGTCGACGCTTCGCAACAGCGTCGAGCGATCCGCGCCGGCCTGCGGCGCGATGGCGCCGCCGATACTAAGACGCGCCAGCACGCTCTCGCCCTCGACATGGAACGGTTGCCGAAACGCGTGGAGTAGTTTTTCTGCCAGGCCGCTGATGAGCGTGGAGGAATCCGGACGCGGCACGAATATTGCAAATTCGTCGCCGCCCATGCGCACGACCACATCTTCTGCTCTTATAGCATCGCGGATACGGGCGGAGGCTTCGACCAGCACCCTGTCTCCAGCCGCATGGCCAAGCGTGTCATTAATTGTCTTGAAGCCGTCGAGATCAAGATAAAGAACGCCGAACGTATCCTTCTCGCAAAGGGCTGCACCCAGTTCCAGATCAACGATCGCGTCCAGGGCCTTGCGATTATAAAAGCCTGTGAGCGGGTCGGTCATTGCCGCGTCCCGCAATTCTCGAGCGGCAAGGCTCATCGTGAAATTCGCCTTCTGCAATCTCAACAGCGCGCCCGCAAGCGTCGCAAAATACTTGAGATTATCGACCTCTGCAGCTGTGTACTGTCGCACATGCGTGTCGAGCAGACAAAAAGTGCCCACGACCAGACCCGGTTCGAGTTCGATTGGAGCGCCGGCGTAGGAGCGCAGGTCAGGCGCACCCTTCACGTAAGGCAAAGACCCGAATTCAGGATGGGCGGTCAGATCCGTAACGGTCAAAACATTCTGCGTAACGACCACACGGTCACAAATCGCGATGTCACGGGAGCATTCCTGAAATTGAAGCCCCGCCTGCTCGGCGATGTGGAGCCAGTCCTCATCCAGAATATGCACGGCCGCACGCGCGACACCGAATACGCCCTGCGCCAGTTGTGAGATTGCTTTCAATTCGGCGGTTTCCGCATTCTTGAAGGCCACAACCGACCGCACGGCTACCAGTCGCTCCAACTCCAGATCCGGTCGTGGCATCCTCTCTCCCATCACACATCCTTCTCCATGCTGATAACGCGTCTAAAAGCGTAGATGTTTCATGCGTTCATAAAACGACAGCGATAAGCCGCACCATATACGATTTTTTACCAGCCACTTTCGCACTGCGGAGGAGGCCTGAGCGGAGATCAGTCACGCCTTCTTCTGCCAGCGGCCTTCAGGCGACTGCTGCCAGTAGGTCAGGGAATGCCCCCCTGTTTTCAGCCTTTTCCAGTGATTCCGCGCCATTTCGAGCTGGTAGGCATCGTATCCGTCGAACATGAACACGATGCGTTCATAGGCCTCCACCGCCGGCGGCTCGGCGCCATCGACGAGAAAGCGGACACTCGCCGCGTTGGCGTTCTCGTCCGATGCCGTCAGAAGAATCGGCTGGTTCTGCGGCACTGATGATGCATCGGTCGCATGCGGCAGGAAACTATCGTCGCGAAAGGTCCACAGATGCGTATCGAGGAAATCGCGACGCTCCTCGTCCACCGTCTGGATCGCGACCTTCCAGCCGCGCTCCAGCGATTTCTCGAGCAAAGGCGGCAAGGCGTCCTCCAGCTTCGATTCCGTCAGATGGTAGAACAGAATTTCAGTCATTCGCAGACGTGCCGCCCCGCTCGTTTCAATCTTCGTAATGGGCACGAACGAGTTCGTTCAGCAGACGCACGCCGTAACCCGAGCCCCAGGACTGGTTGATTTCGGTCAGCGGCGACCCCATGGCTGTGCCGGCAATATCGAGATGTGCCCACGGCGTTTCGCCCACGAAACGCTTGAGGAACTGCGCGGCGGTGACGGAGCCCGCCAGGCGGCCCGAGCTGTTCTTCATGTCGGCAAATTTAGAATCGATGATCTTGTCGTAATCCTTGCCGAGCGGCATGCGCCACAGTTTTTCCGCCGTCGCCTCTCCCGCCCGCGCAAGACGCGCGGCCAGTTCGTCGTCGTTGGAGAAAAGACCGGCCTGCAGGTTGCCGAGCGCAACAGTAATGGCGCCCGTCAGCGTGGCGAGGTTGATCATGAATTTCGGGTTGAAGCGATCCTTGGTGTACCAGAGCGCATCGGCCAGAACCAACCGACCTTCGGCGTCGGTATTGATGATCTCGATGGTCTGGCCGGACATGGAGGTGACGATATCGCCGGGACGCTGGGCGTTGCCATCGGGCATGTTCTCGACAAGGCCGATGACGCCGATCACGTTTGCCTTGGCCTTGCGGGCCGCGACCACATGCATCAGGCCGGTGACGGCAGCAGCGCCACCCATGTCACCCTTCATATCTTCCATGTTGAGGCCGGGCTTCAGCGAAATGCCGCCGGTGTCGAAAACGACGCCCTTACCGACGAAGGCAATGGGTTCATCCTTCTTGGAACCACCATTCCACTGCATGACCGCCAGCCGCGGTGGGCGGGCCGAGCCCTGTGCGACACCGAGAAGCGCGTTCATGCCGAGCTTCTTCAGCTCCTTTTCGCCGAGAATTTCGACATCGACGCCGAGCTTGCGCAGTTCCTCTGCCTTTTCGGCAAATTCGACGGGCCCAAGCACATTCGGCGGCAAGTTGACGAGATCGCGCGCCAGAACCACGCCGCCCGCAACGGCTTCCGACACGGCAAAGGCCTTTTCCGCATCCTTATGGGCGGCGGTTACGATGGTGACATCGACCTTCTTCGGGCTCTTTTCATCCTCGGACTTTTTCTTGGTCTTATAGGCATCAAAATTGTAGGCGCGCAGCAGGAGGCCAAGGGCGAAATCCGCGGCAGCCTCGGCGCGCACCTCAACGCCCGGGGCATCGAGATAGATGACGACCTTATCCGCCTTCTTGAAATGAGCAGCCGCGGTGCCACCGGCGCGCAGCCAGTCATGGGCGACCAGCTTCGACGGCTTGCCAAGCCCAATGACGAGCAGACGGTCGGCGGCGGAACCCTGGGGCGCGATGACGTCGAGCGTCGCCATCGACTTTGCGGAAAAGCCTGAGATCTTCGACGCCCTTTCGATGACGCCGCCCGGATCGGCCTCGGAAGCACCCGCCACGGCCTGCGCCTCACCCGAGGCCTGCAGCACGATGGCCAGGGCGTTTTCCAGCGAGGCGGAATTGGCGAAAGAAATATCGAATTTGGCGGACATGTTTTCCTGCTCTTCTTGGACGATCTGCATGATGCGCATGATCATGGCCTTTTCGGCCCGGGGCGCAACCCGCATTCTTTAAAGGCCCACAGTCGCCAAAGGAAAGGCATTTTTGTGGAAGACGAAATGACGTCATGAAACCGACAGCTTGTTCCACAAAAAGACACAGGCGGTGGAAAAATCATCGCGCAAAACATATTTGTGAGCATGCCGGAATAGCCAATTGCCAACGATGCGATTAGATAAGCGGAAATTCGGCGAGCGATCGCGCGAAAAAACAATATCGAACAGGGCCGTATGAAGCTTCTCGAGAACTATATCCTGCGGCGGACAACGCAGATGTTTCTGGTCGCGCTGTTGCCGGTGCTGGCCATCATCTGGACCATCCAGGTTCTCCAGAGAATCAATCT
>JAEXMK010000222.1 GCA_023444445.1 Pseudomonadota bacterium | reverse complement strand
TTCGCCTCATGTAAAGAGCCGCAAAACCTTCTTTATGGTGCTCCGCGCGGGGCATGGAATGGATTGTCATGCAGACCGTTTTGATTGTTATTCACCTCATGATCGTGCTGGCGCTTGTCGGCGTGGTCCTGATCCAGCGTTCCGAAGGCGGCGGCCTCGGCATCGGCGGCGGTTCGGGCTTCATGTCCGCGCGCGGAACGGCCAATGCGCTGACCCGCACCACGGGCATCCTCGCCGCGCTGTTCTTCCTGACGTCGCTCGGCCTTGGTCTCATGACCCGGTACGAATCGCGCCCGACCGATATTCTGAACCGTATTCCGGCCACTCAGGGCCAGGGTAACGGCATTCTCGATACGCTCGGTCCGTCGACGACGGCACCGGCAACACCGGCTCCGGCTGAAAATGGCGTGCCGACCAATAGCGGTGCTGCTGCACCGGCCCAGAATGCACCGGCACAGACCACACCGGCTCCGGCCGCTTCCGGCACGGCGGCTCCCGCTCCGGCGCAGCCAACCGATCCGAACGCAGTTCCGACCGGTCAATAAGCCCGGTTTTGATTTAACGCTCCGGCAGGCCAAAAGCCTGCCGGTTTTCTTTTGTTCGCATTCCGGCCAGTTGAACTGTGAATTCGTCAACAGCGAATTTGCAACATCATGAAATTTGGGCTGGCGGAATCAGAGGTAAAAAGGTATCCGGTGAATCCCATGGCGCGATATGTATTCATCACAGGCGGCGTGGTCTCCTCTCTCGGTAAGGGCATCGCAGCTGCTGCACTCGGAGCTTTGCTGCAATCCCGTGGTTATCGGGTGCGGCTTCGCAAACTCGACCCCTATCTGAACGTTGATCCCGGCACCATGAGCCCGACACAGCACGGCGAAGTGTTCGTGACTGACGACGGTGCCGAGACGGACCTCGACCTTGGCCACTATGAACGCTTTACCGGGCGTTCGGCCACCAAGACCGACAACATCACCACCGGTCGCATCTACAAGAACATCATCGACAAGGAACGGCGCGGCGATTATCTCGGCGCAACGGTTCAGGTCATTCCGCATGTGACCAACGAAATCAAGGATTTCGTGATCGAAGGCAATGACGATTACGACTTCGTCATCTGCGAGATCGGCGGCACGGTGGGTGACATCGAGGCGATGCCGTTCATGGAAGCGATCCGTCAGCTCGGCAACGATCTGCCGCGCGGCACGGCGATCTATCTTCACCTGACGCTGATGCCCTACATTCCGGCAGCCGGCGAGCTGAAGACCAAGCCGACCCAGCATTCCGTGAAGGAACTGCAGGCGCTCGGTATTCACCCCGACATCCTCTTGGTGCGCGCAGACCGGGAAATCCCGGAAGCCGAACGCCGCAAGCTTTCGCTGTTCTGCAACGTGCGTCCTTCCGCCGTCATCCAGGCGCTGGATGTAGCGAATATCTATGACGTCCCGATCGCCTACCACAAGGAAGGCCTCGATTCGGAAGTGCTGGCCGCTTTCGGAATCGAGCCGGCGCCCAAGCCGCGTCTGGAACAGTGGGAAGAAGTTTGCAACCGTATCCGCACGCCGGAAGGCGAGGTCACGATTGCGATCGTCGGCAAATATACCGGCCTCAAGGACGCGTATAAGTCGCTGATCGAGGCGCTGCATCACGGCGGCTTTGCCAACCGCGTCAAGGTCAAGCTGGAGTGGATCGAGTCGGAAGTCTTCGAAAAGGAAGATCCGACGCCATACCTTGAAAAGGTCAACGGCATTCTGGTTCCGGGCGGTTTTGGTGAGCGCGGTTCTGAAGGCAAGATCATGGCGGCGCAGTTCGCGCGTGAGCGCAACGTGCCCTATTTCGGCATCTGCTTCGGCATGCAGATGGCGGTCGTGGAAGCGGCGCGTCATCTTGCCGGCATCGAAAATGCATCCTCCACCGAATTCGGCCCGACTGCCGAGCCGGTTGTTGGTCTGATGACCGAATGGGTGAAGGGCAACGAGCTGGAGAAGCGCTCCTCCAAGGGCGATCTCGGCGGCACGATGCGCCTCGGCGCCTACAAGGCGGCGCTGAAGAAGGATACCAAGATCGCAGAGATTTACGGCTCCACGGATATTTCCGAACGCCACCGTCACCGCTACGAGGTGAATGTGGACTACAAGGACCGGCTGGAAAATTGCGGCCTCGTCTTCTCCGGCATGTCTCCAGATGGTGTGCTGCCGGAAACGGTGGAATATCCTGATCATCCGTGGTTCATCGGTGTTCAGTACCACCCGGAACTGAAGAGCCGCCCGCTCGACCCGCATCCGCTTTTCGCCAGCTTCATTGAAGCGGCGGTGGAGCAGAGCCGGCTGGTTTGACGGTTGAAAGATTATGAAGAGGGTCGCGAGAGCGGCCCTTTTCTGTTTGGGCGATCGTGCGTCTCAGGATGCACGGTGCGATGGCTCGCCTACGCCGCTTATCCCAGAAAATTATGCTTCCGCAGCCACGCGTCGTACCAGTTCGGCCATTCCACCGTAGGGGTGCCGGGCTTGCCCATGCCGAACCCGTGGCCGCCGGATGCGATCGGATGAAATTCGACATCTACGCCAGTCTTTTCACAGGCGTCTCGCATGAGCCGGCTGTTGGCTGGATTGGAAATTCGATCGTCATCGGCCTGTGTCAGAAAAACTGGCGGGCAATCCTTTCGCACATGGCTTTCGACCGACCATTCGCGCATGGCCTTATCTGTCGGGTGTCTGCCGACAAGCGATCTGCGGGTCGAGGTATCGTCATAGGGAGTTTCAAGCGTGATAACGGGGTAGATCAGCGCTGCGATATCCGGGCGGGCTGATTGCAGGTCAATGTCATCGATACGTTCGTAAGACGTAAAAGCCGAGCGTGCCGCGGCAAGCCCCATCAGGTGGCCACCCGCTGAAAAGCCGAGCGCGCCGATCCTGTGCGGATCGATCTGCCAGTCTGAAGCGCGTGCACGCACCAGACGAAACGCGCGCTGCACATCCTGCAACGGTGCGAGGGGTCCGAGGGTCCATCCTTCAACCGGCAGGCGGTAGCTGAGGACGAAGGCATAAATGCCTCTGGCCGCGAGCCAGCGGGCGGCGGGATAGGATTCCTTGCCTTCCTCTATGCGTTTATATCCACCGCCTCCTGCGATGATCATCGCGGACCCATTTGGCTTTTCCGGGGCAAATATCTCAAGGCTTGGTATGGCGATGTTGGTGACGGCGCCTTTGTTGCTGATATCCGAGGGACCATTTGGACCGCCACCGCCCGGAGGCCGGTTGGGCCAAAGGGCAATGCGAGGCCGATCGTCCTCAGCAAGCAGATTTGGGACTTTCATCGCTGGTGCGAGGAATGCGCCGGCAAAAAGCAGGCTACGGCGGCAGATCATGATGTGGTCCTCAATCGCGCATTGCGTGTTCAGTCTTTCTCCGAACAGCAGTGTATGAGGTCGATATAAAAAGCCAATTGGTCAATCTTGCGGGCGATCCGATCCTTGCTCCGTAGACACTCACAAAAAAACGGGCCCGAAGGCCCGTTCTAAATCCCGTGTCAAATCCCGACCGGCTTATTTCGGCCCGATCATGTTTTCCGGGCGCACATACTGGTCGAATTCCTCGTTGGTGAGGTATCCGCCACCAACCGCTTCTTCGCGCAGCGTCGTGCCGTTCTTGTGGGCGGTCTTGGCGATCTTGGCGCAGATGTCGTAGCCGAGCTTGCTGTTCAGTGCAGTGACGAGCATCAGAGAGTTTTCGACGCCCTTCTTGATATTGTCTTCGCGGGCCTCGATGCCCACGACGCAATTGTCGGTGAAGGAGACGGCGGCGTCGCCGAGAAGCTGGACCGACTGCAGGAAGTTGTAGGCCATCATCGGGTTATAGACGTTGAGCTCGAAGTGGCCCTGCGAACCGGCAAAGGAAAGCGCTGCATTGTTGCCGAAGATGTGGGCGCAAACCTGCGTCAGTGCTTCCGACTGGGTGGGGTTCACCTTACCCGGCATGATCGACGAGCCGGGCTCGTTTTCCGGCAGCGACAGTTCGCCGAGACCGGCACGCGGGCCGGAACCGAGGAAGCGGATGTCGTTGGCGATCTTGAAGAGCGCCGCTGCTGCCGCATTGATCGCGCCATGGGAGAAGACCATGGAATCATGCGAGGCAAGCGCTTCGAACTTGTTCGGCGCGGTGACGAAGGAAAGGCCAGTAATCTTGGAGATTTCCTCGGCGACCTTTTCCGCAAAACCGATGGGGGCATTGAGGCCCGTGCCGACGGCCGTGCCGCCCTGGGCGAGCTTGGAAAGCGCGGGCAGGGTGGTTTCGATGTTGGCGATTGCGGAGGCGACCTGCGCGGCGTAACCGGAGAATTCCTGGCCGAGCGTCAGCGGCGTTGCATCCTGCGTGTGGGTGCGGCCGATCTTGATGATCTTTTCGAACTGCTTGACCTTGGCTTCCAGCGCCTTGTGCAGGTGCCTCAGGCTCGGCAGCAGGTGGTGAACGATTTGCTCGACGCAGGCGATGTGCATTGCCGTCGGATAGGTGTCGTTCGAGGACTGGCTCATATTGACGTGGTCGTTGGGATGAACCGGCTTCTTGCTGCCCATCTCGCCGCCGAGCATTTCGATGGCGCGGTTGGAAATCACCTCATTGGCGTTCATGTTGGACTGGGTGCCGGAGCCGGTCTGCCAGACGACGAGCGGGAAATGCTCGGTCAGCTTGCCGTCGATGACTTCCTGTGCGGCGGCGATGATGGCTTCACCGATCTTGGGGTCGAGGCCGGCAAGCGCCATATTGGCGCGGGCGGCGGCCTGCTTGACGATGCCGAGCGCGCGAACGACCGATGCCGGCTGCTTTTCCCAGCCGATCTTGAAGTTGCCGAGCGAGCGCTGCGCCTGCGCGCCCCAGTAGCGATCGGCCTGAACGTCAATAGGGCCAAATGTATCGGATTCCGTCCGTGTGGCTGTCATCAATCTTGCCTTTTTACTTGTTTTCCTCCGCCAAAACGGCGCCTTCGCCCGCCTTGCGCGGCCGATATATAGAATCATCGCGGCAGCAAAGAAAGCCGCTGTCATGCGGTGCGGGAAGATATTTCCCCTTGGGTTGCGGTGATTTTCGTGCGCCCGCGGCGGCAAGGCGAAAAACGGGCTTCCGTGTCATTTTTACTACGTCATGAAAAAGCCCGAAAATCGGTGCCGTGCCTCATCCGACGGCGATGCGCGGTCAAAGCAAAGTAAATGAAATAAATAGAAATTTAACCATTCTCGCCAATTCTGGAAATTACGTTTTTATGGCTTTGGCTGTATTATGAAGTTCATTTCGGCACGATTTTGGGCTTTGGGCGTTTTCTTTTCAACAGGCCGTTGATCGGCTAGACAGGCATGAAACTAATGCCCGCCGTTTTCCCGGTGGTGCTGGGTGCTACGAGGATCAAATTGCAAGTCACATCTGGAAAATCATCGGCAGCACTGATGCTGGCTCTCGGTCTTTCCCTTTCCACCGCTCTTCCCGGCAGCGCCGGCGCGGTGACGCTGATGGATCTTCTGCGCGGCGGACCGGGCAAGATCGCGCGTGATCGCGGCGAGTTGCCACCGGCCGGCATCGTCACGTCGCCATCCAGCTCTGGATCACGCGCTGGTCAGAGTGCTGATGCTTCCGATCCCGAGCCTTTACCCCGCGTTTCCGGTCCTCGCTATTATGACTACAAGGCGGATACGGCCCGCGCGGTGAACACCGCGAATTTCGGCGAAGGCCTTGCCAATCTGAAGTTCAGCGCCACGCCTGAAATTGCCAAGGCACTCGAGGCTTACTATGGCGCTGGCGGCAAGACGTTGTGGGTATCCGGCGGAGAACTGACCGAGCGTGCCAACGCCGCCATCGCTTTCCTGGAGACGGTTGGAGATAGCGGTCTTGATCCCGCCGATTACAGCATTTCCGCACCGGCAAAGGACGTGACCGCCAGCATCAGCAGCAATGTCGCCGGCAGGACATCGAACGGCACGCCGGTCGAGACGGCCTCGGCGCCTGTTTCCGATGCCTATCAGCGGGCGCAGATGCAGTTCGAGCTGGCGCTTTCAGCAAAAATTCTCGCCTACGTGCAGGATACGACCCGTGGCCGCGTCGATCCGAACCGGCTTTCCGGTTACCATGATTTCAAGCGTAAGACGGTGAACCTTGCTCCCGTGCTGAAGCTTGCTGGCCTGAGCCCCGATGTGGCCGCTTATCTGCGCAGCCGCGAGCCCTCCAGCGCCGAGTATCAGGCGCTGAAGGCAGAGTTTGCCCGCCTGCGTGGCGAGGGCGATGCCGCCCACGTCGTGCGCGTTCCTGCCGATCTGGTGCTGAAGCCCGGTAACAGCAGCGCAGATATGGCCAGCGTCGTCAATGCCATCGAACATCGCGCGTCGCCGGCTTTCAAGGCCGAACATGCGGCTATCATTTCGGGTTACCAGCAGACGCCGGATTATACGCCTGATCTCGTTGATCTCGTGAAGGCATTCCAGAGCGAAAATGGCTTGAAGGCCGACGGCGTCATCGGCCGTGCGACCGTGCGCGCCATGGTCGGCGAAAGCAACGATACCAAGATCGCCAAGGTGCAGGTGGCCATGGAGCAGATCCGCTGGTTGCCGGCAGATCTCGGCCAGCGTTACGTCTTCATCAACCAGCCCGCCTTCATGGCCTATTACCACAATGATGGCGTCGAACAGTTCGGCATGAAGGTCGTGGTCGGCTCCAAGGCCAACCAGACCTATTTCTTCCAGGACGAGATTCAGACTGTCGAGTTCAATCCCTATTGGGGCGTACCGCAGTCGATCATCATCAACGAGATGCTGCCGAAGCTGCGCCGTGACCCATCCTATCTCGACCGGCTGGGTTACGAAGTACAGGTGAACGGCCGTGCCGTGTCATCTTCCAGCGTCAACTGGTATGGCTCGACCAACGCCG
The DNA here is from genome assembly GCA_023444445.1 of Pseudomonadota bacterium. Classification (GTDB taxonomy): domain Bacteria; phylum Pseudomonadota; class Alphaproteobacteria; order Rhizobiales; family Rhizobiaceae; genus Agrobacterium. The sequence goes on along the minus strand of JAEXMK010000222.1, from coordinate 16,777 downwards.
TTTCCGTGCGCCAGCCCCCGAGCAGCGACAATGCGCTGGGCGACCTGAAAATCCTCTTCCCGAACGCGCATGCCATTTACATGCATGACACGCCAGCAAAGAGCTTCTTCAACCGCGACATGCGGGCTCTGAGCCATGGCTGTATCCGTCTGGTGGAGCCGCGCCGCATGGCGGCTGCCGTTCTTGGCACCACCATCGACAAGGTCAACGAGCAGATCGCCTCCGGCAAGAACCGCGCCGTGCAGGTGCCGGTGAAAATCCCTGTTTACGTTTCCTATTTCACCGCCTGGCCGGACAAGGACGGCAAGGTGCAGTTCTTCGACGATGTCTATGATCGCGACAGCTATGTGCAGAAGGCTTTCGCGGTGACGACGAAGGCAAGGGCCAGCTCGATCTGATCTAGGTCTATTCAAAAGAAAAGCGCCGGAGACGGCGCTTTTTTGTTCCGGCGATTACGGTTCAGGCTACTGTCTGAAAAGTGCAAATGCGAGGTCGCCATCGTCATCGATCATTGCAGCGCGACCAAGCGCGTCTTCGAGCGATGATTTGCCGACCAGCAGTTCGTAAAACAACATATGGACGAAAAGTGGCGTCGCCGCACCGTCCGGGTAACCGGCCGAAGCAATGTAGGCTTTCGCGCCGCCTTCAATAAAGGCATTCCCGAAAGCATCGTAGCCCGTGCAGCACGCCGTGCTGAAAATCACAGTGCCCGACAGGTTGATTTTTCCCAGAATTGCTTCAACAGGCAGGCTGCCCTCACGCAATTGCAGTTGTGTCACGTCGGGATCGATGTCTCCGATCACGAGGCCATTTTGATCACCATGGCCGCTAATGATGAGATAGGGCGGTGGGTTGTCAGGTTGGTTCAGGCACGCCAGAATATCTTCTGGTGTTCCCGGAAGGTGCAGGCGAACCGAGGCTCCCAGGCTCTCCAATATAGCGCGCAAAAGTAGAGCTTCGCCTGTGTCGCCCACCGCGACGATGCTTACAGCCGTGCGCGGGAAAAAGAACGTTTCGTCGACCATCCCGATTTCGCCAGCTCGCAGCACTCAAGCCGCAGCAGCGCCTCTTTCAACCAGCTTCGCGAACAAATCAGGTGTCAGGGCGTCGAAATCATCGATGACGACATCCGGCTCGAGCTCGGCCATCGGCACGTCGGTGTAACCGAATGTGACGCCGATGGAGGGCACGTTGGCGTTTTTCGCGGCGAGGATATCGTTGATGCTGTCGCCGACCATGACAGTGCGCTCGGGGTCGCCGCCGGCCTTTTCGATGGTCCCCAAGATATGGCGCGCATCCGGCTTGCGGAATTCGAACGTGTCGCCACAGGTTATGGCCGCGAAATACGGCGTAAGGCCGAGCTTTTCGAGCAGCGGCACGGCGAGAATCTCGGTCTTATTGGTGCAAACGGCAAGGGTGGCGCCGGCCTGCGAGAGCGCGTCCAGTACCTTGACGATGCCGGGGTAGGGGCGGCTTTCACCGGGCATTTCAGCGCGGTAATGGGCGATGAAGCGATCATAGAGCGGGTCGATTTCGGCTTCCGGCAATTCCGCCTCTCGCAATGCAAAGGCGCGCTTGATCATCACTCTAGCGCCCTGGCCGACGAGGTGGGTAAGGTCGTCATAGGTGACAGGTGCAAGGCCGGCCGCCGCGATCGTGAAGTTGAGGCTCGAGACGAGATCGGCGGCGGTGTCGACCAGCGTACCGTCGAGATCAAAAATGGCGAGCGGGGGGAGCGGGCGGGATGTCACGGAAACGGCCTCTTGGAGAGTGCGGGTGCTGGGGTATTCATGCTTTCATTTGCGCCAAGCCTAGGCAAAGCCACCTGTCTTTGCAACCGCATCACAACGTTCTGTTCGTTGCCTTGAAAAAGGCTTTCGTTTGGCTTTCGACCCGTGTAAACAGCACGGCGACAACAAAGCTACCGGAGTTTCAGGCACATGGATGCCCGCCAGATGAAGATCAAGGCCGCCGAGGCCGCATTGTCCCATGTGCAGGACGGTATGCGGCTGGGTATCGGTACCGGTTCGACGGCCGAGGAATTCGTCCGTCTTCTGGCCGAGAAGGTTGCTGCCGGCCTGAAGGTCGAGGGCGTGCCCACGTCCGAGCGCACCGCGCGCCTGTGCGTCGAGCTTGGCGTGCCGCTGAAATCCCTCGATGAATTGCCGGAACTGGATCTCACCATTGACGGTGCGGACGAGGTGGATCATGCGCTGCGTCTCGTCAAGGGTGGCGGTGGCGCGCTTCTGCGCGAAAAGATCGTGGCGGCTGCATCCGGTCGCATGATCGTGATCGCAGATCAGAGCAAGGTCGTCGAGACGTTGGGCGCCTTTCCGCTTCCCATCGAAATCAATCCCTTCGGCCAGGTGGCGACGCGTATCGCCATCGAAAAGCTGGCGGCGCGATCAGGTCTTTCGGGCACACTGACAATGCGTTCATCCGGCGACGGCGTCTTCATGACGGACGGCGGGCACCTGATCCTCGACGCATCTTTTGGCCGTATTCCTGATGCAGAAGCACTGGCACGCGAGCTGAACACTATCCCCGGTGTTGTCGAGCACGGACTTTTCATCAATTTGGCATCGCTTGCCATTATCGCGGGTCCTGAAGGCGCCCGCGTGATGCAGGCAGTATAACAGGAGCGAGATTTTCATGATCAAATTGGCGGGACTCGGCAAAGCTGCCGCTGCTTCGATCCTCATTTCCGGCATCGTGTTCGGTACTGCCGCACGCGCCCAGGAAATTTCCGAAGCGCATATTGCTGCCGCACGCAAGGCGATCGCCTCTCTTGGCGTCACCGACCGTTTTGACGACATTCTGCCCGGTCTGGCGGAGCGTCTGAAGGGCGAACTCATTCAGGCTTCGCCGAACGTTCAGGACGCCATCACCACGACGGTTGACGCCAAGGCGCTCGAGCTTGCACCGCGCCGTGCCGATCTGGAACGCGAAGCGGCACTCACCTATGCACGCGCCTTCAGCGTTGACGAGCTGAATGCCATTTCCACCTTCTACAGCAGCGAAGCTGGCAAGAAGCTCCTGAAGGACGGCCCGATCGCCACGCGCGAACTGATGAAGGCTGCCGACATCTGGGCTGCGGGGATCAACCGCGATCTCAACGCTGCCAGCATGACGGAACTCCAGAAGGTAGCCGGCGCCGATCTGAAGCCGCTTCCGGCTGACCACAACGCGACCGGTGGCGCGCCTGCAGCCAAGCCGTAAGGTAACCTTCAAAGGTTCAGAAATATTCAAAGCCCGGCCGCAAGACCGGGCTTTTCATTTGTGCGTCGCAGCACCTATATGTGGCGTGGACAGGCCGCTGGCCCATATCGAGGTCATGGCGGTTTTGAGCAGGGGTTTTGACTATGACAGCTTATGACTACGATCTCTTCGTCATCGGTGGCGGTTCCGGCGGTGTGCGCAGCGGCCGCTTGGCTGCCTCGCTCGGCAAGCGCGTGGGCATTGCTGAAGAATACCGTTATGGCGGCACCTGCGTCATTCGCGGTTGTGTGCCCAAGAAGCTGTTCGTTTATGCCTCGCAATTCCCCGAGCATTTCGAGGATGCCGAGGGTTTCGGCTGGAGCGTCGGCGAGCGCCGTTTCGACTGGAAGAAGCTGATCGCGGCGAAGGACAAGGAAATCACCCGTCTCGAAGGGCTCTACCGCAAGGGGCTGGAGAACGCCAAGGCGGATATTTTCGACAGCCGCGCCGAGCTGGTCGATGCCCATACCGTGAAGCTCACGAAGACCGGCGAGACCTTCACGGCCGAGCGTATCGTCATTGCCGTCGGCGGCACACCGAATGAGCACAGGGCGCTGCCCGGCCATGAACTGACGATCTCCTCCAACGAGGCTTTCGATCTGGAAGAACTGCCGAAATCGATCCTGATTGCCGGCGGTGGTTATATCGCCGTGGAATTCGCCAATATCTTCCATGGGCTTGGTGTGGAAACGACGCTGATCTATCGCGGCAAGGAAATCCTGTCGCGCTTCGATCACGACATGCGCAAGGGCCTGCATGAAGCGATGGAGGCCAAGGGCATCCGCATCATTCTCGACGATGTGATCGAGGAGGTCAGCAAGGATGTTGCTGGCGGTTTCGTGGCGCGCACCAAGCAGGGTAGCTCGCTGCACGTCGGTCTGGTGATGCTGGCGCTTGGCCGCGATCCCAATACTAAGGGGCTGGGGCTGGAAAATGCCGGTGTGAAGGTGGATTCCCGGGGCGCGATCATCGTTGACGATTATTCGCGGACCAACGTGCCGAGCATCTTCGCGCTGGGCGACGTCACCGACCGGGTACAGCTGACGCCGGTGGCGATCCACGAGGCCATGTGCTTCATCGAGACCGAATACAAGAACAACCCCACCAAGCCGGATCACGAGCTGATCGCGACGGCAGTGTTCTCGCAGCCGGAAATCGGCACGGTTGGTCTTTCGGAAGAGGAAGCGGGCAGGAAATATCCGGAGCTGGAAGTCTATCGCGCGCAGTTCCGCCCGATGAAGGCGACGCTTTCTGGCCGTCAGGAGAAGACGATCATGAAGCTGATCGTCAATGCCAGCGACCGCAAGGTTGTCGGCGTCCATATTCTCGGCCACGAGGCGGGCGAGATGGCCCAGCTTCTCGGCATCACGTTGAAAGCCGGCTGCACCAAGGATGACTTCGACCGCACCATGGCGGTTCATCCGACGGCGGCCGAGGAACTGGTGACGATGTATTCCCCGAGCTACCGCGTTGTGAATGGCGAGCGCGTGTAACGCTATCGCAGACGCGGTATGACATTTGCCTGCCGCCGCCTGAAAATCGATGGTTTTTGGGTGGTGGTGGGTTTCTTAAATCGTTTGAATTGACTTTTATGCGTGTTGAGCGCCCAAAACGGGCGGAATGGGCCTGTTAGCCCTGACATCGGCTATGCAAAGCCTGTGCTTGGAGCTATAAGCCGCTCAATTTTTCGAGGCGGTCGCGCAAAAGTGCGCGGGCGAAAAAAAGGGTAAGAACATGGCACAGAATTGGACCCCCGGCAGCTGGCGGCAGAAACCGATCCAGCAGGTTCCCGAATATCCTGACGCGGCAGCACTTGCTGCTACGGAAGCCACGCTTGCGACCTATCCGCCGCTGGTTTTTGCCGGTGAAGCCCGCCGCTTGAAGAAACAGCTTGCCAATGTGGCGGAAGGCAACGCCTTCCTGCTGCAGGGCGGCGATTGCGCCGAAAGCTTCCTCGAGCATGGTGCAGACAACATCCGCGACTTCTTCCGTGCCTTCCTGCAGATGGCCGTCGTGCTGACCTATGGCGCGCAGCTGCCCGTTGTGAAGGTGGGACGCATTGCCGGCCAGTTCGCCAAGCCGCGCTCTTCCAACGTGGAAGTGCAGGATGGCGTGACGCTGCCGTCCTACCGCGGTGACATCATTAACGGCATAGAATTCAACGAAGCCTCGCGCATTCCGAGCCCGGAGCGCCAGCTCGACGCCTATCGCCAGTCGGCGGCGACGCTGAACCTGCTGCGCGCTTTCGCGATGGGTGGTTATGCCAACTTGGAAAACGTGCACCAGTGGATGCTCGGCTTCATCAAGGACAGCCCGCAGGCGGATCGTTACCGCAAGCTGGCTGACCGCATTTCCGAAACCATGGACTTCATGAAGGCGATCGGCATCAGCGCGGACAGCAATCCGAGCCTGCGCGAGACCGATTTCTTCACCAGCCATGAGGCGCTGCTGCTTGGTTACGAAGAGGCGCTGACCCGCGTCGATTCAACCTCCGGCGACTGGTACGCGACATCGGGACACATGTTGTGGATCGGCGACCGTACGCGCCAGCTCGACCATGCGCATGTGGAATACTTCCGCGGCATCAAGAACCCGATCGGCCTGAAGTGTGGCCCGTCTCTGACGCCCGACAATCTGATTGGGCTGATCGATGCGCTGAACCCGGCCAACGAGGCCGGCCGTCTGACGCTGATCTGCCGTTTCGGCCATGACAAGGTGGCAGACAGCCTGCCAAAACTCATTCGTGCAGTCGAGAAGGAAGGCCGCAAGGTCGTCTGGTCCTGTGATCCGATGCATGGCAACACGATCACGCTCAACCACTACAAGACGCGTCCGTTCGAGCGCATTCTGTCGGAAGTCGAAAGCTTCTTCCAGATCCATCGCGCCGAAGGCACGCATCCGGGCGGCATCCACATCGAGATGACCGGCAAGGATGTGACGGAATGCACGGGTGGCGCGCGCGCCGTGACGGCGGATTCGCTGTCCGACCGTTACCACACCCATTGCGATCCGCGCCTCAATGCTGATCAGGCGCTGGAACTGGCGTTCCTGCTGTCCGAACGCATGAAGAGCGGCCGTGACGAGAAGCGTCTGGCAATCGCCAACGCCTGATCCAGGCAATGAGCGCATAAAGCAAAAAAGCCGCCGGGAGACCTTCCGGCGGCTTTTTCGTGCGAGGTGCTGATTATTGCACCAGCGCGGGCTGCTGACAGCGGACATCCGTGACGCGCACATCGGCTTCGCCGATCTTGACGCCGAGAACCAGGAGCACGTTATAGAGCAGCTGATCGACGGGAGCCGTGACCGCCGCAAGGGTATTGGCAAGCGCTGTCTGGATGCCTGCGAGGCCACCCAGATCAAGGTTGATGAAGAGAAGCCGGATATCGAGATTGAGGTTCTTCAGCAGCGAACTGACAAGAGTGGTAACGGTGTCCTTGGTCGAAACGCTCTTGATCTTGGCCTGTGTGATATCCGACTGCGTGAAGGTCAGCTTGGTCTTCGTCATATTGGTGGCGTTGATGAGGGCGCTGCCATTGATGGCAAGCAGCGCTGAATCCACGATCGCCGCCTTGGTGACACGCGGGTCCTTGCCGAAATTGGCGAAGGCCGAGGTATCGACATTGCCGAGCGCGATTTCCGCAACGCCGGGAACGACTTCCACATCCACCGTACCCTGTCCGCCGCCGGTGCATCTGATATCGGCAAGCCGCGCTTCGGCATGGGCGACTTCAACATAGAGCGGAATATTGACCTTCAGACCTGCGATGGCCTGAAGCCCGTCCACCACGACGCTGACCGCAAGCCGGGTCTGTGCGGTGCGGACGATAGTGCCCGGGCTGCCAACGGCGAGAGACGGCGTTTCGACAGGCGGTTCACCGATGGCGAGCGTTGCCTTGACCGAGGCGAGACCGAGAAGGTTGGCGTTGATATTGATCCCTAGCTGGTTGCCGCCATTGCCTGCAACGGCCGCAGCATTGATGAGATCGAATACGCCGGCTGTCACCTTGAGGTTTTCACCCGTACCGATCAGCTTGTCTGAGAAGGGGCCGAGGTTGAGGATTTCCTCAAGCTTGATCTTGACGTTGCTCTTGTTGACGGTTTTTTGAAGCGTGTTCAAAACGTTGACGACCACCGGCTGCAGGCCTGTGGTTTTCGTCAACACCTCGAGAAATTTGCCGTAGCTGATCTCCGTCTGCAGAACATCCTTGTAGGTGCCGGCGGTGAGGTTGAGATCGATGGCAAGCGCATCCACGATTTTGAGCGCATTGACGTCGGCGGCGACAAGGGCCTGATAGTCCATGAGTTTCAGCGATACGGTCGTGCCGAGCAGGCCGCCGAGCAGGCTGTTTAGAATTCCCTCGTCCAGACTGGCAAGCCGTGATCCGACCGAAAATGCCGCGATCTTCTGGGACGACGCCGTTCCGACCGCCGAGACCTTGGGCGGCTTGGTGAAGGCGGAGGCGAAGAATATCTGCCCCTGCTCGACGATGTTCACCTTTATCGCATTGGTGGGCAGGGCGTTGTCAACGAAACGCTGGCCGACGGGCACGGTCGCATCCGGCTCGTAGTGCCCCTTGATGACTTCGGCGTAACCCTTGCTGCTGGCGAATTCATTCTGGGGATCGAAGGGTTCCAGCCCCTTGGCGGTCAACAGGCCCTTGTCGGTCTTGACCCCGAGATCCATGCCATTGAGGGCGAAATATTGCTGGACCGCCTTTTCGGCATCGGTGGCATTGGCGGCCGCAGAGATGGCCGCGAGATCTGCGGTCTGCTGCAATTGCCGTTTCTGCAATGTCAGGTAACCGTAGTCGACGCCCAGCGCCAATATGCCGATGAAAAGCGGTGCGGTGAGGCCCGCAGAGATTGCGATGTTGCCCGTCTTATCCTTGAGAATGCGGGGAAGCAGGGAAGGAATGGTCCGCATGTCATGCTCCTCCGATCCGGATGGTGGAAAAACGCCGAATGACCGGCTCGGGCATGGTGTAGCTGTAGAGGCTCCAGATCGGCAGGTTGCTGGCGTCGTATTCCACCTTCACCGTGAACTGGTTGGCATTGGCGGGGTCGGTGGCGACATTGACGGTGAAACGCGTCTTGTCCATGAAGGCGTAGCTGAGGTCACTTTTGGTGACGAAATCGCGGGCAAGCTGCTGGCGTTCGGTGGTGTTGAGGCCGGCAACGGCTGTTCTCGCTGCGTCGGCGGCAATCTGTTGAACCGAATAGGCCGCCATCAGATAGATGCCGTAGGCGATCATGGTGAGAAGGACGAGAAAGAAGATCGGCGCGACAATGGCGAACTCGACAGCGTTCGAGCCGGACCGATCGCGAAGGAAACGCACTGCATTACGCATAAAGCACCCCCGTTCCTCAAGGCATCAAGGTTCGACGCCTTGTTTTATTATTTTCGGAAATGCTAATTTATAGGCGTTAATTTTTTATTGATGCCGCCCTTATGGGTTGCAGGCGCGTTAAAAACTTCGCGTCACCACCAGCTGATTTTCAGATAAGCCGAAGCCCTTTGAAGCTGGCGTGGCCGTCCTTGCCGATGATGATGTGATCGTGGACGGTAATGCCGAGCGGCCTTGCCGTATCGATGATGGTTTTGGTCATCTCGATATCGGCCCGCGAAGGCGTGGGGTCTCCACTTGGGTGATTGTGGATTAAAATCAAAGCCGTAGAGGATAATTCAAGGGCGCGCCGGACAATTTCGCGCGGGTAGACAGGGGTATGATCCACGGTTCCCTGACCCTGTACCTCATCGGCGATCAGGACATTGCGCTTGTCGAGGAAGAGAATGCGAAACTGTTCACGAGTCTCATGGGCCATGGCGGCATGGCAGTAGTCGATGACCGACGACCAGGAGCCGAGAACCTGCTTGTTGCGGATTTCGCTTTTCAGCATGCGTTGGGAAACGGAAGCGACGAGCTTCAGGTCGAGCGCGACGGCCTCACCGACGCCCTTCACCTCCTGCAGCAGTGCCACAGGGGCGCCGAGAACCCCGCCAAGCGTTCCGAAGCGGGCAAGGAGGGCCTTGGCGATGGGTTTAGTATCGCGCCGTGGGATCAGCCGGAACAATAGAAGCTCCAGCAATTCGTAATCGGCCAGCGCGGCATCCCCGCCATCGCGGTAGCGCGCCCGCAACCGGTCGCGGTGACCGTGATAGTGAGCGGCATCATTTTCCTGTTCCGTAACGGTTGCGGTGCGCTCGGTCTTCTTCGGCGCGCTTCGCGGTTCTGCGAAAAAGCCGCGCTCGTCCGCCGCGTCGAACAGATCGCCTTCGCCTGCCTCAAAGCCTGACGTCGTGGAAAGATCGGCGCACGGCGGGGCGGGGCGTTTTGCCATTGATGGTCTGGCCTTATGCGAGTGGCGGCAGGCCCGGGCGATCAAAGCCGCCCGGTGACAGCGTGAAGATTTCGCAGCCGGTGGCGGTGACGCCAACGGCATGCTCATATTGTGCGGAGAGAGAACGATCACGCGTCACCGCGGTCCAGCCATCGGAAAGCACCTTCACATGCGGCTTGCCGAGATTGATCATCGGCTCGATGGTGAAAATCATGCCTTCGCGAATTTCCGGGCCTTCATTCGGCTGGCCGTAATGCAGGATGTTCGGCGTATCGTGGAACAGGCGTCCGACGCCATGGCCACAGAAATCACGCACGACAGAGCAGCGCTCGGCTTCCGCATAGGCCTGGATCGCTGCGCCGATTGCTCCGGTGCGCGCACCGGGCTTCACCGCCGCAATACCGCGCATCAGGCATTCATAGGTTACTTCCATCAGACGTTCGGCCGCCCGCTTGATCTGGCCGACCGGGTACATGCGGCTCGAATCGCCGTGCCAACCGTCCAGCACATAGGTGACGTCGATATTGACGATATCGCCGTCGCGCAGCGGCTTTTCGTCCGGAATACCGTGGCAGACCACATGGTTGATCGAGGTGCAGACGGATTTGGTATAACCGCGGTAATTCAGCGTCGCCGGCAGCGCACCGTGGTCGGCGCCGAATTCAAAGACGAAGCGGTCGATGGCGTCCGTCGTGACACCCGGCTTGACGATGGCCGCCAGTTCATCGAGGCAACGCGCTGTGAGCTGACAAGCCTTGCGCATGCCGTCGAAATCCTCAGGTGTATAAAGGCGGATAACGCCCGTATTCTTGAGGGGGGCGGAGGCTGCGTCGATATAGGTGACCATCATAGTGCTTTCTGTCTCTTCACGTCCCTGTTCATAAAACAGCCGGACGCCATTCGTCCATCTTAACCGTTCCGCTGACCGAAATTTGTGTCGGTGAGACCCCACATTTCACCGCATAGGCCTCCACCCCGCGCGCCATTGCCCGCTGAAAGGCCAATGCATAGATCGGATCGAGATCATCACAGATACGCATCCGATCGCAATCGCCCCGCTGAATGAGATAGAGCATCACGGAGCGGTAACCGGCTTCCGCTGCGTCACCCAATTCCTCCAGATGTTTGGCACCGCGTTTGGTGGCAGTATCGGGAAATTCGGCAAGACCCTTCTCGCGCATGAAATGCACGTTCTTGACTTCCACGTAGGCGTCCGGCCTGCCGGGTTCCGAAAGCAGGAAATCGATGCGAGAGTTGCGGCCGTATTTCTGTTCCCGCCGGATCGTCGAATAACCCCCAAGTTCCGGTATCCGGCCGGTCAGGATCGCCTCTTCCGCCAGCCGGTTCGGCATGCCGGTGTTGATGCCGACCACGGTGCCATCGGCCTCGATCATTTCAAACATGTGCCGGTATTTGCGGGTCGGGCTGTCATGTTCCGAGAGCCAGATGCGGGAACCCGGCGTCGTTAGCCCGCGCATCGAGCCGGTATTGGGGCAGGAGCCGGTGATCGCCGTGCCGTCTTCCAGAATGGCATCGAAGAGGAAGCGCTTGTAGCGGGAGATGAGCGTGGCGGGGGTAAGCGGGGGTGTGAAGAGCATATGGCCTGAAAGATGTTTGGTGAAAGAGTTGGTCAGGACAGGACATAGGTTCCCGGCGCATCGCCGAGCACCGGGCGCTTGCCATCATCCGGCTTACGCGCCTTCACCTTTTCGGCATTCTGGCTCGCGATCCAGTTCTGCCAGTGCACCCACCACGAACCCATATGGGGTATGGCGGCCGCCTGCCAGGCATCGAAGTCTCCTGACGGTGACGGCCCCGTCCAATATTGGTATTTCTCAAGCTGCGGCGGATTGACGACGCCGGCAATGTGGCCGGAAGCGCCAAGCACGAATTCCACCGGCCCACCGAACAGCGAAGCCCCCGCGAAGACCGATTTCGCCGGCGCGATATGGTCGTCGCGGGTGGCGAGATCATAGACGGGGATTTTGATGTCGCCGAGATTGATGCGTTTGCCGCCAACGCGCAGCAGCCCGCGAGCGAGATTGTTCTCGAGATAACAATTGCGCAGATAGAACGAATGGCTGGCGGCGGTCACCCGGGTCGAATCGGAATTCCAGTAGAGCAGATCAAAGGGCAGGGGTTCGGTGCCGCGCAGGTAATTATCGACCATGTAGGGCCAGATGAGATCGGAAGCGCGCAGCATGTTGAAGACGGTCGCCATGATCGAGCCATCGAGATAACCGACCGCCTGCATATGCTTGTCCAGAGCCGCCAGCTGGCCTTCATCGATGAAGACCTTGAGGTCGCCGGCGTGGATGAAATCTGTCTGGGCGGCCAGCAGCGTGGCGCTGCGGATGCGCTCATTGCCTTCTTGCGCATACAGCGCCAGTGCCGAGGATAAAAGCGAGCCGCCGACGCAATAGCCGATGGCGTTGATGTCCTTCTCGCCGGTCCGTTCTTCAATGGTATCTAGCGCAAAGTCGATGCCCTCGCGGATGTAATCGTCCCAGCCCTTTTCTGCCAAACGGCCATCCGGGTTGATCCAGGAGACCATGAACACGCTGTGGCCCTGTTCCAGGCACCAGCCGACGAAGGATTTTTGCGGATTGAGATCGAGAATGTAGAATTTGTTGATCCATGGCGGCACGATCAGCAGGGGCCGTTTGAAGACCTTTTCCGTCGTTGGCGCATAATGGATGATTTCGCAGAGCGGGCTTCTCGCCACAACCTTGCCCGGCGTGACGGCAATATTCTGGCCGATGACGAATTTGCTGTAATCGGTCTGGCGCAGTTTCAAATGGCCATTGCCAGCCGCGACATCCTCGGCCAGCTGCGCCATGCCCTTGACAAGATTGGCGCCGCTGGAGGCCACCGTCTCGCGGAAGACTTGCGGGTTGGTGAAGACGAAATTGGCCGGCGAAAGCGCCTCCGTCACCTGCCGCATGTAAAATAGCGCTTTGGTGCGGGTATGCTCATCCAGTCCATCGGCTTCCGTCACCATGCGGTCGGCGAAACCAACTGTCGTCTGGTAGGCTTTGAGCAGAAAATCGAAGAATGGATTGGCCTGCCAGTCGGCATCGGCAAAACGTTTGCTTTTGCGCTGCGCAGGACCGCTTTCGGCCGGCCTCTCCGAGGACGAATCGGCCTCACCGGAAAATTGCGCCACCGATTTTGACCACAGATCGTAATAGCTCGAAAGCAGATGGGTTTGCGCTTCCAGAGACCGCTTCGGTTCGGCCATCCAGTATTCGGCGACATCGGAAAGCGTCTTGACGAGATCGGCCAACGGATCGGCGCTTGCCTGCGGGATTTCGCCACGTTCGCGTGGTGCCAGCCATTCGGAGGCGGCCTTGCCGAGATTCTCGAGCGCGCGGGCGATGTTGATTGCGAAGGTTTCAGGGTCGCGGATCAGGTAAGCCTCGGCGGAACTGGCATCGAAGCCGGGCGTTTTGCGACCCTTTTTCCCCGCCCCGCCGTCAACACCTGCCATGCATGATCCTCCACCAAATTTGTGTTTGCACATTCTGCATGAAAACGAATACAAGTTCCACCAGCAAGGGGAGGTCGCCAGGGGCCGAACCGCAGTCGAATTCGATATCGGCAGATATCCTTACAGGCGGAACATGACGATGGGCAAGCACATGGGCACATGGGGAACATATGCGGAAAATGCGGCAAGAATCGCTGTGCTTTCGCTCTCCGGCGCGATGCTCGCCACGGCACTTGCCGCCTGCAAGGCCCCGGAGCCGATCGTCGCCCCCGCCCATATGCGCCGCCCGACGACCGAAATCGTCGGTCCGCGCCCGGTCAGCGACACTGCGGTGAGCCAGAAGCGCGACACCGGCACCTATCCGACCTTCTCGCAGCCGCTGACGGCGGCCGGCACCCAGATGGGTGAGGATGAGGCTTCGACCATGGAAGCAAACCTTTCGCGTCTCGGCGCTGCCCGGAAAAACGGACAGATTTCCGAAGCGGAATATAATCGCCGCGTTGCCGAATTGCGGGCGCTGGCCGAAAACCAGAAACCGGTTGCGACGCCTGCTGCTTCGCAATAGCTCTCAATTTAATTTTTATGATTGCCCTTACGTAATTTGCTTTGATGCTGAGATAGCGAAAATCGGTTTTTATCTAAATGCGCAATCCGAAGGTGCTTTTACTCTTAATAGTTTTTTTGAGCGCTTTGCCTCTCATCCTACGTCTACTCGATGTGCGACCGTCATTGTTCCTCGGTACATCGTTCTTCATTCTCAGTGTTTTAGTTTGCTTGTTGGGTGCTGCAACGAGATATCGTTTCTGGTGGCTGGCTTACGGAGTCGGCTGCGTTTTCTCTTTTGTGCTGTTCGGAATGCCCAGCCCTCTCTCCCTTGCGGTACTGTTGCTTACAACGTTTAGGGCATGATTGCTTCGACGGTTTCCCTATTTGAGGGTGCCCGGCAATCATAACCCCTTCTTTACCCTGCCTCTGAACCTTCCGCTTACCCAAGATGTTAAGCGGATGGAGGCGGTTTGCCGGCTATGATGCGGGCATAACAAACCGGCCGCTTAAAAACGCGGGGCACAGGGTGAAATATCATGAAATGCATCGCCGCTTTGCTGGTTCTTGCCGGTTTTGCGCTCGCACCCGCTCAGGCGCGGGCGCCACATATCAATTTTGGAACCCCCACGCTTCTGGGGCGGTGACAGGGCAAATTGCGTCAGTCGTTGCCGGCGGCTTCGCTCAGCGCATCGAGATCAGGCACGGTAATGTGGCGGTTGTTCTCGATGCGGATAATGCCTTCCTTGCGCAGCTTGGTCATTTGCCGGCTAACTGTCTCGATGGTGAGCCCAAGAAAATCGGCGATATCGGCGCGTGACAGCGGCAGGTCGAAAGCCGATTTGTCATCTTTTTCCGGATCGATATGGGTGGCGATCATATAAAGAAAGCTGGCAACTTTTTCGAGCGCCGATTTGCGCCCCAGCGTCAGCATCCAGTCGCGCGCCTCGTCCAGCTCTTTCAGCGACTGGTCGTGAAGCTTGCGTTCCATGTCAGGCACTTCGGAGACCATGCGGTCTACGATGCGTCGCGGGAAGAGACAAATCTCCACATCGGTTGCGGCTTCCGCGGTCATCTTGCTTTCCGCCATGAACGGGCGGCCGAGAAAATCGGGGGCGAATTGCAGGCCAACGATCTGCTGGCGGCCATCCGACATCATTTTCGACAGCTTCACCACGCCGTTGAGGATATTGCCGTAGGAGGTGACGAGTTCGCCCTGACCGAGAAGCTCATTGCCTGCCTCCAGTTTTTTACGGCTGGAATGGCGGTTGAGGTCGCAGAGCTGCTGCGGTGTCAGCGTGCTGCAAAGACCGCCGTGACGCGCCTCGCAGGAGCGGCATACAACGGGATATTCCGAATTGTGGATGGTCTTCTGCAGCGTGTCCATAAGCCTTTTCCAATGCTGGCTTTTTCAGGACGATTACGACCGTGGGTATAAGTTTCGGTCTCTGTGAAGGCTTGCGCCGTGTAGCCGTCGCCCCCGCGTCTACTTTAGCAAGAACTTATGGCGCAATTTGATTGAAGTCAAAGTTGCAAACTGTCGCAGCCGTTACTGAAAGAGAGGAAATCGACATTTTCTTGATAAAAGGCAAATCGGGCGATGAATACCGAACTTCTTCACAAATATTCGGGTGCAGTGCCGCGTTACACGAGCTATCCGACCGCGCCGCATTTCCACGGGGGAATCGATAACGGCACCTACCGCGGCTGGCTCGGCGCACTCGGTCACAGGAATCGCCTTTCGCTTTACCTGCATATTCCCTATTGCGACCGGCTGTGCTGGTTCTGCGCCTGTCATACCAAGCACACGCTGAAATACGAGCCGATTGCCGTTTATCTTGAGGCACTTAAGCAGGAGATTGCTGCGGTTGGTGCGCTTGTTTCGCCTGATGCTGTCGTGAGTGCGGTGCATTTCGGCGGCGGTTCGCCCACCATGCTGAAACCGGAGGACATGGTGAGCCTGATGGACTGTCTGCGGCGTCATTTCACCTTCGGGCTGGCGCCTGAAATCAGCGTCGAGATGGACCCCAATGATCTGGACGGCAGCCGCTATGATGCGCTTGCGGCCATCGGCATGTCGCGGGCAAGCCTCGGCGTGCAGGACTTCGATGACAAAGTGCAAAAAACCATCAACCGCATCCAGTCTTTCGAACAGACGAAATCGGTCGTGGATGCGGT
The DNA here is from genome assembly GCA_023444445.1 of Pseudomonadota bacterium. GTDB lineage: Bacteria > Pseudomonadota > Alphaproteobacteria > Rhizobiales > Rhizobiaceae > Agrobacterium. The sequence continues at coordinate 969 of JAEXMK010000222.1, read as the reverse complement.
GCGGGCGAGGGGTGTTCACTCGGTCAATTGCGACATTCTTTATGGGTTGCCATTTCAGACCTGCGCGACGTTGGAAAAGACGGTGAACCAGATCGTGTCGCTCGATCCTGATCGCATCGCGCTTTTCGGTTATGCGCATGTTCCGTGGATGAAAAAACACCAGTCGCTGATCTCCGAGCAGGCGCTGCCGGATATTGCCGAGCGCTACCGCCAGATGACCCTGGCGGGCGACATGCTCCAGCGGGCCGGTTACAGGCAGATCGGCCTCGATCATTTCGCCAAGCCGTCCGATACCCTGTGCCAGGCGGCGGAAGCCGGCGCTTTGCGACGGAATTTCCAGGGTTATACGACCGATACGGCCGACGCGTTGATTGGGCTCGGTGCATCCTCGATTGGCAGGTTGCCGCAGGGCTATGTGCAGAACATGGTGGCGACGGGCGAATATCAGCGCATGGCAGGTGAGGGCGGGCTTGCCGCCGTCAAGGGGATTAAATTGTCGCCGGACGATCATCTGCGCTCGCATGTCATCGAAAGACTGATGTGCGATTTTTCTATCGATCTTTCCGACTTGCAGCACCGGTTCGGCAAGGTGAGCCACGCCGTCATGGATCAGGCGCAGCGGTTTGCCGCAGGTGACAGGGACGGCGTTGTGCGCCTGGACGCCGATATTTTTGCCGTAACCGAGGCTGGAAAGCCGTTCGTGCGTAACATTGCGGCAATCTTCGATACCTATCTCGGCAATGGACGGGGTCGCCATTCGGTTGCTGTTTAGGCAACAGTTTTGGGGCAAATTTCAAAGTTCCGTCACGAAACCATTGGCTTTTTTGTGCGACTTGCCTATGTGGTGCGTCAGAAACAATAATTCATACGAACGACAATAAGGATTATGGGCGTGACAGCTACATTCGACAAGGTTGCCGACATTATCGCCGAAACCAGCGAAATCGACCGCGAAACCATTACGCCGGA
>JAEXMK010000202.1 GCA_023444445.1 Pseudomonadota bacterium | reverse complement strand
CCCGGCGTCCCGGGAGGGGCGCGAATCCTCAGTTCGGGCCAAGGAACCGCCTCGCCCTGGCTTGCGTTCTTCGATATCCTCATCGATAGGTGCGAATTCCCGCCGCCTCTCCTTCGAAAGCATCAGTAAGAATGACGACAGACCAGATTCTCGCCTTCGCCGTCATCGCTGGCATGATGGTGGCCTTCATCTGGGACAGGTTTCGTTATGATGTGGTCGCGTGCAGCGCGCTGCTGGTGGCGATTGCGCTGGGCGTCGTCCCGTTCGACAAAGCCTTTTCGGGTTTTTCCGATGATATCGTCATCATCGTCGGTAGCGCGCTGGTCGTCAGTTCGGCAGTGGCGCGGTCGGGCATCGTCGATATGACGATCAAGAAATACTTCCCGGAAATGCACTCCAAGGGACTACAGCTTGCCTTTCTGATGATCGTCGTTGCCGTCATGTCGGCCTTCATCAAGAATATCGGCGCTCTCGCCATCATGATGCCGGTCGCATTTCAGTTTGCCCGCAAGTCTGGCAGCCCCGTCTCCTATTATCTGATGCCCATGGCCTTTGCGGCGCTCCTGGGCGGGTTGATGACGCAGATCGGGACGTCGCCGAACATCGTCGTTTCGCGGCTGCGTGAGGAGATGACCGGCCAAAGCTTCTCCATGTTCGATTTTACGCCTGTCGGGGCCGGCCTCACCGTCATCGGCATCATCTTTCTGACCTTCGGCTACCGGTTGCTGCCGGTGCGCAACCGGGAAACGGCCTCAGTCGAGGATATTCTCGACCAGTCCGCCTATACCGCCGAAGCGACGCTGCCCGCAGACAGCACCTTTTCGCAAAGGCCGCTGCGCGAGCTTCTCAAGCAGGCCGACGGCGATGTCATCGCCAGCACCATCTTGCGCGGACCGCGGCGCATTTCCCCCTTTCCCGACGTGACGCTGAAGGCCGGAGACACGGTCCTGCTCGAAGGCAGCCCGGAAGGGCTCGACCGCATCGTCTCCCAGGCAAAGTTGCTGCTTTCCGGCAAGCCGCTGATGGAGAACGGCCAGAAAACCGCCGATCTCATTTCCATGGAAGCCGTTATCAGCAACGAATCCGTTCTGAACGGCATTTCGGCGCGTGAACTCGCTCTTTCCTATACACGCGGTGTCAACCTCATTGCGGTCAGCCGGCGCGGCCAGCGCGTCAGCCAGCGTCTCTCCGAGCTGACCCTGCAGGCGGGTGACGTCATCCTTTTACAGGGCAGCCGCAAGAACCTGCCGCAGGTCTTGCAGGAATTTTCGCTGCTGCCGCTGGCGCAGCGGGAAATCCTGCTGGGCGTTCAGCGCCGGGCATTTCTGCCGGTCATCGTGCTTGCCGCCGCCATGCTGGCGGCTGGCAGCGGTCTGGTCCCGGTCTCCGTCGCTTTTTTCGCGGCCGCCTTCATGATGATCGTGGTCGGCGCCATTCCACTGACCGAGGTCTATAAATCCGTCGATGGGCCGATCCTCGTGATGCTCGCCGCCCTCATTCCTGTCAGCGACAGTCTGCGCACCAGTGGCGCCAGCGAATTGATCGCTGGCTGGCTCGGGCATGCGGCGCAGGGTTTGCCGCCTTTTGCGGCACTCGGCATGATCCTGCTCACCGCCATGGCCGTGACGCCCTTCCTCAACAATGCCGCCACCGTGCTGGTCATGGCACCCATCGCCGCCGGTTTCGCCACCACGCTCGGCTTCAGGCCCGAGGCGTTCTTGATGGCCGTAGCAATCGGCGCGGGGTGCGATTTCCTCACCCCCATCGGCCACCAGTGCAACACGCTGGTGATGGGCCCGGGCGGTTATCGTTTCAGCGACTACCCCCGCCTTGGCCTGCCATTGTCGATCATGATCGTCATCGTCAGCATCCCGATGCTGCTCTATGTCTGGCCGGTCAGTTAGGGCCGGGTGGGACTGTCCGACAACCGTTCCGATTCCATATTTCCTTGACGCCTGCGGCAGAATATGGCCTAAGCCGAAGCCTAACGGGAATATGAAAAAGGCGCTTTCTTTTCGCCTTTCGACATGATGTCCTGCCGCATCCAAACGAAAACTCCGTGATGTCTGGGTAAAACGCTCCGATGTCACTGCCACGTCACGACGAGTGAATTTCATGACCACTTCCGGCGTTCGCGTCCGCATTGCACCTTCCCCCACCGGCGAGCCGCATGTCGGCACCGCTTATATCGCCCTGTTCAACTATCTCTTTGCCAAGAAACACGGCGGCGAGTTCATCCTTCGCATCGAGGATACCGACGCCACCCGCTCGACCCTTGAATATGAGCAGAAGGTGCTGGAGGCGCTGCGCTGGACCGGCCTCACCTGGGCGGAAGGCCCCGATGTCGGCGGCCCTTACGGTCCTTACCGCCAGTCCGAACGCAAGGCCATGTACTGGCCCTATGCCGAAGAGCTTCTGGAAAAAGGCCATGCCTTCCGCTGTTTCTGCACGCCCGAGCGGCTGGAGCAGATGCGCGAGGCCCAGCGCGCCGCCGGCAAGCCGCCGAAATATGATGGCCACTGCCTCAACCTGAAGGCTGAAGAAGTCACCGCCCGCGTTGCCGCCGGTGAAGCCAACGTCGTGCGCATGAAAATCCCGACCGAAGGCTCGTGCGATTTCCACGACGGCGTTTATGGCGACGTATCGATCCCTTGGGATTCCGTCGACATGCAGGTGCTGATCAAGGCCGACGGCATGCCGACCTATCACATGGCCAACGTCATCGACGACCATCTGATGAAGATCACCCATGTGGCGCGCGGCGAAGAGTGGCTGGCTTCGGTGCCCAAGCACATCCTGCTTTACCGTTATTTCGGCTGGCAGGAGCCGGTGTTCATGCATCTTTCGCTGATGCGCAACGCCGACAAGTCCAAGCTTTCCAAGCGCAAGAACCCCACCTCGATCTCCTATTATTCCGCGCTCGGTTACCTGCCGGAAGCGCTGATGAACTTCCTCGGTCTGTTCTTCGTCCAGATCGCAGAAGGCGAAGAGCTTCTGACCATGGATGAGCTGGCTGCAAAGTTCGACCCGGAAGCGCTCTCCAAGGCCGGCGCCATTTTCGACATCCAGAAGCTGGACTGGCTTAACGGCCGCTGGCTGCGCGAAAAGCTTTCGCCGGAAGAGTTCATTGCCCGCACACTGGAATGGGCGATGGAGAATTCCCGCCTGACCGAGGGCCTGAAGCTTGCGCAGAGCCGCGTTTCCAAGCTCGGCGAGCTGCCGAACCTTGCCGGCTTCCTGCTCGCAAGCGATGCTGGCCTTACGCCCGCTTCCTTTGCCGGGCTGAAGAGCAAGCCGGAGGAAATCCACGAAATCCTCACCACCGTTGCAGCAGACCTCGAAAAGATGCCTGACTGGAACGTGGAAGCCATCGAGGCGGAGCTGCGCGACGTGGCCGAACGCACTGGCAAGAAGCTGCGCGTCGTCACGCCGCCGCTGTTCGTCGCCATGTCCGGATCGTCGCGCTCGCTGCCGCTGTTTGATAGCATGGCGCTGCTTGGCCGCTCCGTCGTGCGCCAGCGCCTGAAGGCTGCGATTACCGTTTTGGCCACAATGGTTGGCAGCGGAAGCTGATGATGACGTGCTGGCGGTGACGGCAGCACACTGAAATATACCCCTATGCTTGGGGTACCCCCCTCTGCCCTGCCGGGCATCTCCCCCACAAGGGGGTAGATCGGATGCTGAACCCGCT
>JAEXMK010000176.1 GCA_023444445.1 Pseudomonadota bacterium | reverse complement strand
GGGCCACCTTCTCCCCGGCGGGGAGAAGAAATACGCGCGCCCCTGCGCTTATACCATTGGCGACCCCGATTGATGAGGTGAGACATAGGCCCGACCGGGATTGAGGAAAGGTCCCGGCGATGTGTCGCCGGGATGGCTGCGGTCTTTACAAAATCAGACGGAACTTCGCGAAACCTTCCGCGCCGTCGCCGGCATCTTCGATTTTTGCGCCCTTGATCTCAGCCGCATAGTGGCGGCCCTTGGGGCCGGTCTCGAAGATTGCTGTGGTATCAGCGACTGGGGCGAAGGACCAGTTGGCGTCCGCAGACGGATTGATGGTGCCTTGGTCGATTATATAGCGCACGATCACGTCGCGGTTGGTATCGGGCGCCACGAAGATCACCTTGTCGCCGGCGATGTCAGGGAATTTGCCGCCGCCGCTGGCCCGGTAATTATTGGTCGCCACCACGAATTTCTGTTCGGGATCGATCGGCTTGCCGTTGAACTGCAAGTTTACGATGCGGTTGCTGTCCGGGTTGACCGCCTTGCCGTCCTTGTCGAATTTCGCCGGTTTGGAAATGTCGATCTGATAGGTCACACCGTCGATGACATCGAAATTATAAGACGGGAAGTCGGCGTTCAGCAGCGGCGCGTCCTTGGCACCGGCCTCCACCGTGTTGAACATGCCGGCAGACATTTCCAGCCAATTCTTGACCTGCGCACCGTTGATCAGCACCGCCTGCACCGTGTTGGGGTAGAGGTAAAGGTCAGCGACGTTCTTGATGGCGATGTCACCGGCGGGGACATCGGTGTAATAATCCGCGCCGCCGCGACCGCCGGACTTGAAGGGGGCCGCTGCTGAAAGCACCGGCAGGTCCTTATATTGCCCTTCCTTCAGCATGTCCTTGATGTACCAGGTCTGGGCGTTGGAAACGATCTGCACGGATGGATCGTCCGCGACCAGCGCGAAATAAGAATAGAGCGGGGCAGATGTTTTACCCACCGGGCGGCGCACATAGGCAAGCGCCGCCTCATGATCGGCTTTGGCGGCGGCGAGAACTTCCGGCTTGTCCGTGAAATCGGCGACGACCTTGCGGTTTTCGTCGCGGTGATAGATCGGCCGGGCTTCAGAGGTGAAATCGACGATCTTCCAGCTCTTGCCGTCTTTTTCCAGCAGCAGGTCGATGAGGCCCATATGCGAGCCCCAGAAACCGGCCATGACAGCCGGCTTGCCCATCAGTGTTCCCTTGACCGCATCCGCACCCTCGATGCCATCCCAGGTCTTCGGACCGGGGAAGACCAGATGCTGGTGGCCGGTGAAGATCGCGTCGATGCCGTCGACACCGGCGAGATACAGCGAGGCGTTTTCCATGCGCTCGGACTGGCCCTTGCCGTCGATACCGGAATGCGAAAGAGCGATGATGATATCGGCGCCTTCTTCCTTCATGACCGGAACCCAGGCTTTTGCCGCCTCGACGATGTCACGCGTCTGCGCCTTGCCCTCGAGGTTTTTGGAATCCCACATCATGATCTGCGGCGGCACGAAGCCGATGATGCCGACCTTGACCGGGCTGGTCACGCCGCCGCCATCGCGGATCTGCTTTTCCAGAATGACATAGGGCTTGAAGAACAGTTCGTCGTTTTTCGGGTCGGAAGCGAGCTGGCCCTTGGTGAGGTTGGCGCAGACATAGGGGAAACCGGCGCCCGCCAGCGTGTTCGACATATAGTCGAGACCGTAATTGAATTCGTGGTTGCCAAGCGTGCCGCAATCATAACCCAGCACGTTCATGGCGTTGATGACAGGATGTTTGTCGCCGGCCTTCATGCCGCGCTCATAGGCAATATAATCGCCGAGCGGATTGCCCTGCAGGAAGTCGCCATTATCGACAAGCATCGAGTTTCCGGCTTCGGCGCGGATCTTGTCGATGATCGAGGCGGTGCGGGCTAGCCCCATCGTGTCGTTCGGTTTGTCGGCGTAATAATCATAGGGAAAGACGTGAACATGGATGTCAGTCGTTTCCATGATGCGTAGATGCGCCTGGTTGGCCGCCGCACGCGCAGCAAAAGGGTGCAGCATCACCAATGCCGAGGTGGCTGCGAAGCCACCCAGAAGCGAACGGCGCGTGATGGGGTGGAGAGCGAGAAGCGGCGACATAGGAACTCCTTCGGATGAAGCTTGGTCTGTCATGAGAAGCGGACAGGGTAGAAGCAATCACAGAGGAGTCCATCACCAAAATGACAGGCCGGTGACAGATCGGCCCGTTTTCAACCGTTTGATAAATTTTTTATCGCGAGAGTGCGGCACAGGTGTCGCCGCACTGGAAAATGCGCATAGCTCGTTCTGCACATTGCAGTGCTCTGGATCAGCGGGCCAGCGTCGGTTTCACTTCTTCATGGAAGAAGCGGAAATAGGAGGAAAGCTGGGCCAGCGTGTTGGTAGAAAGCTTCAGCTGCAAGCCAATCCGGTTCTGGTGCTGCCACTGCACGACACCCTCAATGAAGCCCAGATCATCGCTCTGCACCTTGACCCGGCTGCCCTTGGCGGCAGCGAAAGGTCCGTCCAGTTCTAGTGCCATCCCCGTGGCGGAAAGATCAACCACACGGCCCTTGGTCGACTGACTGAAGTAATGCACGGTCGCAAAAATTCTCGTCTTGCTGCGTGGTGCGCTGCGTGTCGCCATATTAAGGTTGTTTGTCATATTGCTGCTCAAAATATGTTGTTCCGATACACGCAGCTTAGAATTTAAAGGTGTGAAACCAGTTTAGTTGTTCGGTTAAAACTTATTCAATGCTGCATTTATGCTGTATCGATACGGCATTGGTAACAGTTGTTGCGGGCGGACCGCACATGCACATAGGCCACATCCGCGCGCTCCAGAAGGTGCCGCGCGCGCGACACGATCTCGCCCGTCGCCGTCACCCCGCCGGTGCCGTAGACAATGCGGTCATCGGCTCCATAACCGCGCACGATGTAATCGGGGCTGTTCAGCATCGGCGGAATGGCTTGCGTCTGCGGATAGCGATCACAGGCATCGGCATGCAGAAACACCGGGCCCGTTTCCGCATAGGGCTGCAACGAGGGAAAGGGTCGATAGGCGAGGATCAGCATCGCATCCCCTTGACCGATCTGCTGAAGACAGTGGCGGCATGGCATACCCCCGGGAGAAATTGCCTTCTCTGGAGGGTTGCCATAGGCGTCGGCGGAACCCGCCCGGAAGGCCTCGGCTTCTTTAGCCGGCATTGCAGTGAAAACGAGATCGGTCATGGCGGAGGCTCTTCAAGTTGGGGTCGGCGTTGCTTCTTTGCAGCTATGATCCCGAAATGGAGCACTATCCACCCGATTCTTGACAGGTGATGCAACCAGCCCATTGCGTGACTCGTTAGCTTCGGGAATCAGTGGCGCTCCTCGTTTCCGGAAGGTCTGATTTTATGTTGCGTCGTTTTCTGGCCGCCGTTCCGCTGGCTTTTGTTTCGTTGACGGTTCCGAGCGAGGCGGATGCGCAGGTTGCCTCCGGTCTCGATGGCCTGTCCGACGATCAGCTGCAGCAATCGGTCAATTTCGTTATCGGCAACGCGATCTTCTCGCTCTATCACGAGGGCGCGCGCATGCTGATCTCGGATTTCGGGACGGCGGAGACGGCAAGCGTCCAGGCTCCGGCCGATCAGCTGGCCGGCACGCTCATCCTGCAGGCCAATGAGGAATGGCTCGACACCGCGCTCGTCAACGCCACCGACAGCTGGTATCTGGCGCGCGAGGCCGAGACCTTGCCCGAACATGAGGCCCCCGTCTTTTCAGCGCTGGTGCCGGAGAGGAGCCGTGATCGCAACATGGCCTGCCTGATGGTTGGTCGCGACAAGGATGGTTATAGCGATCTGGCCGCAATGATGGGTCTCCCCAATGCCGAATTCGACAAATGTGTTGCCGCCTATCCGGGTGTCGCTTCGGCCTGGGAAGAGTTCCTCGCGCCTCATCGCAGCCAGACACCCTCGAAATTTTCCGTCAGCTACGTGCCGCCGCGCGACCCGGAACTCGAACCCTACGCCATCATGATCAAGGAATCGAAGGTTCTCGATCTCATCAGTCGCAGCTTCGGCGGCTATGGCCTGAAGGGTGACGTCAAGCTGACGGCCAAGTCCTGCGGTCGTCCCGATGTCTACTGGTCGGCCGAGAAGCGCGAAATCACCTATTGCTACGAGCTTGGTAAATTCCAGGCGGAGTTGATCGCCGATCATCTTCTGAACAGTGTCACGCAAGACAAGGGCGCGGCCGGCGGGCAAATTCCAACAGCCGTCAATCTGGAACGGGAAATCTGAGGCCGATTGCCGGATGCTGGCAAGCTGGCCATCCTTGGCGGAGGAGGATGCCATGCCAAAGGTCGTTGTTCGCAATTTTGCCATTTCCCTTGATGGATATGGCGCTGGCCCGGACCAGAGTCTGCAGAACCCGTTGGGCGTCAAAGGCGAAGAGCTGCACCAGTGGGCATTCAAGACCCGCACCTTTCACCGTATGTTCGGCAAGGAGGGTGGCTCGACTGGGACCGACGAGAACTTCTCCGAAAAGAGTTTCGAAAACATCGGCGCCTGGGTTTTAGGGCGCAACATGTTCGGCCCCGTGCGCGGTGCATGGCCGGATGAAAGCTGGAAGGGCTGGTGGGGCGAAGAGCCGCCCTATCATGTCCCGGTCTTCGTCCTGACCCACCATGCGCGTCCTTCTTTCACCATGAAAGGCGGCACCGAGTTCCATTTCGTGACTGATGGCATCGAATCCGCCCTAGATCAGGCACTCACGGCGGCTGATGGCAAGGATGTCCGCGTTGGCGGCGGCGTTTCCACCATCCGGCAATATATGGCGGGCGGCATGATTGATGAGTTGCATCTGGCGCTGGCGCCGGTGTTTCTCGGCAAGGGCGAGAATCTGTTCGAAGGGCTGGACTTACCAGCACTTGGCTATCGCGCCACCCGAACGGTGGCGGGTGAGGGCGCTACGCATCTGATCATCGACAGGGTGTGAAGGCTGCTCATCGGCTGTATTGCCGAGGCTCTCCCACCCTCATTCCTGTGACGAGCTCAGGAATGAGGGGAATGGGGCAGGCACGCCACTATGGTCGGGCATGTACGGTACGTACGGTGCGTACGGCCAGCCACCCTCAATTACGCAGTGAAATTTCCAGAAGCTCCGTATCGGTAAGCGGCTCCACCCAGGCCTCATAGGTGCCGACCGGCGAGAAGCCCATCATCTGGTAAAGCTGCAATGCGCGCGGATGGTCGAGCGTATTGGTCGTCACCGTCACCCGTTGCGGATTATCCTGCCAGGCGGCGTAAAGCGCCTGCAGAAGGAACCATTTGCCGACGCCCGCGCCGATCGCCTCTTCGAGCAGCCCGAAATAGGAAAGCTCGGTCACTTCGTCGCTCGCCTTGTGCAGTTCGAAGAAACCGGCAGGCGCGCCGTTCATATAGAGAACCGTGACGCTGTTTTTGGGATCGCGCAGGATGGCGGAAAGCTCGGCGTCGCTCGTGCGCATGCGCTTCTGCCAATGCCAGCGTTTGCCCACCCGCCAATAGAGGTAGCGGTAGAAGTGCAGGGGAATATTATTGACCCGCATCAGCGCCGTCTGGATGTTGATCGGGATCGGCAGGCTGACCTTCGGTGGTGCGGTCATTTCCAGCTGCGTCACATGCGCCTTCAGCGGGCCATGAGAAATGACCGGCAGCGGATCGGAAGCGCCGGTGACAACAGGCGTATCTTCAAGTCCGCCCCATTCTGACCAGGAACCGTCATAGAGCGAATTATCCTGATGGCCGAGTGATTCCAGCGCCAGCGTAATGACGGCGGCGGTGACGCCCGAACCGCAGCTCGTCACCACGGGCTTGCCAAGATCGATGCCGGCATCGGTGACCATCTTGCGGATGGCGGTCAGATCCTTGAAGTGGCCGTTTTCGGAAAAGGCCGTCGCAGGCAGGCTGCGCGCGCCGGGCATGTGGCCGGAGCGCATGCCGGCCCGGGGCTCGGCCTCGTCGCCGGTAAAGCGTCCGGCGCCACGGGCATCGGCGATCTGCTTTTCACCGCTATCGACGATACCGCGCATGCTAAACAGCGAGGTCACGCGCTTCTCGTTGAAATCGGGTGTGAAGGTGGCGGGTTCGATCTCCGGCGTGCCGGTTTCGAGCGGTCGGCCTTCGCGTTTCCAGCCGTCGAGGCCGCCATCCAGCACATAGGCCTTGCGCACGCCCATCACCCGCAGCATCCACCACACACGCGGCGCGGAAAAGAAACCGGGGCCGTCATAGACCACGATCGTGTCGTTCTCGTTGAGGCCGAGCTTGCCGGCCTCCTCGGCAAAAAAATCCGGCGAGGGCAGGGAATGCGGCAGGCCGGTGGTGTGATCGGCGATCTTGTCCTGATCGAAGAACACGGCGCCGGGCAGATGGCCAGCGGCATATTCCTCCGCGCCATTGCGCTTGTGCGCCGGCAGATACCAGGAGGCATCAACGACACGAAAGGCCGATGTGCCGAGTTGTTTTTCCACCCAGTCCGCCGAAACGACGAAACGGCTCTTATCCGTGCTCACGATGTCTCTCCCGATTTCAGGCAACAGCTTCAGGCGCGCCGAAACGAATGCGGAACCGCCTGTTCTCCTTGCCCTTCTTTTCTATCTTGGCAATGTGAATATCGCCCACTTCCTGCGTTTCGGAAACATGGGTGCCGCCGCAGGGCTGGCTATCGATGCTGGAATTCTCGCCGATGCAGACGAGGCTGACCCGGCCAAGACCCATCGGCGGGCGCACATTCTTGGATTTGACGATGCCCGGATTGGCAGCCAGCTCCTCGTCGGTAATCCATTGCAGGAAGACGGGGTGGTTGGCTTTCACCAGTTCCATCAGCTTTGCCGTGACTTCGTCCTTGTCGATGGTCTCGGACATGTCGAAATCAACACGCGATTCGTCCTCGCCGACCGCCGCACCCGTGATCGGCCACTGGCAGACGACGGAGAGAAGATGGCAGGCCGTGTGCATGCGCATCAGCTTGTAGCGGCGCGGCCAATCCACATGCAGGATGAGCTTTTCGCCAATCTCGGGGGACGGCTGATCTTCGAGCGGCACGTGGACGAGGACGCTCTTGTCGGCACCGTTTTTGGTGATGCCAAGTTCGATGCGAGAGCCATCGGCCCGCTCGAGAAAGCCGCTATCTCCCGGCTGGCCACCGGAAGTCGCATAAAAGCAGGTCTGATCAAGCTCTATGCCGCCATCCTCATGCACCGCCGTGACGATCGCTTCTGCGGTAGAAAGATAAAAATCGTCACGGAACAGGGCATTCACAGGCATTTCGGCATGTCCTTAAACGGTTTCGTAGGGAACCGGAATCTCGCTCTTGGTTGCCAGCCACTGCGGCACGGGAAGCCCCTTGGAGCGCAGGAAATCCGGATTGAACAGCTTCGACTGATAACGATTACCGTAGTCGCACAGTATCGTCACGATTGTATGCCCCGGACCGAGGTCGCGGGCAAGGCGGATTGCACCAGCGATGTTGATGCCGGACGAGCCGCCGAGGCAAAGGCCTTCCTTGGTGACGAGATCGAAGAGAATGGGCAGGGCTTCCGCATCGGGTATGCGATAGGAGAAGTCGGGGGTGAAGCCTTCCAGATTGGCGGTGATGCGGCCCTGGCCGATGCCTTCTGTGATGGAGGAGCCTTCGGACTTCAGCGCGCCATGCTGATAGAACTCATAAAGGGCTGCCCCTTCAGGATCGGCAAGACCGATCTTGATATCAGGGTTGAAATCACGCAGGCCATCCGCCACGCCTGCCAGCGTTCCGCCGGAACCGACCGAGCAGATGAAGCCATCCACCTTGCCGTCCGTCTGGTCCCAGATTTCCGGAGCCGTCGTCTCGATATGCGCCTGGCGGTTGGCGATATTGTCGAACTGGTTGGCCCAGATCGCGCCATTCTCATCGGTCGCGGCAAGCTGTTTTGCCAGTCGGCCGGAAACCTTCACGTAATTGTTCGGGTTGGAATAGGGAGCGGCCGGAACCTCGACCAGCTTGGCGCCGAGAAGCTTCAGCGCATCCTTCTTTTCCTGGCTCTGCGTCTCGGGAATGACGATGACCGTCTTGTAGCCCAAGGCATTGGCGACGAGCGACAGGCCGATGCCGGTGTTGCCCGCCGTGCCTTCCACGATGGTGCCGCCTGGGCGCAGCTGTCCGCGCCGTTCGGCGTCGCGGATGATGTAGAGCGCGGCGCGATCTTTCACCGACTGGCCGGGATTGAGGAATTCCGCCTTGCCGAGGATTTCACACCCCGTCGCTTCAGAGGCAGCCTTCAGACGGATGAGCGGCGTGTTGCCGATAGCACTGAGCGCAGAGGAATGAATGGTCATGATCGAGCCTTCTTGTCTGAGCGGGAATTAGGTGCCGTTATGTCCCGTTACAACCGCTTCAAGGCAAGAAATTATCTTCCCGGGTTTAGCTTAGCCACGCAAAATTTTGCCGATACCCAGTTTTATGTGTTCTTCTTGATGTGGGAATAGGCGGCAAGGGCTCTTTCCCGGCCCTTCGAGTGGTCGACTATCGGCAAAGGATAGGTCTTGCCAAGCTCGATGCCAGCTTTCTTGAGCACCTCTTTCGGTGCCTCAAATGGCTTGTGAATGTATCTCGTCTCAAGTTTTTCGAGCTCGGGTACGAAGCGGCCGACGTACTCCCCGTCGCTATCGAATTTTTCGCCCTGAAGAATGGGATTGAAGACACGGAAGAACGGTGATGCATCCGCGCCCGAGCCGGCCACCCATTGCCAGTTTGCGGCGTTGGAGGCAGGGTCGGCATCAACCAGCGTATCGCGGAACCACTTTTCGCCTTTCCGCCAGTCGATCAAAAGGTGCTTGATAAGGAAGGACGCCACAATCATCCGCACGCGATTGTGCATCACGCCGTGTTTCCACAGTTGCCGCATGCCGGCATCCACGATCGGGTAGCCCGTCATGCCGCGCGTCCAGGCCTTGAAGGACGCTTCATCATCGCGCCAGGCAAAGGCATCGAAACTGTCGTTCCAGTTCTTTTCATCGAGTTCCGGGAAGTGGAACAGCAGATGGTAGCAAAATTCCCGCCAGACGATTTCTTTTCGAAAACGGCTGATATCGTTCGAGGCGATGTGGCGGGAAAGCCCTTTCGTGGCGTGCCAAACCGTGGCAGGTGATATTTCCCCAAGCGCCAGATGAGGCGAGAGCAGCGAGGTGGCGTCCTTCGCCGGGAAGTCCCTGCCTTCTTCATAACCCTTCAAGGCGCCATCAATGAAATCGTCGAGTTTTTTTCGCGCCGCTTTCTCCCCAGGTGTCCAGATGTCGCCGAAGTGTTTGGCCCAGTTGGGTTTGGTCGGCAAAAGCTTCCAGTCGGAAAGCGTCTGCGACTTTGGCCAGGTCTTGGGCGCCTTCAGGCTCTTCGGCGCATCCGCCGGCGCGTGCGGTTCATCCCCGCCTTCGATCGCGCGCCAGAAGGGCGTATAGACGCGGTAAGGGCCGCCGGACTTCGTCTTCAGCCGGGAAGGTTCATGCAGGAGATGGCCGGAAAAACTACGGACTGTCAGCCCTTCGTCCCGCAGCTTCTGTTTCAGCGCCTTATCCTCGGCGATGCCATCTGGATCATATCGTCTGTTCCAGAATACGGCATCGGCGCTGGTCGTTGATATCACGTCGCGAAGAACCGTCTCCGCTTTGCCGCTGGCGAGAATGAGGCGGCTACCCTTTTTCTCGAGCGCGGCGCCAAGTTCCGTCAGAGAATGATGCAGCCACCATTCCTGCGCACCGCCGAGTGCTCCACCTGTTTTTTCGTGAATATACAGTGGGATGACGGGACCGTCGTGCTCCAGTGCTGCGAGGACGGCAAGATTGTCGGAGAGGCGAAGATCCTTACGGAACCAGATGATAACGGCGGCGGTTTTGCTTGACATAAGAGGTCTCGGTTCACTTCCGCTTGAACGAGTGTTGAACCGCTTTGTTCCGCAAATCGGCTACAATGGGAAGATGGGGCACACGGTTTTTCGAGGGTTATTTTTTCGCTCTTGAAACCGCAAGTGAAGGGAACCAACTGGAGGAGCCGGCGTTTGTCGCGGGTTAATAGAGCATGGAAGTGCAATCAATGTTGCTGAATGATGTTAAGTGGGAAAAGCCCGTTACCATATCCCTTGAAAACGGTGCTCCCCGGATTTTCAACGGCGTTTACGAAGCCTTCGATTTTCTCCAGCACGAATGGCCTGAGCGGGGCGACAAGGTGCATGAACAGGCGTTGCGCCTGTGCCGCGCCTCGCTGATGGGCGACGTGGCGGGTGAAATTGCCCGCACCGCCTTTGTCGCGGCCAGCCGGCAGGCGCATTGCCTGATGGAGGACAAGGCGGAGGCTCCGGACACCATAGCATCCTGAGCGTATTTCACGACTGATGCACTGGAAGGCCACCCGATAATTCGGGTGGCCTTCTTTTTTGGCGATCAGGAAACGGGTTGTTTCGGACGCAGGATATGGCATCGTGTGCGCCCGAAAGCGGATGTATGAATACGATGACCACCCAGTACGGCTATATTGTTTTTCCCACATCTCTCGGCCATTGCAGCCTCGCCTGGGCCGGGCGCGGCATCGCGCGTCTGCAATTGCCGGGTAGTGATGCGGATGAAACCGAAAGGCTTCTCCTGAGACGCCTGCCGTCAGCCACCATTGCCGTGCCGGAAACACGCATCCGTGAGGTGATCGCGATGATCACCCGGTATTTCAGCGGCGAAGCGATTGATTTTACCGCCGTGGAGCTCGATCTGGCCGGGCAGGAACGCTTCTTTCTCGATGTCTACGCGGTCGCGCGGAATATTGGCTGGGGCCGCACGACGACCTATGGCGGCATCGTGAAAGACCTCGGCCTTGGTATGGAAAAAGCGCGCGGTGTCGGGCAGGCCATGGCGAAAAATCCGGTGCCGCTCATCATTCCCTGTCACCGTGTTCTGGCGGCTGGCGGCCGGCTGGGCGGCTTTTCCGCGCCGGGCGGAACCACCACCAAATTACGCATGCTGGATCTCGAAAATGCCGGTCGCAGCCGCGTCCATGAGGCGCAGGGCAGCCTGTTTTGAAGCAATGACAGATCAGTGCGCATGAATAGGCGTCTGATTTCTGCCCATTTCTCGTCAAATTGTCGCTAAATTGTCACAATACACGGGCGCCCTCTAACATAAGGGCAAGACGTTTGAGAGTATCCGCGTTAATTCTATCCGTAGCCTTGGCTTTTACAATTGTAGCACCGGCCTCCGCCGGCATGCTGAACCAGGCAGAAAAATACACCGGACTGCACGAGTCCAAGAACAATAAGAGCCTTAAGAACATTCTTGGTGCTAACCCGCGCAGCACCCCGTGGTGCGGGCTTTTTCTGCATGCGGTCGCCAGCAAGGCCGGCCGGCAGTCTCCCAAATCCTTTGGATTTGCGAAATCCTGGACATCTTTCGGTTACGCCGTTCCGGTCAACCAGGCCAAACCCGGCGATGTCGTCGTCATTCGTAATGGTCGTGGTTATCATGCCGGCATTTTGAAAAGCATGAGCGGCAAGACTGCGCAAATCCTCGGCGGCAACCAGTCCGGCCGGGTGCAGGTTTCCAATTTCAATCGCAAGGCAATCGTTTCAGTCCGCCGCTAATGGCGGCACAGGATATTATTTCTGATAAAGGCGGGCACTGACCCGCCTTATTCATTTCAGGACGCTATGGCTGCTCCCTGACGCCCGGTGCCGCCTCGCGCTGGTCGTCGTCCTCAAGGTCCGTGGCGACGATGAAAGCGTCCTCGTGCTGCCGGGCAGCCTGCCGGCGGGCGCGCAGGCTCATCGATTCATCCGGATAAATTTCGCCATCCTTGGCTTTCAGTTCACTGTCCGTCTCGAAGCGCGCCACGTCCTCATCGCGGATGTCGAGCGGCTCGGATTTCGGTTTTTGCGGGTTAGTCATGAAACTGTCTCCTGCGGTTTTCTGCAGGACAAACGATCCGCGATCGACAGCGGTTCCCTTTCACGCGGAAATGCCTCGTTCATTATGGGTCTTTTGCGGAACAAACTATGGGTCTTTTGCGGAACAAACTCTGGCCTTTTCTGTTTTTTCAGTGGCACAATCGAAACCGGTGCAACAGGAAGAGGGAGGTCCGTTATGAGCCATGACCGCGAAGCAGCAATCCGTGAAAAAGCGCGCGCAATATGGGAGAGGGAAGGAAGACCCGACGGGCATCATGAAAGGCATTGGATCGAGGCAGAGCGGGAACTTTCCGCAGATGCGGAAGCGGCAAAGCCCAAAAGCGGAAATGGCGTGAAGAAAGCCGCTCCTGCCAAGGCTTCGTCAGCGACGGCGCCTGCAAAGAAGACGCCAGCGCAAAAAGGAGCCTCGGCGAAAGCCAAATCCCCGGCGGTAAAGTCGCTCGAGAAGGAACAGAAATCCGCGGACCAGGGCACGGAAGACGAGCTGACCGAGAGCCTTGAGGAGAGTTTTCCCGCGAGTGATCCGCCAGCGCTGACTAACGCTGCGAAAGCGACGAAACGGACGGTCAAAAAACGCTGATCGTCTGACAGCCGGACAGCTGGCCAGACAAGAAAAACTTTGAGCCGCGCGGGGCGAAGTGCAGCTGCATTTCGCTATTCGCCACATGGTCCGAGAGAAATGGCGCCACGTTTGGTTTTATGAGACAGGACGTCCGGTCATGTGCCTACGGCAGGATAGCCAAGGTGAGGTCAGCGCCAGCAACCGGCTATCGAGCAATGCTCTGCCAGAAATCACACCGGATCGCCCGGCAAGTCGTTTCGACAGGCCAGGCGTAATATTTCGGCCGTTAACGGACGATGACCCCATACATCTGACCGGCAGAGGACGGGCGCGGACGGTAGCGATAATCACCCCGCCAGTCTCGACGATCGCGCCATTCCCTGTGGTGTCGCCAGTCACGGCGGTCGTAGTCGCGATAGTGCCTGTCCCGATCGTAAGAACGATAATAGACGCCAGACGAGTAGTATCCACCCGTCCGATATCCACCGTCATCGACACATCCGCTCAAGATGCCAACTGACACGAGGCAGATTGCTGCGGTTAGAAGCTTCATGGTCACGTCTCCCAATGAGCGACTTTAACGCGCCCTTATCTGCTCGGTTCCATAGCTCTGAGAGTGGGACTATCGTGCTGAACCGCGTCTGAATAAATTGACTGCCGCGAAGGCGGGACACGGCACCGTGACCTTAATCATCCCAGCAGCAATTATTGCGGAGCAGATGAAAGCGGCGACGTCACCGGAAATCTATCTCGGCCTGTGAGATCTGCGTGATGAATCTTCCAGCACCTGTTTTGAAACATCTTTCGACTTCATCCGTTTTCCCGCGTGTAAACGGAAACGCAGTCAGAAAATATCGGAGATAACAGCAACAGGAGCGAATATGGCCGCCATCTTGCGAGTATGCGACGCGTAAGAAGATTATTGCGATGGGATATTAGCGGTATGTTACTTTTCTTATTTACAGAAAAGTGGCTCCCCGGGCCGGATTCGAACCGGCGACCTGTCGATTAACAGTCGAATGCTCTACCGCTGAGCTACCAGGGAACGTACACCGCTTGGCGCGGTGTGAGCGGGGTAATACAAATGCTTTTCCGATTTGCCAAGCGCTTTTTTCAAAAAAAACGCATTCCTCTTGTTTTATCTCGCCGGAGTCCCGATTTTCCGGGCTTATCGGCACTGAAAAAATTATCCACAGGCCAGATGTAAAAGGGCAGCAGGGAATGAAATTCGGTATCGACCACAAAACGCATCGTCTCCATGTCGGAAAATGGAGCCTTGCCATGCCACGGTCGCGCGTCGGCAGGATCGCGACCGGTTCCGCTCTGGTGGTTGGCGGAACACTTGGGTTTTTGCCCGTTCTCGGTTTCTGGATGATTCCGCTCGGTCTCGTCGTGCTCTCGCATGATCTACCTGCAGTGCGCCGCAGACGGCGGCGGCTGGCGGTGTGGTGGGCGTCGCGGCAGAACCGCCGCGAGACCCGCAACAGGGACCGCTGAAGGGCCTAGCCGCCAATGGAGCTGCTGATGCCCTGTCCGGCCCAGAAGGCGGCATAGGCGAGGACGGTGAAATAAATCGCTGTCAGTCCAAGAAACAAGTAACCGCCAAGCACCGTGACGCCATCCCGCTGAATCATGCCGGCGGAAAGAAGAAGGATCGCAACGCCCGGCAATGTATTGGAAAACGGAATGAAGCCAAGCGGCATCATCAGCAGCACGCCCGCCGTCATCAGCGCAAGCCCGTTTATCCGGTTGGCGATGATGCCCGTCGTCAGGGCTGGAATGCGCGGGCGGATATAACCGTCGAGCCTGGAGACGATGGAGACGCCTTTCTGAAGGGCAGGAACGAGCTTTGCCGTTTCCATCTGGCGGTCGAGGATTTTTGCGGGGAGCCATGGCAGGCGGTTCAACGTGATTGCCAGGCTGACAAGGATGATAGCCGCGCCAAAGACCGTGCTCACGCCCGGAATGGAAACCGGAATGAGAAAGGGCAGGGACGCGATCGCGCAGATAAGCAAAAGGCCCTGTTCGCCGATCGCTTCCATCAACTCGCGCAACGTGATCGTCTGGCCCTGCAGTTTTCCTATCAGCTTTTCCAGCGTCGTGCTGAGCTTTTCAGACGTATCAGTGAATGCGAATTCGTTCGTCATGCAGCTTCCCGGGAGTTGTTTTACCTCCGGGGTTGATAACATTCATCCGGCCGGATGCCTATCACCGATAGAAACAGGGCCTTCACATATGGTCGAGTGATCCTGGTAAGATCAGTGCGAAACCCAGCTGCTGTAAGCGCCTGCGAGAAGCACCACCAGCAGAATGACAAGTATGACCGGATTGATTGATGTAACGAAGCTGACATATTCCATAATAACTTCCTCCTCATTCCTCCGCCTCTTATTCTACAGCAAAAGGGCGAGTTAATCTACCGCAGGCTGAAATTTCGCAATGCAGCAACCTGGTTCGGTTGGGGCGGGAAATGCTCGGTTTTATGATTTTTTGCGATGCAAAAATAAATCTTCCAACATTTGCCATTCTGTTGGGTTGTCTCTAATCCTCGTCGCAGAGCCGGTCGCACGGCTCGTGGTCTGCCATCGGCAGGCCGCATGAAGCACCACCGATATGCCTGCACGCCTTTCGCAACATCTTTTCCCGGGGACACGGAAATGCTGAAAAACATCTATGCCTGGACGATGGCGCTTGCCGCGCGCAAAACCGCCGTGCGGTGGCTGGCGATCGTCGCTTTCGTGGAAAGCTCGGTTTTCGTCGTGCCTGCGGATGTTCTTTTCCTGCCGATGGTGCTGGCCAAACCGAAAAAGGCGATGTTTTATGCGTTCGTGGCAACCGTCGCTTCCGTTCTCGGCGGCATTGCCGGCTGGTTTCTCGGCCACTATGCCTTTGAAAGCATCGCTCGGCCCATTCTCGAATTTTACGGCAAGCTCGACAGCTTCGAGCAATTAAAAAACTCGGTGAATTACGAAACCATCGTTCTGCTGCTGGTAACGTCAGGGCTTGCGCATCTGCCGCCGATCAAGGTCGTGACGATCCTCTCCGGCGCCGCCAATATCAGCCTCGGCCTGTTCATTTTTTCCGCCATCGTGGCGCGCGGCGCGCGGTTTTTCATCCTCGCCGGATTGCTGCAGAGATATGGGGAATCGGTGCGCCACTTCATTGAAAAACGTCTCGGCGCCATAACGGCCGCAGCCGCAGCCGCCCTCATCGCGATCTATGCGGTTTACGTTTTTGTGCGTTGAGCAGGCGCTGGTTTTCTACTCTCACAATACTGTCGCAGAACTTTCAGCCTACTGTCAGAATCCAACTGTATCGGTTCCTTGTTCAATCAGGGAAACCGTTCAGTCATGCGCAAATTTTGGAAGTGCTCGCTTTGGGGCATGGGTTTTGTTGTCCTTGCGACAGGCGGTTATCTCTACGCCATTCAACTACTCGGCAATTTTCACGAAGTTGTTCCGGGCCAGTTTTTCCGCTCCAACCAGCCGAGCGTTGAGCAGCTGGTTCGTTATACCGAGGATCACGGAATAAAGACCGTGATCAATCTGCGCGGTTCCAACGAATCGGAGGAGTGGTATCGCGACGAGTTGGAAACGTCGAAGAAGCTCGGCTTGAACCACATCGATTTCGGCATGTCAGCCAGCCGGGAACTGGACATGAATCAGGTCAACCAACTGGTTGCCATCATGCGCGATGCGCCCAAACCCATTCTTATCCATTGCAAGTCTGGCGCGGACCGTACGGGTCTGGCGACGGCCCTTTATCTCGCCCGGGTTGCCCGCCTGAGCGAGAAGGAAGCGGAGAGCCAACTCTCCATCCGCTACGGACATGTCAGCATTCCCTATCTTTCGGCAGCTTACGCCATGGACCAGACATGGGAAAATGCGGAAAAAATGCCGATCGTCGACGACTTCACCATTGCCTCCAACGAGTTCTGAAGTCGGCTCAGGCGCATTTCCCACAGTGCATCACTTTCATAATCTGAATGGGATCTCGCGTCCTGTCTCGGTGACGGAGGCCATCGAGACAGGACGCACCCCCCACAGATCGCGGCCGGCTGAAGGCGCGGCGGCGCAGCACCTATTGCCGCCGCCCAGCGCAATATTTTCCGGCGTGCATCTTACCGGAAAAGACAATTTTCATTTTTATATTAGCAACTTATGTGATCTTGCGATTTAAGTTGACTCACGATGTCACCTTTTATACAGCGACATTGTTTCAACTTTTGGATCGCATCATGACCCGCAAAACATTTATCGGCGGCCTTGCCGCATCGTTTTTATCCGTTTTCTTTATCGCACCTTCCGCCACCGCCGCAGAGAAGACCATCACCGACGTCATCGGACGCGAGGTGAAGGTTGACCTTCCAGCAAAACGCGTCGTGCTCGGTTTCTATTTCGAGGACTACATGGCGGTCGGTGGCGAAAAGGCCTATGATTCCGTTGTCGGCATTTCCCGCGAAGCGTGGGAAGGCTGGGTTCCCGCCAACTGGAAAATGCATCTCGCTCACCGCGCCTCGCTTGCGGATATTGCCGATGTCGGCGAAGTTGAAGCCCAGACCTTCTCGGTCGAAAAAGTTCTGAGCCTCAATCCCGATCTGGTGGTCCTGGCGGATTGGCAATACAAGGCGCTCGGCCTCGATGCCGACGCCTGGAAGAAGAGGGCATTCCCGTCGTTGTCGTCGACTACAACGCGCAGACGGTCGAGCGCCACGTCGCCTCCACCCGGCTTTTCGGCGAACTCACCGGACAGCAGCAGCGCGGCAAGGAAATTGCCGAATTCTACGCCGGTTCTCTGAAGGATGTCGCCGAACGGGTGGCGAAATCCGGTCAGCCGAAACCGAAGGTCTATGTCGAATTCGGCAATAAGGGACCGGCCGAATATTCCTTCACCTATGGCAAGAACATGTGGGGCGCCATGTCCACTGCCGCTGGCGGCGACAATATCGCAGCACCCTTCGTTGAGTGGTGGGGACCGATCAATCCCGAGCAGGTTCTGGCTTCGAAGCCCGACGCCATCTTCATTTCCGGCCGTGAAAACAACAAGAACCCCGCGGCGCTGCCGATGGGGCAGGCGGTGAAGGCCGCGGATGCCCGCGAAAAGCTCCAGGCCTTCCAAACCCGTCAGGGCTGGAGTGAATTGCCGGCCATCAAGAACGGGCAGCTGTTCGGTGTCTATCAGGGCGCGTCGCGCACGCTCTCCGATTTCGCCATGGTGCAATATATCGCCAAGCAGCTTTATCCCGAGCAGTTCAAGGATGTCGATCCGATCGCGAACTATCTCGGCTATTACAGGAAGTACCTGCCGGTCACGCCTGAAGGCACCTTTGCCATCGCCGTCAAGGATTGATGGTTCTGTGGCCGGCGGCGGAAAAGCATATTTGCTTGCCGCTGAAGGTTAAATTCCGCGGACGCCACTGCACGGCGTCCGTTTTTCATCGTCTTTTTCAAACAGGTTTTCCATGACAATTGCCGCCCGCAATGCCGAAGCCATCGGTACGCACCGGCTGCGTGAACGTCGTCGCTGGCGCGTCGTCTTGGTCTTTTTCGTGCTGATGGCGGTAAGCCTCGTTCTCGATATCGCCACCGGTCCCTCGCTGCTGTCGCCTGCCGAAGTGGTGAAGTCGCTGACCGGCCTTGGCGAACGGGCGGCGATGACCGATCCCATCGTGCGCGGCCTTCGCCTGCCCATGGCGCTGATGGCGCTCGCCGTCGGAGCGGCGCTCGGCGCCGGCGGCGCGCAGATGCAGACCTTGCTTAATAATCCCATGGCAAGCCCCTATACGCTCGGCATGGCGGCGGCGGCGGGCTTTGGTGCCGCGCTGGTGCTTGCGCTCGGCGGTCTCGGGCTGGATGCCATGATTGCCGTTCCGCTCGGCGCTTTCGTATTTTCCATGCTCGCCGCGCTTTTCCTTTTCATGCTGGCCTCCATGCGGCAGATGACGGCCGAAACCATCATTCTCGGCGGCATCGCACTTCTTTTTCTGTTTCAGTCGCTGCTGTCGCTCATCCAGTTCCTGTCCTCGCCGGAACTGTCGCAGCAGATTCTTTTTTGGCTGTTCGGCAGCCTGACCAAGGCGACCTGGCCGACGCTCGGCCTGACAGCCGCCGTCACCGCCTTCTGCTGCGCCCTGCTTATGGCGGATTGCTGGAAACTGACGGCGCTGAGGATGGGGGAAATGCGGGCAGCCAGCCTCGGCATCAATGTGCGCCGGCTGCGCATGAAGGTTCTCATCATCGTCGCCATCATGACCGCGACGGCCACGAGTTTTGTCGGGGTCATCGGTTTCATCGGGCTGGTCGCGCCGCATATCGCCCGTATGACGGTGGGCGAGGATCAGCGCTTCTTTTTGCCGATGTCGGTGCTGAGCGGCGCGCTGATGCTTTCGGCAGCCTCGATTCTCTCCAAATCGATCATTCCCGGCGCTCTGTTCCCGGTCGGCATCGTCACCGCCATTGTCGGCGTGCCGTTTCTCCTCTGGCTGATTTTCGCTCCGAAGAGGCGCGGCCGATGATGGTTCTGGATAATATTTCCGTCGAGCGTGGCGGGCAGGTTGTTGTGAGAGACCTCTCGGCACGCCTGGAACCCGGGCAAATCCACGCCGTCATCGGCCCGAACGGAACGGGCAAGACGACGATTCTAAGAGCAATCTTCGGCGACCTGCCGCTCGCTGCCGGCGCGATCAGCCTCGGCGATCGTCGTCTTCAGGCCGGGGAAAGGGCAGGGCGGCACACAAGGGACTGGCGGGATCGTTTCGCCTATATGCCGCAGGATACGGCGGCCGATATAGCGCTCAGCGTGCTGGAGGTGGTGGCGCTCGGCCGCTTCGGCCGGCTTTCGCTTCATATCGACGACGAAACGCTCGATCTGGCGATGACACGCCTGCATCAGGCCGGAATAGCCCATCTGGCGGGCAGGGAGATCGCCTCGCTCAGCGGCGGGCAACGGCAGATGGCGCTTTTTGCGCAGGTTCTGATGCGGGAGCCGCAGGCGATGCTGCTTGATGAGCCGGTCAGCGCGCTGGACCTCAAGCATCAGGTGGCGCTTCTCGATCTGGTGCGGCAGGAAACCCGCACCAATGGCCGGGTGACGCTTGTTGTGCTGCATGATCTCAACCTCGCCTGCCAATATGCCGACAACCTGCTGGTGATTTCGGATGGTGCGTTGAAGGCGACCGGCGCACCGGGCGATATCGTCACGCCGAAGCTCATTTCCGAGACCTACGGCGTTGCCGTGGAGGTGTTGCGCGACCGGCGCGGCAATCCCGTCATTCAGCCGGCGGGCGACCCGCCGCTCGAACATTTCAAAACCCTTGAAGGAATAATTGCATGAAACGATTTTTGATGACGCTTGCCACGGCTTTGGCCGTAATCCTGCCCGCCACGCCATCCCTTTCCGCCGAACACAAGATCCTGATGCTCAATTACGGCAAGGATGGCGGCATGGTGTTCGAGCCTGCCTATGTGAAGGCGGAGCCGGGCGACACCATTACCTTCGTGCCGCAAAATTCCAGCCACTATGTGCAGTCCTATGCGGTTCCGGAAGGCGTTGGCCCCTGGAAAAGCAAGCTCGATGAGGCCTTCACCGTCACTGTCGAGAAGGAGGGTGTCTATCTCTATTATTGCCCGCCGCATCTGATGATGGCGATGATCGGTATCATTCAGGTCGGCAAGCCCGTCAATCTCGAAGCCGTCAGACAGAAGGCCGAGAAGCTGCGGCCCAAGCTCGTCATGAAGAGCGAAAGGCTGGAAGCGGCGCTGAGGCAGGTGACGCCCGCACAATAACGCCCCGCCTTTCAGGCCGCACCAATCCGCACCGCAAACCCGCTTCTTCAACCCGAAACCAAGGATGAAACCATGGCAAACAAAGTGATCGAAACGACGTTGAACGATCTCCTCAATGGCGAGCTGCGCGCCCATCACGCCTATCTTCAGGCGGCCGCATGGGCGGCGGAACGCAACCTCGACGGTTGCTATAAATTCCTGCTCGGCCATGCGGCGGAAGAGCTGGAGCACATGCACCGCATCTTCGGCTTTCTGAACGATCTTGGCGCACGCGTCACCTTTTCCGAGCTACCGGCGCCGCAGGTCACGGCAAACGACATCAAGGGGCTGTTCACCATCGTGACGGAGCACGAATCCCGCGTCACCGCCGCCATCAACGCGGCAGTCGATCTTGCCCAGGTAGAAAAAGACCACGCCACAACCTCATTCCTGCAATGGTTCGTAGATGAGCAGCATGAGGAAGACAGCCTTTGCCGCACCATACTAGGCAAGATCGAGCTGATCGGCGACGGCCCCAATGCGCTTTACCTGATCGACCGCGAAATCGGTCAGCTGGCGGAAAAGGGCTGATTGCTGCGCCAGTTTTCTTGCGCTCCACAAGCTGCATCGAACACGGCTTGTGGAGTGGAAGCCGTCGGCTCAATCGCGTCCGATATCCGGCGTCCATCCGCGCGTGTATCCCTTTCCCATGATGGCGACCGCCAGGGAAAGCTGTTCCTGCAAATGCTCGATTTCGTCGAGTAGGGCTTCGACAGCCGCTTTTGCGTCGCCATCGTGACATTGGATAACGTATCCCGCGATGTCGTCAGGCCTGATGGGGATGATTTTTTCAGCGTCGGACATAGTGGGTGACCTCTCTTTTGTTCACTAAATGTTCTAATTTTAGCAGAGAGTCAATAAGGCAGTATACGCCGCCCCTCGACGGTCGGCCACGTTCTGATCGAGCTTATGTTTTAGGGAATTTAACCAGAAAACGGCCGGGCAAAAATGAGCCCATGGAGCCAATGGCCGGAGCGAGAATCAAGCCAAGCGCTCCAAGGTTTGGTGCCGCCGAGGCCGGTCAATGAACCGATGGATCCTCGCCGTCCAGAAAGCTGCGAATTCCGTCTTTCTCGCAGGTGGCTAGAAATTCTTCCCAGGCGTCCTTGTCGGTCGCGAAAGGCTCGTCCCAGGTGGTGACGTCGTCGTGTTCGCTGATAACCTCGAGTGTCCAGTCTTGCTGGGTGCCTGCGGGCCGGTAAATATCAACGAGAACGGTGATGCCCTCGTCCTCAAACTCGCCCGCGAATTCGGAGTGTTCTATTTTTGGTTTTTTCGCCATCTCAGCACACCTGATTATCAAAGCCTGGAAAAACGCACACCCGAAATGGGTCTTTTAATTCGCGCATGGCGCGAGCTACAGATAGCTGAAACAAATATAGCCAGCTCTGGGGGAACTGGCTATCTATCTGATTTTAATGGTCGGAGCGGCGGGATTCGAACCCACGACCCCTTGACCCCCAGTCAAGTGCGCTACCGGGCTGCGCTACGCTCCGAACCTGAAAGCCGTTTATATATAAGCCTGTTAGGGCGCAAGTGGAAAATGGTCTTTTCATAAAAAAAGGAATAAAGGGTGTGGATGGCGAGGAGGGCTGAAAAGGGCACTAGGCCCCTTGGCTGAGCCGCCGTCAAACGCATGACATATCCTCTTTCCATCATGGCCGGAACAAGCCGCCTTCTTCGGCGTTCAATCGCAGCGGAATTGAAACTCAGGGAGACAACCATGTCCGAACTCGTCGTTGTTGGTTTTGACGGAACGGAAGAGGCCGATCGGGTCCTTCTGAAGCTTGCAGGTCTGAAAAAGGAATATCTTGTCGATCTGGAGGATGCCGTGGTCGTCGTCCGTGATGAGGACG
Organism: Pseudomonadota bacterium; assembly: GCA_023444445.1. Classification (GTDB taxonomy): domain Bacteria; phylum Pseudomonadota; class Alphaproteobacteria; order Rhizobiales; family Rhizobiaceae; genus Agrobacterium. Next base: position 23,985 of record JAEXMK010000176.1, on the reverse strand, counting down.
GCAAGGTGCATCTGAAGCAGAGTGTCAATCTGACGGCTATCGGCGCAAGTTCCGGTTTCCTCTCCGGTGGTCTGTGGGGTGGTCTCGTGGGTCTGCTGTTCCTCAATCCGCTGGCGGGCTTTGCCATTGGTGGAGCGATTGGCGCCGGAACGGGTGCGCTGGCGGGGTCACTCACGGATTTTGGCATCGATGACGATTTCATCAAGTCGCTGGGCGAGACCATTCCCAATGGCTCTTCGGCACTCTTCGTGCTGATCCGCAAGGTGCAGCCGGAAAAGGTGCTGGCGGAACTGGACGGCCTGCGCGGGCGTGTCATCAAGACCTCGCTGTCGCCGGAGCAGGAGGCACAGCTGCAAAAGGCCCTGTCCGGCGCAGGCGAGCCTGCTGCCGCCCCAGCCGTCTAAAGGATAGAAGCGCTGCGGCATGGTTCGTGCCGCCGCAACCCCACCGGCGACATGTGAGCCGTGGATTAGACGGTAAGGCTGCCGTCTTTCGCCTGCGGCCAGGTGAGAAAATAATAGCGGCTGCCGACGCTGCCGAAAAACGCATTGTCACCGGAAATGATGTCGACATAAGCACCGCTGGTGCCCTTGGCATAGGTCGATCCGTCGCGTTTCAAATGTTCCTTCAGAAAGTCGCTCCAGCCCGTCATGGTGATCTGCGTCGAAGGCTTGTAGGTGGTTTTTGTATCGGATGCCACATCCCAGGCCTTGATCTGTGCGCCTTCCGAGGGATCGGAGACGGTGAGCGTGCCGGCCTTCAAGGCCTCCAGCATGGCGTTGGCCTGCGACGCCTTGTCCGGGCCCTTGCTCAGCGCGTCCAGCATCTCCTTCAGCCCCTTCATGAAATCGGCTTTGGTGATGTCGCCTGAGGAAGGCTGCGTATCCGCACCGTCGGTCTGGGTGTCCTCGTCGGATGTCTGGCCATATTGCGCCAGAAGCTGCGTCAGCCTGGTATTGGTGGAAGAGGAACTATCGAGTCCATAGGAGCCGAGGAGAGCCGCCCGCGTGGAAGATGATTGCGTGGCGGAGTTGTCTTCCTGTTCCTTGATGGCCTTGAGGGCCAGTCTGGTGGCGGTGAGGCGGGTGGAAAGGTCAATGGAGGAGACCATAGCGCAAACTGTTTCCATCATCGGGCGATACGCGTCATTCGTACCGACCGGATCGGCGGCGATCAATCCCGCCTTTCGTCTCCTTTCATAAGAAGACCGGGTGCAACCAGGCCACCTTCCGGCTTGGGATACACCCGGTCTTAAGGGTCGGAGTTTGCGCGACGCTTGCGGATCAGTTTTCCTGTACGGAGACGCCGTTCGGGCCGATATTCATCTCGATACCCTTGGGCTTGCTTTCCTCGTGCCAGACATAGGCTCCAAGGCCGACAAGAACCACCAGAAGCGCGCCGATGATGAGATAGAGATTGTTTGTCTGCGTCATAAGATGTCTCCCCGTTTGACAATCAGAATCGGGGGCTAAACGCATGAAATGGTGTAAGGTTCCGTAAGGGTAGGTCTTTACGCGGTGCGTGTGCGCCGCCGCAGGCTTTCGCGTTTTTCCAGCGCCATGCAGCCCCACAATATGCCGAGCAGCAGGAAGAAATGCCGCCAGTGGTCGGTATCGATAACGGCGCCGATCATCACATGTCCGACGAAGGTCACCCAGGAAATGATCAGGAAGGACTGCCAGGGACGTGGCCGCAGCAGATGTCTGAAGCCGGCGGCAATCGTCCAGCAGATGAGGGTAAGATAAATGACGAAACCAAACCACCCATGCGTGGTCAGGCTTTTCAGCCAGATATTATGTTCGGCTGCGGGAAAGATATTGTCGAACACCATCGGTCCAATGCCGAGCGGATGTTCCATGGCGAGCTGGAAGCCAAGATAGTGGCGGGCAAAACGCCCAAGATGCCCACCATCATAAGATTGCACCGCCGAGGCGCGGCTAAGGAACAGATCGGCCACCTGTTTGAACTGCAGCGCGATAATAACAGCCGCGACCATGAGGCCCGCGGCGACTAGAAACAAGACGAGTATCTTCAGACGAAAAGCGGCCGTTCGTTCCTTCAGCAGCATGACGAAAACGAGGAGAATGGTGGCGAACAGAAACAGGCCCCAGGCCGCGCGCGAGAATGACAGAAAAATGCCGAGTGACAGGATGAGCAGCCCGACGATCCGTAAAGGCGCATGCATCGCCTTGCCGGTGAGGAGGCCGTAGATCAGATAAAGCGAGGGTGTCACCAGGAAGGGACCGAAGACGTTCGGGTCCTGAAATGCGCCCTTGGCGCGATCATAGAGGGTAAAGACCTCGAAACCCGGAATAGCATGGAAATATCCGATGATGCCGAGCAGTGAGGTGATGAGCGCTGCGGCGAGCCAGGCGCGGAAAATCAACAATAGCCGCTGATATTTGTCTTCAACGATTGCCGCATAAAATACCGAGGTCAGCGCCAGAAAGGTCGAGACGGCGAGATAAAGCGGTCCTTCGTCCAGATCGGCCATGGTGGTGAGCGAAAGATAACCGCCGACGTTGAAGGCAAGCAGCAGACATAAAAGCAGGACGACGGTGCGCGAAAGGCGAAGGCCGAGCAGGAACCACAGGGCCACCTGTCCCACCATCATCAATTCGTAAGGCGCCGGTTCGGAAATCACGAAACCGGAGAGAAACACGCCAAACGCGATGAAGAACGCGCCGATGAGCCGCATGGTGGCCAAAGGTGCGTCAAAATCCGCCGCGTGCTGGTAACCGGTGTGGGTCAATAGGCATTTTCCGATTTGAGCAGCCGGATCGGCGTGAGGAACAGGATCTTCAAATCGAGAAACAGCGACCAGTTCTCGATGTAATAGAGATCATATTCGGTCCGGAACTTGATCTTGTCGCCATGGTCGATCTCGCCGCGCCAGCCGTTGATCTGCGCCCAGCCGGTGACGCCGGGCTTGACCTTGTGGCGTGCGAAATAATGCTCCACTACCTCGGTATATTTCAGGTCGCCGGTCTGGGCGTGGACGGCATGCGGGCGCGGCCCGACGAGGGAGAGGTCACCGTAAAGAACGTTGAACAACTGCGGCAGCTCGTCCATTGAGGATTTGCGCAGGAAACGGCCGACCGGTGTGACGCGCGGATCGTTTTTCGTCACCGCCTTTTTAGCTGTGGGATCGCTGAGTTCCGTATACATGGAACGGAACTTCCAGACGTTGATCGTTTCATTGTTGAAGCCATGGCGCTTCTGCTTGAAAAGGACCGGGCCTTTGGAGGTCGCTTTCACGGCAATTCCCGCAGCCAGCATCACCGGCCAGAAAAGAGCGATCCCAAGAAGGCTGAAGGTGATGTCGAACAGCCGTTTCGCCACCGAATCCCAGTCGCGGATCGGCTTGTCGAACACATCCAGCATCGGCACATTGCCGACATGGGAATAGGCGCGCGGGCGGAAACGCAATTTATTGGCATGGGCGGCGATGCGGATATCGACCGGCAGCACCCACAGCTTGCGCAGAAGCTGGAGAATGCGCGCTTCCGCGCTGAGCGGCAGAGCTATGATCAGCATGTCGAGCTTGGTCAGGCGGGCAAATTCCACCAGCTCCGCAAAGGTGCCGAGCTTTGGATAACCGGCGACGACCTCGGGAGACCGATCGCTTTTCCGGTCGTCGAAAATACCGCAGATGCGGATATCATTGTCGGATTGCTGCTCCAGCGAACGGATCAGGTCCCTTGCGGCATCGCCGCCGCCGACGATGACGGCGCGGCGTTCCATGACGCCGTTGCGGCCCCAGTGGCGAATGGCAAAGCCGAGGATCAGCCGTCCGGCGAAAATCGCGATCGCCCCCGTTGCATACCAGATGGCGAAAGCCTGCCAGGAATGCAGCGTTTCGGGAAAGAAAATGAGAAGGAAGCAGGCAATTCCCACGAAGGAGAGACAGACGGCGCCCTGAATGCGGGCGAACATTTTCATTGGTGTGCGCAACGTCGGCAATTGATAGCAATCACCCGCCTGCAGCAGCAAGACGCTGAGTGCCGCACCCAGCACGCCGCCGCTGAAAGCCTTTAGAAAGATTTCAAGGCCGCGATCGGCTGCAATACCGTTGACGATGGCAGCTATGACCACGAGCATCGTGAATTCGAGCAGCCGCAACTGCCCGATCACCATGTTGGGCGAATGATTGCCGCCGCGAAGCTGGTTGGCGATCTGCCGTGCGAGCGGATTGAGAACGACGGTTTCGGATGCCGCAGCCCCTCCGGATTCGTAGTCGGAGAGTTTCTTGCGCAATGACGCCAGATCGAATTGCTGTCTGTCCTTGTCAGTCTTGGTCATTGCTTTGGTCCGCACCATCAAGCGCATCGGTCCGAAAGTCGTATTCGATTTTCCACCGGACGATACGCAACTTCAAAGTGGTAGAGCCTCCCAGTCACGCCTGGATGGACACAAGGGGCTCTACGAGCTGGAAACTAGCCGAAACATGCTAAGAAACGTTTATGACGAATTTCTACAAGAAGGCTGGAATATACAATTAAAAATCGTGTTTTTAAAATGGCTTCAGATCGTCAGCAGGTCACGATAGAGTTTCATCATCTCATCGGCCATGACTGGGGTTGAAAATTTCGCCTTGAAACTATCGGGGTGGGGCATGACCCGCTGCGCCCAGTCTACATCCTCCGCATCCTTGGTCATGATTTGCGCCAGCGCATCTGCGTCACCGGCTGGGGCAAGCGCCTCGCTATCCTCTCCAAGAACTTCGGGAATGCCGCCGACATGCGAGGCAATGACGGTTTTGCCCGCGGCCAGCGCTTCCAGAACGATATAGGGCATCGCTTCGGCGCGCGAGGGCACCACCACCGTGGTGGCGAGTTCGAAGGCCTGTCTGGCGGGCATGGCGGCATGCATGGAAATCCTCCGGGAAAGCCCGGCCGTGTCGATCATCGCCGCATATTTGTCCCTGTCGGGTCCGTCACCGACGATGACGCCGGACATGGGCTGACCGATGCTGCGTTCCATTTTGGCGAAGGCCCTGATGAAGACATCGGGTCCCTTGAGGTCGCGCAGCATGCCGATATAGAGGAAACGGGCAGCGCCTTCGCGGGGAGGGACGATTTGGAATTCGCTCTCCTGGACGCCGTTATAGATCATCGCGGTGCGCGTGCGCGGTTTGCCGACCTTGGCTTCGTAAGTCGCCTGCTCGAAATTGCAGACGAAACAGAGCGCATCGGTGAAATGCTCCTGAAACCGCTCCAGCCGCAGGAAGAACTGCCCCTTCAGGCTGTTTCGGGCATAATGCAGGCTGCCGCCATGCGGTGAATAGAGGCGGGCTACGCGATACCTGTTCGCCCGCAGAAGTGAGCCGATCAGCCGGGCAAGAGCGCCACCCTTGGCGCTGTGCCCGTGCAGAATGTCCGGCCGCAAACTTTTAATGTGCTTGTAGGATCTCCACAGCGCCATGAGGTCGCCGGGGTTGATCGACCGCCGGATGGGCAGGCGGGTGAGACCAAGCTCCAGCATCGGCGTGATCTGCGCGAAAAGCCGCTCTTCATGCGCCCCGCCGGTGGAGCTGTCGCAGACGATGCCGACTTTGTGGCCCTGCTTGACATGCTCCTCGATCAGATCGCGCACATGGCGGAAAACGCCGCCCACGGGTGAGCGGAAACAATGAATGATGCGCAGGGGAGGGCCGTCATCCGACACGTTCACCGCTCCGTTTTCAGAAGAAGCGTTCGCGTACATAGACGGTATCGCCCGCCAGAATGGGGGCAGATATCCCGATCCGACCGGTCATCACCTCGGTATTGATCTTGCGGGTAATGTCCACGTCAGCCTGGTTGGCGCGCGGGGTAAAGCCGCCGGCGATGGCAATGGCGTTTTGCGCCGTCATGCCCGGTACATAGGAATATTGACCGGGACGACCGACTTCACCCATGATGAAAACGGGACGATAACGGTCGATTTCGATAGTCACGTCGGGATCGCGCAGATAGCCCTGCCGTAGCTTGGCGGCGATGGCGGCTTCGAGCTGCGGCAGCGTCTTGCTGCGCGCGGGAACCTGACCGACAAGCGGGAAGGCGACGTAACCCGCCTGATCGACGGTATAGGTATTGGTCAGCCCGGCCTGTTCGAAAACATTGATGCGCAACCTGTCGCCACTATCGACATGATAGGGTTGCAGCGCGGCCTCATTAAATGAGCGTGGTGCGGGTTGATATGCCGCGCAACCGGAAAGGGCCGTTAAAACGGCGAGCGTCAGTGCGGTGACATGTCGTGATCCGGCGAGCGGCATCTCATCTGGCTCCGAGTCGATCTTTGACCTTTCTTATCGTTCTGTTAGGGTTAATGGCCGGTAAACTTCTGACGCGAGCGATGGCAATATCGGTTTTATTTTAGCGGATTCTCCGAGATTAACGGTTGTGTTACCGGCAAGACTTAAACTTCGCGAAAATTGGCCATCTATATTTGAGCGCCCGAGGTTTGTCTCGGTTACGGAGTTCGCATGAACGGCGATCGCATTGACGACAGGGATGTGGATATCGATCTTGCGCAGCTTGTTGCAGCCATATGGCGGCGCAAGGGGCGGATCGCGGCTATCACGCTTCTGGCCGGTGGCTCAGCCTTTGTGATCGCCAGCATGATGTCACCAGCCTACAAGGGTGAGGCGCGCGTGCTCATCGAGTCACGAGCCGCCTCCTTCGGCGCGTCTCAGCAGTCCAATGCGCCCGCCGAACCCGTGCTTGATGAATTGACCGTTTCCAGCCAGGTCCAGATCCTGCAATCGGTCGACCTCATCAAGCAGGTCGCGAAGGACATGAAGCTTTATGAGCTTGATGAGTTTGATCCGGAAGCCCATCCTTCCTTTGTCTCGAAGCTGCTTGTCGCTGTCGGCCTCAAGAAAGATCCGCTGCAGGTCCTGCCCGAGGAGCGGGTGCTGACGGCCTTCCGGGAGAAGTTGCAGGTCTATCAGGTCGAAAGCTCGCGCGTCATCACGGTCGAATTCTCCTCAAAGGATCCGAAGCTCGCCGCCGCCATCCCCAATGCGATGATGAAGGCCTATATTGCGCTGCAAAGCGGCGCGAAGCTGGATACCAGCACGGAAGCGGCACGCTGGCTGGAGCCGGAAATCGCCAATCTGCGCGAAAAGGTGCGTGACGCCGACAGGAAGGTCGCGGACTACCGCGCCTCCTCCGACCTTCTTTCGGCCGGGCAGGGCGAAACGCTTGCCACCCGCCAGCTCAGCGATATTTCCACCGAACTTGGCCGTATCCGTGGCGAGCGCGCCAATTCGGAAGCGCGGGCCGAAGGTGTGCGCAATGCGCTGGCAAGCGGCCGCGCGCTCGATACCTTCCCCGATGTCGTCGCCTCCCCGACGATCCAGAGGCTGAAGGAAAACGAAACGACGATCCGCAGCCAGATTTCCGATCTGACCTCTTCGTTGCTGGAAGGTCATCCGCGCATCCGAGCGCTGCGCAACCAGCTGGCCGGCATCGAGCGGCAGATTCAGGAAGAGACCCGCAAGGTGCTCGCAAGCCTTGAAAACGAGGCGAATGTGTCGCGCCTGCGCGAGCAGCAACTCGTCCAGCAGTTAAACGTTCTGAAATCGGAAAGCGTGCGCGCCGGCGAACAGCAGGTGGGCCTCAACGATCTTGAGCGCGAGGCTTCGGCCCAGCGCCAGCTTCTCGAAACCTATCTCGCCCGTTACCGTGAAGCGACGTCGCGGGCAGGTTCGGTGGATTCCACGCCGGCCGATGCGCGTGTCATTTCGGCGGCCGTGGAACCGCGTGAACCCTATTTCCCGAAAACCGGCGCTATTACCATCGTCGTGACGCTCGCAGCCTTTCTGCTGTCCTGCATCGTCGTCATGCTGGTTGAACTCTTCACCGGCCGGGCTCTGAAGCCAGTTGGTCGCAGCCAGGTTCCGCCGCTCTCCGATCCGCCACCGCCGGCACGCGCGCGGGTCGAGACGGATGAGGCCACGGACGTGCCGGAACAGCCCGTTGCCGAGCGTCACGAGACAATCCAGCCGGCCTCCCGGGCCATTCCTGTCGCGGCGCACCGCGCGGTCACCGAGGAGCAGCGGCAGATACCCGTTGCGACCATGGCAGCGATACCGGCCTTGCCAGAGGAAGATGCTCCTGCCGCGCAAGAGTTGAATGCACCAGAGAACGTCGAGACGGCAGATGATTTTTCGATCGATGCCGTTGCGGGCTTCCTTTCCACGCGGCTTGCCAAACCGGTCGCCGCCGTCGTGTCTCCGGCCGGTGATACAGGTTCGACCTCAACCGTGATGCTGGCGCGCGCCTTGTCCGAAATGGGCCGGTCGGTCGTTCTTGTCGACATGACGGCCTCCGGCTGTCCAACGCGTCTGATGGCGCCAGAGGCCGGGCTTCCCGGTGTCATGGACCTTCTGGCCGGTGCGGCCGCCTTTGGTGAAACCATTCACGGAGACCGGTTGTCCGACGCCCATATCGTGCCGCGCGGCAATGCTCAGCCGCGTGAGGCCATGCGCGCCATAGACCGCCTGACGATGATCCTCGGCGCATTGTCCGACGCTTACGATACGGTTCTCGTTGAATGCGGTGCGGTGCAGATTGCAAGTCTTGAAAAAATGCTGCGCAGTCTGCCGGCGGAAATCATTGTTTCCGTTCCCGGAAAGGATGGCGAGATGCTGGAAAAGACGCTCGGTGACCTGGTGGCACAGGGTTATGAGCAGGCGCTGCCGATGACCGGCATGCGCAAGCCGGATCATCTGAGCGCCGCCTGACGGGCCGCGAAACTCCGCTCAGTCGGCGGCCGAAGCCTCCGCCCTTGGCCGTCCGGCGCGAAAGCGCTGGATCAGTGCATAGAGCGACGGACTGGATTTGATCAGGCTCTTCGTCCGGGCGATGGCGACATAGGCGGAAGCCGCTGCACGGCCCTTCAACGTTACCGGCAGGAATATGTCGTGCTGCACGGTGGAAAGCGGGCACCAGCTGCGTTTGTAGAGCTGGTCACCCACACCGAAATCGAAAATCGCCGCCTTTTCGCGACAGGCCCTTTCAATCATCAGCCAGAACAGCAGTTCGCCGGGGCTGACTTCCGAAACGGACTCATCGATCGAACCGAACTGGCAGATGACGTGGTCCTGCTTGCGCGAAAGACCGGCGACGGCAGCGATGATGCCTTCATTTGCGCCGTGCAGGCGGATGGCATGCAGCTCCAGCAAAGTATCCGTGCCCGTTTCCGGGAAGTTGGCCAGATCGTAGAAGAAGTCTTTCACCGATTGCTGGCGGAAAACATCGGGAATGCCCTGAGAGGCAAAGCGGGTGGCCTTTTGCCGGAAGAATGTCTGTAATAATTCGCATTTTTCCTGAGGGGACCGGGCAATGACATGGCTGTAGCCACCCATTTCTTCGGTCCTGCGGCTCTGGATTCGGAATTTCTTCCGGCGTCTCTTTGCATTGACCTGCCGGAGCGTCGCTTCGAAACTGTCGAGCAGGGGGAGTTGGAAGGCCGGGTTCTGGTTTTCGACGGACGCCAGATAGGAGAGCGGGCTCGTCCTGCCGCGCCAGATCAAAGGGATATTCTGCAATGCGAGAATATCGGCCCGGCCGTCAAGCAGCTTGCGCGCCTCGCGCGCAATCGCCGCAGCGATTTCCTGTCCGGCCTGTTCGGCGAATACCGGTTCGAAAAGTCCCGTATTGATATTGTTGAAGCGGTCACCGGGAAAACGCGCCTTGCGGATGCCGCCTTCCTGCACGATTTCGAGCGGCAGCAGGAAGATGGTCCTTCCTTCCCGCCGGCCGCGCAGGGTCAGAAGGGCGCTCTCCTGCGTCTGCGCCCACATGGAGCACCAGCCGAAACCCTGATGAAGCGAATTGAGCGGGTCGTTTTCCAGCTGCTCCCATTCGGAGCGGATGGTCGCGGCGTCATCGACGAGATCGATCACCAGACGATCAGCACCCCGCCGCTCGTTATTCACGGCGGTCGACGTTTTATCCTCGCTGATTGTGACCGGCCCCTCAGCCACCATCCACTCTCTCCGGTTGTTTCGGTCGGACTATATCGTTGAGCGGCAAACAATCGGTTTATAAAATTGCGACCTCAGGGTGTCGCGTCCCCGCCCGTGCTTAGCCCTGTTTTTTAGGGCCGGCCATCCATTTGATGATCAGCATTGCCGGCAGGATCCACAGGACCCCGCTCAGGACGAAATAGGCGAGATGCACCCACCACGGTGATTGCGCCAGCGTCGCCGACGCAATGGCCGTCGCCACAACCGCGTAGACGACGACGAGGCCGATGATGACGATGGTGCCGATGAGCGATCTGAGGCGAGGATGCATGAAATCTTCCGTTAGTGAACAAGCGGCTGCGACTATAACGCCGCGACCCCATGCCGCAAACCCTGAGGCCTTGTTTTGTGGTGCGGGTTGGGAGTAATCAACATGGCTGTATGATGGAGACCCGAAAGATGCGTTCGAACGGCATGACGATGGCAAATGGTTCTGTGGACATGGGGGTGGAAGCCGCCCTGCAGAAGCAGGATAAGGACCGCCGCCTGCTGCGCATCTGGCTGCGTGTCGTGCTTTTCACGCTTTTCTGTCTGGTTCTCGTCGGTGGAGCCACGCGGTTGACCGAATCCGGCCTCTCGATCACCGAGTGGAAGCCGATCCACGGTGCCATTCCGCCGCTTTCCGTGGCTGAGTGGGAAGAGGAATTCCAGCTCTACAAGCGCATTCCCCAATATCAGGAAATCAACAAGGGCATGTCGCTTGACGAGTTCAAGACGATTTTCTGGTGGGAATGGGCGCACCGCCTGCTCGCGCGTACCATCGGCCTCGTCTTCGCCCTGCCGCTCGCCGTCTTCTGGCTCACCGGCCGGGTCGAAAAACGTCTGCGCCTGCCGTTGGTCGGCCTTCTGGCGCTTGGCGGGTTTCAGGGTTTTGTCGGTTGGTGGATGGTTTCATCAGGCCTCGTCAACCGCACGGATGTTTCGCAATATCGCCTCGCCACACATCTGACGATCGCCTGCCTCATCTTCGCGGGCTGCATGTGGATATTGCGCGGCCTGTCGCATCATTCGCCTGACGCGGCGAATGAGCGGACGGGCAGGGGCTTTGCGGCGCTGCTGACGGTGCTCTGTCTGTTCCAGATTTATCTCGGGGCGCTGGTGGCGGGGCTGAATGCCGGTCTTTCCTATAATACCTGGCCGCTGATGGACGGATCGTTGGTGCCGGGTGATCTTTTCCTGCAGCAGCCCTGGTGGATCAACCTCTTTGAAAATCCGAAGACGGTGCAGTTCATCCACCGCCTCGGTGCCTATACGCTGTTTGCCGCCACCCTGTGGCATATGGTGTCGATGGCCCGCGCCTTGCCGAATACACCACATGCCCGCCGAGCCGTGCTGTTCTTCGTGCTCGTCTGCATTCAGGCGGCGCTCGGCATCACCACGCTTTTGATGCATGTGGATATTCATGTCGCGCTCGCCCATCAGGGCATGGCGCTGTTCGTGCTTGGCTTTGCGGTCGCCCACTGGCGCGGTTTCATCGGTGAATATCCGGCGCCGGTTTCGGTCGAAATCAGGGACTAGAGTGACAGTCTGTCAGGCTCCCTGAGCCTGCTCAGAACTGTTTCAGGACGGCCTTGACGGTTGCCGCGACAGCGAGTTCGTTGTCGCGTTCTTCCGCATTCTCGTCCTCTTCGTGCCACGTTGCCGAAAGACAGCCATAAGCAAAGGCATATTTCAGCAATAGCCGCTCGTCCCGTTGCAGCGCCTTGGCGAAGATTGCCGCCATGGAGGCGATGCGCGCCTCGCTGCGGGTAAGATCGAAACGGTCGAGCGGATTGGAGAACATGTTGGCGACATCGAATGCCGCATCGCCGATGAGGCCAGCCGGATCGATGATGATCCAGCCGCGATCGCTGCGCATGATATTCTCATGGTGCAAATCGCCATGCAGCGGCTTTACAGTCCGCTGCTGGCCGATCAGTTCCTGCGCAAGCGCGGCCGCCTCGATATAGATGCTGTCCACGCCGTCGGAACGATCCTGTTCGGCCTTACGGAACAGGCTTTCGAAATAGACCGGCAGCGTCAGCAGACTTGAGGGCGGCGGCTGCTCGGACGGCTGGTGATATCGAAGCAGCACTTCGGCGGCGATTTCCGTCGTTGCATCGTCGTTGCCGTCGCGGAACAGCACGTCGCGAAGGGTCTCCGTGCCGGCATGTTCCATCAGCAGAATATTGTCGGAACGGTCGAGCAGTTCGACGCAGCCAATGCCCGCGCGCCACGCGATGAAATCCGCTCCGCGAAGGCTGTCTTTCAGCACTTTCTTTTTCAGAACCTTGGCAACGGCAAGAGACCCGTCCTTGCGCGTCAGTTCATAAACGACCCCGGCCGGTGTATCGGCGATGTGTTTTGCGGCCTCGATATTCCACGAGGCCGGAAAAGTGGGCGTGGCAATATTCATGAGAAACGTCTCATGCGGAAAGCATCAGTTCCATATTCTGCACCGCAGCACCAGACGCGCCCTTGCCGAGATTGTCGAGCAGCGCCACGAGATTGATGTGCTCACCGCCCGGCGTGCCGAAGACGTAAAGCTTCATCGTGTCCTTGCCCGCCAGTTCTTCGGCATCGATGCGGGAAAGCCCCTTGCTTTCGGCGAGCGGTACGACGCTGACGATGTCCTGACCCGCATAGTGGGCGGTCAGCGCCGCGTGAATCGTTTCGATATCAGTGCCTTCCTTGAGGTCAGCGGCAAACAGCGGCACCTGGACGATCATGCCCTGCGGGAAACGACCGACCGAGGGCGAAAACAGCGGCGCACGGTCGAGCTGGCCATGAATGGTCATCTCCGGCACATGCTTGTGCTTGAGCGTCAGGCCATAGAGGAAATTATTGGCGCTGATCGCGTCATCGCGGCTCTGGTCTTCCATCTGCGCGATCATCTGCTTGCCGCCGCCGGTATAACCGGAAACCGCATTGACGCTCACCGGATAACCGTCGGGCAGGAGACCTGCGGCGCGGAGCGGACGCAGAAGGGCGATCGCGCCGGTCGGGTAGCAACCCGGATTGGCGACGAGGCGGGCGGAACGAACCTTTTCGCCCTGGTCCCTATCCATTTCGGCAAAGCCGTAAGCCCAGTCCTGATGGACGCGATAGGCAGTGGAGGTATCGATGATGCGGACATTGTTGTTGCCGGCCACCATGGAGACAGCCTCCTTCGAGGCGTCGTCCGGCAGGCAGAGGATCGAAATGTCGGCATTGTTGAGCATATCCTCGCGCATCGCCGCATTGCGACGTTCGGCTTCAGGAATGGACAGCAGCTCGATATCGCGGCGACCGGCAAGGCGCGTGCGGATCTGCAGACCCGTGGTGCCGTGTTCGCCATCGATGAAAATCTTCGCTGTCATGTCCTTGTCCTGACTTTTCAAAGGGTTGCGAGGGTATTCGGAATCAGTTTGGCAAGCGCCGTTGTCTTTGTCAGCCAGCCTTGGCCAGCCGCTCGGCGCGCAGGCCAAGCATATACATTGCAACGGTCGCTCCGGCAATGGCGGTAATATCCGCATGGTCGTAAGCGGGCGCGACTTCCACGATATCGGAACCGCGAATATCCAGCTGGCCGAGACCGCGCAAAACGGAGAGAATTTTGGCGCTTGTCGGCCCACCAGCCACAGGCGTGCCTGTTCCCGGTGCAAAGGCGGGGTCGAGGCAATCGATATCGAAGGTCAGATAGGCGGGCATGCCAGCCGTGTGCTTGACGATCAGCGCCGCGATATCGCTCGCCCGCATGTCCTCCACCTCGTAACCGTGGAGAATGCGGATACCGAAATCCTCCGGGGCGTGGGTGCGGATGCCAATCTGGATGGATCGATCCGCATCGATCAATCCATCCCGCACAGCGCGTGCCACGAAGGAACCGTGGTCGATGCGCTTGCCATCGTCGAACCAGGTATCTTGATGCGCGTCGAACTGCACCAGCGCCAGTGGCCCGTGTTTGGCGACATGCGCCTTCAGCAGCGGCCAGGTAATGAAATGATCGCCGCCCAACGTCAGCAGATAATCAGTTTTGGAGATGATCTTTCGCGCTTCCTTTTCGATCGTATCCGGTGTCTTCCAGTGATTGCCGTAATCGAGCAGACAGTCGCCGTAATCGACGGTCGGCATATGGGCGAAAAGATCACGTGCAAAGGGATATTGCGGATCATTATCAAAGATCGCCGAGGCGCGGCGGATCGCTTGAGGCCCGAAACGGGCGCCTGGCCGGTTGGAGGTGGCCGCGTCAAAGGGAATGCCCCAGACCGCCGTCGAAACGCCCTTGAGGTTCTTCGTATATTTGCGCCGCATGAAGGAGAGGACGCCCGCATGGGTCGGGTCGGTGGCGGCCGAAGTCAGCGCCGTCGCGGTAAAGGCATGGTCGATTGTTTTGGCCGGCATTGATCACCCCATTGCGATTTGCGCCGAGGTTGCTGTCTTCTTGCCGAAAAAACAAGGGAGGAGAGCCATGAAAAAAGGCGGAGCCGAAGCGCCGCCTTTCGAAGTTCTGAACGAACCGTTCCCGTAAGCGATTAGCGCTTGGAGAACTGGAACGAACGGCGGGCCTTGGCCTTACCGTACTTCTTACGCTCGACAACGCGGCTGTCGCGGGTCAGGAAGCCACCCTTCTTCAGAACGGAGCGCAGGCCCGGCTCGAAGTAGGTGAGGGCCTTGGACAGGCCATGACGAACGGCACCGGCCTGACCGGAAAGACCACCACCGGCAACGGTGGCAATGATGTCGAACTGACCCGTGCGGGCAGCAGCGACGATCGGCTGCTGGAGGATCATCTGCAGAACCGGACGTGCGAAATACGTGGTGAAATCGCGGCCGTTGATGATGATCTTGCCAGAACCGGCCTTCACCCATACGCGGGCTACGGCGTTCTTGCGCTTGCCGGTCGCGTAGGAGCGGCCGAGAGTGTCAACCTTGCGGACGTGCACGGGAGCCGAAGCTTCCGATGCCGGGGCGAGGTCTTTCAGAGAGGAAAGATCGGCCATTATCAGGCGCTCCTTACGTTCTTCTTGTTAAGCGCGGCCACGTCGAGAACGGTGGGCTGCTGTGCTTCGTGCGGGTGGTTAGAGCCGGCGTAAACGCGCAGGTTCTTCATCTGGCGACGGCCGAGCGGGCCGCGCGGGATCATGCGCTCGATTGCCTTTTCAACGACGCGCTCCGGGAAGCGGCCTTCGATGATCTGGCGAGCGGTGCGCTCCTTGATGCCACCCGGGTGACCGGTGTGCCAGTAGTACTTCTTGTCGGAATACTTCTTGCCGGTGAAAGCAACCTTTTCCGCATTGATAACGATGACGTTGTCGCCATCATCAACGTGGGGGGTAAAGGTAGCCTTGTGCTTGCCGCGCAGGCGGGTTGAAACGATGGTTGCGAGGCGACCAACAACGAGGCTTTCGGCGTCGATGATGATCCACTTCTTCTCCACCTCAGCGGGCTTCTGAACGAAAGTAGACATGGATTTCACTTTCTAACGTGGACCCGTCACACTCCTGATAAAAGAGCATACGGGCGTTTCTTGTTGCTTGATTTGGTTGCGTTTAAAGGCAACCGCAAATGATCCTATTCCGGCTGGAATCCGATCTGGCGCGCTTATACGGCGTGTGTGCGAAAGCGTCAATATGACCGATTTTGAGGTTCGTAAAAATAAAATAATAAAAACAGTACGTTAGCAATGGGGTATTATTTTACCCCACTGGATGGATCCGTTTTAGCCGAGCCGCATCACCAGAACGCCCGCTGCAATGATGCCGCCGGCGAGATAACGCCATATGCTGGCGCGTTCCTTCAGGATGACGACTGAGATCACCAGTGCAAAAAGAATGGAGGTTTCCCGCAGCGCCGCGACGACGGCAACGGGGGCCTTGGTCATGGCATAAAGCGCCAGACCATAGGACAGAATGGAGCCGCCGCCGCCTATCAGTCCGCGCCACCAGTTGCGCCGCACATGCTGCGCGACCGGGCCGATGCCCCGCTGGTAAAAGGCAAAACCGAACAGCAGCACCGGCGGCAGAAGCGACATCCAAAGCGTATAGGAAATGGCATTGCCGGAAAGCCGCGCTCCCACCCCGTCGACAAAAGTATAGGAGGCGATCACGAAGGCATTGAGGAGAGCGACCAGGATCGCCTTTCCGCCGCCGCGCCGCGCTTCGAAAGCCAGCGTCAGGATGCCGCCGGAAATCACGGCGATACCGGCCAGAGCAAGGGGGCTCAACACCTCGCTGAGGAACAGGCTGCTCGTTGCGGCGACGATCAAGGGCGCCACTCCGCGCATGACGGGATAGACGAGGCCGATATCACCAATCGTATAGGCGGCGGCGACCAGACGGAAATAGGCAAATTGCAGAACGGCCGAGGCAATCAGAAAAGGAATGGCCACCGGCGCGGGAAAGGGCAGGAAAGGCAGGAAGGGTAAGGAGCAGGCTGCAGCTCCCGCCGCAATCAGCGAGGCATCCAGCGATTTATCGGATCCGGATTTGACCAGCGCGTTCCATCCGGCATGCAGCACCGCACCCAGGAGCACAAGAAGAAGAATGTCCAATGTCACAACAGAGACTCGCTCGCGGGCTACCTTGGCCAACCTATAACATCGGTTTGAAAACGGGAATCGATTTCCCGGGGGTGGCCAGCTTTTTCCAATTTACCCACGTAGATGTTGTTCGACCGGGCGAGACATGCGAGCGGGATATGCCCGCCGCAGATATTGTTACACGCGTAAAGTTTTTGCTTTGTTCATGTCGTCAAATCGCGGAATGATTTTGCGCGGCCTCGGTGTCAGCTTCTGCTCACGATTTCGCCCGTCATGCGCGGGCGCCCGTGCTGGCTGAGCGGCTTTTTGCTTTGCCAACGGGCGCGCTCGAGCTGAAAATACGACCTGTTTCACCAAATGTTCCCGCCGATCTCCGATGGGTGCCTTGAAGCAGGAAATATCAATTCGGCAATGTCGCAGATGAAAACAAATTTCAAAAATTCGTAGATGGAGAGCCTATAACGTTACAGGTTGATGTATCGATTGATTTGCGACATAACTTCCTGAAAATTAGACATAGCTAATTTAACTGCGAACGGAATGAAAACAAACAGGAGACGAACGGCGCATGAATTGCACGTCAATGTTGTTTTCGCCCATATTCAGGCTTGGCTGCGCCATTTTCAAAACTGGATAGGAATAGTCAATAAAATCTGAATTCCTATGTTTGATGAAATCATTTTGCGTGGCCTAAATGCGGTCGCTTCGCGACGCTAAACTCTCTGTGCTTGCGACTTTTTGGCGGGGTAGGGGTTCAAGAGGACGAAGAAGCTTCTTAGATGTGAGGGGTGGGCGCAACCGGCGGCATCAGGGCTGTATTGGCGACATCATGCGCGAGACGCTATGCTTCCGAGGCTTTCGGATGGAAGATTTGCGCTGACCTTCTTTAAATCACATGACGTTCCGGAAGGGATAAGTTGACATGCAGCATGATACTTACGAGCCCGACTATCTCAGAAGAATTCTGACTGACGTCAAAACCATCGCCCTGCTGGGTGCTTCTCCCAATCCCGACAGGCCGAGCCACGGCGTGATGCGCTTTCTGCTGTCCAAGGGGTATCGCGTGTTTCCGGTCAACCCTGGTCAGGCGGGCAAGGAAATATTGGGCCAGAAGGTCTATGCCAGGCTCGCGGATATCCCTGTGGCGATCGACATGATCGATGTTTTCCGCGCGCCGGAATATTTGTCGGCCATTGTCGAAGAGGCGATATTGCTGCCCGAGCGACCTTCGGTGATCTGGGGCCAACTTTCCGTTCGCGACGACAATGCGGCAGCCAAGGCGGAAGCCTATGGCATGGAAGTCGTGATGGACCGTTGTCCCGCAATTGAGTATCCTCGTCTCAATATTGCGCGATAGTTGGTACGGATTGCACTTATCATTTGGCGCCAAGGCATTATGATCCCTCCAAAATCCCAATGGAGGAAACATAATGCCGAGCAACAATCCCGGATTTTCAACGCTGGCCGTTCACGCGGGCGCGCAGCCCGATCCGACCACCGGGGCGCGCGCGACGCCGATTTATCAGACGACGGCCTATGCTTTCCGCGATGCCGATCACGCCGCCGCCCTGTTCGGATTGAAAGAGTTCGGCAATATCTACACCCGCATCATGAACCCCACCCAGGCGGTTCTGGAGGAGCGCGTGGCGGCGCTGGAAGGCGGCACGGCGGCGCTGGCCGTTGCGTCTGGCCACGCGGCGCAATTGCTGGTTTTCCATACGCTCATGCAGTCCGGTGACAACTTCGTTGCGGCCCGCCAGCTTTATGGCGGCTCGATCAACCAGTTCGGCCACGCCTTCAAGGGTTTCGACTGGCAGGTCCGCTGGGCAGACGCCGCAGATCCAGCGAGCTTCGAGGCGCAGATCGATGCGCGCACGCGCGCCATCTTCATTGAAAGCCTTGCCAATCCCGGTGGCACTTTCATCGATATCGCCGCGATTGCCGATGTCGCCCATCGCCACGGCCTGCCGCTCATCGTCGACAACACCATGGCGAGCCCCTATCTGCTGCGGCCGCTGGAACACGGTGCGGACATCGTGCTGCATTCGCTGACGAAATTTCTCGGCGGGCACGGCAATTCCATGGGCGGCATCATTGTCGACGGCGGAACCTTCGACTGGTCGGCAAGCGATAAGTTCCCGGCATTGTCGCAGCCGCGGCCGGAATATTCCGGCGTCGTGCTACATCAGACCTTCGGCAATTTCGCCTTCGCCATTGCCTGCCGCGTTCTGGGATTGCGTGATCTCGGCCCGGCAATCTCGCCCTTCAACGCCTTCCTGATCCTGACCGGCATAGAGACGCTGCCGCTGCGCGTTCAGCGCCATTCCGACAATGCGCTCGCTGTCGCGAAATGGCTGAAGGCACATCCGAAGGTCGGCTGGGTGCATTATGCGGGCCTAGAGGACAGCGACAACCACGCCATCCAGCAACATTATTCGCCGAAGGGGGCGGGCTCGGTCTTCACCTTCGGCGTCAAGGGCGGTTATGCCGCCGGCAAGGCGCTGGTGGAAGGGCTGCAGCTTTTCTCCCATCTCGCCAATATCGGCGATACGCGCTCGCTCGTCATCCACCCGGCATCCACCACCCATGCCCAGCTAACACCGGAGCAGCAGACCGCCGCTGGTGCCGGGCCAGATGTGGTGCGCCTGTCGATCGGCATCGAGGACGTCAAGGACATCATCGCCGATCTCGAGCAGTCTTTCGCAAAAATCTAGGGGCGCGCCGACATGACAAATCTTGTGTCTTTTGAAAGCTGCGCTGTCGAAGTGGAGTATGGCGCGCCCGCGCCGGAAAGGCTGATATCAGGTGATCCCAAATTCACGACATGGAATCTGGAAGAGGCTACCGGCGGCATCTATGCGGGCATCTGGCAGTCCACACCCGGCAAATGGCGGGTGGTCTATGATGAGTGGGAGTATTTCAACATTCTCGAAGGCCATTCCATCCTGACCGAGGACGGCGGAGCGCCGCGCAATCTGAGGCCAGGCGACCGCGTCGTCCTGCGGCCGGGCTTTACTGGCACCTGGGAGGTCGTTGAAACGACGCGGAAGGATTACGTCATCAGGCTTTGATGGTTATCTACCAGCGTGTCATAATGCCAAGCGACGGAATTTTCTCGTCGATGGATATCAGCGCCATGTTTTCCAAGATTGATTGGCCCCGAGTATCCGATCGAAAGGGTCGCGGTGGTCCCCTGGCAACATGGCGCTGCGAACCATATGGGCGCTATTGACGGCAAGCTCGAGAAACTGCTCTTGTTCGATCACACTCGCGAAATCGGGAAGTATTAGGGAAGTGCTGGGCAGACGACCGCGCGCAAACTTTGTCGCGATTTCCCATGGAGCGGGCGGCGTAATGTCTGTTTTCTTTCTCGATTTTGCTGCCAAAGCATTGCCTCATCACTGTTGGACAAAAATACAATAGCGCATCACAGAGCATAAAAAAACATTTTACCAACGGAGATCGAGCCGCTCCAGACCATGGAAATGATAGACGTCCTTCACCTTGGGCGGCTCAGCGATCTTCAGACCCGGCAGACGTTTGAAAAGCAGGGGCAAAGCGAGATTGAGCTCCAGTCTCGCAAGCGGCGCGCCGATGCAGAAATGGATGCCGGCGCCGAAGGAGACGTTGGCGCCTTCGTTCCGATCCGGCCGGAAGGCCAAAGGATCGGAAAACTTCGCCGGATCGAGGTTGGCGGCGGCCAGGATGAGGCTGACTTTATCGCCACGCCTGAACTGCACGCCATCGATCTCGACCGGTTCAAGAACCCAGCGCTGGAAGATGTGGACCGGTGCGCAGATGCGCAGCGTTTCCTCCACTGTCTGCTCGGTTGCCGTCTCGTCGTGGAAGAGGGTTTCGGGGTTGCTGCCGCTTTCCAGAATGATGCGCACGGAGTTGCCGATCTGGTGCACCGTCGCTTCGTGACCGGCATTCAACAACACGATGGTGGTGGAGACCAGCTCGTCGTCGCTCAGGTACTGCCCCTTGTGCTCCGTGTGGATCATGTGGCTGAGCAGATCGTCCTTCGGCTCCGCCCGTCGCTCAGCGATGACGCTGCGCACATAGTCTGAAAATTCCTGCGCGGCTTTGTCGGCCAAAAGTTCGTCTTCGGGCGTGCGCTTGAACATGTACATGCCGACATAGGCATGCGACCATTTCAGAAGCTGCGGCCCCATCTCCTCGGGAATGCCGATCATGCGGGCGATCATCGTCACGGGAATGATGTCGGCATAGGCGGAGAGCAGCTCCGTCTCGCCATTCGCTTCGAAGGCGTCGATCAGCCGGTTGGCGAGTTCCTCGATTTCCGGCTTCATCTTGTCGACATGCCGCGAAACGAAGGCGCGGTTGATTAGCGTGCGCAGCCGCGTGTGCTCCGGCGGCTCCAGCTCCAGAAGCGAATGCTGCTCGGCCAGGTCGAAATGCTTCACATGCTCGGGCGGCTCAGGCAGGCCAATCTCTTCACGACTTGCCACATGCAGGATCTGCCGCCCGAACCGGCGGTCGCGCAAAAGGGCGCTGACATGGTCGTAACCGGTAAAAAACCATTGCCGCTGTTCCTCCCAGTAGAAGGTGGGACATTGCGCATGCAAGGCGGCGTAAACCGGATTTGGATCGTTGTAGAAGGCCGGATCGCGGGCGTTAAGTGAAACGCGGCGGGTAGCGGGGTCGATTTTGAGAAAGGGAAATGTCGCTGTCATGCTGATGGTTTATTCCGCGTGAGGCGCTTTGGGAAGGGCGGAAAACGGCTAGCCGGTGCCGCCGTTTGTCACCGTATGGCCACATCCTCACCGGCTGGCGATGGCGGATATCCGGTTCAGCGCCGCGACCTGACGGTCGGCATTGTTGTCCATCGGGTTTTCGTCGCGGTCCGGGGCGGGCACGACAACATTGGCCGAATTCACATGGATGACGGTTCTGTTGCGCCCGGCTTTTTTGGCGGCATAAAGCGCACGGTCAGCCTCGGTCATCATCACACTCAGTTCGGCATCCTTGATCAGCGCTTCGGATATGCCGACGCTAGTCGTCACCTTGATGGCTTCGTTGCGTGCAGTGATCTTGGAAAGGAGCAGACTGCTGCGGATGGATTCGGCAAGTGTCACGGTGCTGGAGGGGCTCTCTACCTCGGCCACCAGCGCGAATTCCTCACCACCCATCCGGACGAAAAGGCCGCGATCGCCGATCACGCGCTGTGCGATATTGCAGAAATGCACGAGGACCGCATCGCCGGACTGGTGTCCGAATCTGTCGTTGATCTTCTTGAAATGGTCGATGTCGAACAGCACCAGCGCCACATGACGGCTGGAGGCCGAAGACCTTTTCTTGATGCGCTCAAATTCTTCCAGCAGGCCACGCCGGTTGAGGACGCCGGTCAGATGATCGGTCATGGCGAGCCGGTGGAGGCGGTTTTCCGTGTCCTCCATGATGATCTTGGCGCTGATCATGATGATGGCCGTGAAGCCGAGCATGCCGGAGATGGCAAGCGCTGACGTCATGGGAATGGCATCGGGAATGGCGGCATTGGCCGGGATGACGATGGATGCGACGAGGGCGCCAGCAAAGGCCTGCAGGATCAGGATCGTTGCCAACACCTTTCGGCTACGCGAGCGACGCTCCTTGCTGGCGAGAAGTATGCCAGCGAGCATAAAATAGCCAGTTGCCGCACTGGCGTGATAAAGCAGGATACGGCCTACCATATTTTCACGAACGGTCGGCACGAACATTCCGGCGATCCACAGCAGGGCAGGGATCGCAATCCAGCCCGCAAGCTTGCGTTGCTCCAGAGACAGGAGGCCCGCAAGCCAGAAACCAAATGCGGCCAGCGCCAAGGTGTTGCCGACCTGGATGGAGAGGAAGCTTGAAATTTCCCCGCGCAGCGCAACCATGACGGCGCCGATGCCGGTGGCGAGAAAGCCGGCGGCGAAATAGAGATTGTGCCGGCGGGAAGGGCGGTGCAGCCACAGCGTTCCCAAAAGCACGGCAAGGGTGAACGTCTCCGCCGCCCATAGTAGCGTGCTCGTCTTTGCATCCAGCATTGCAAAATCCTATCTTCGCCATCATGCGGCAAAAGCGGAGAAGCTCGCACGACGTGCGTTATTCCCGCTGAATTGTTGAGCTGCCATTTCGCCCGGATGGGGCTGTTCGCCGATGGGAACCGAAATTCGTTTTTCAGTATCAGCAGCAAATACTAACGAGTTCTTGCCGGTTAGAAGTTATATCTGTGCATGACGGACATTTTTTTGGCCCTCGCCACTCTTGGTAAAAAATTGATGGCGGGGAGACAAATGGCTGCCGCTGGGACCGACGGGTGCAAAAGCCCGCCGGGGCCGGCCTTCAACCCCTGCAAACCCTGTTGAGCCGTTAAGGATATGCGGCTTCGTGTCTTGAAGTACGGGGCAGGGACACTCTATGTAGGGAGAACGAAGGTTAGAAGTGATTCCGGAGCGGATTTCCGCGAAGGGCAGAGTTGACAAAGGACGGACATGAAAAATCCAGTTGATACCGCCATGGCTCTGGTGCCGATGGTCGTTGAGCAGACCAATCGCGGCGAACGCTCCTACGACATATTTTCCCGTCTTCTCAAGGAACGCATCATTTTCCTCACCGGTCCGGTGGAAGATCAGATGGCGTCGCTCGTTTGCGCGCAGCTGCTTTTCCTCGAGGCTGAAAACCCAAAGAAGGAAATTGCGCTCTACATCAATTCGCCAGGTGGCGTCGTGACCGCCGGCATGGCGATCTACGATACGATGCAGTTCATTCGCCCTGCGGTCTCGACGCTCTGCGTCGGCCAGGCCGCGTCCATGGGCTCGCTGCTTCTGGCCGCCGGTGAAAAGGGAATGCGTTTTGCGACCCCGAACGCCCGCATCATGGTGCATCAGCCTTCGGGCGGCTTCCAGGGCCAGGCTTCGGATATCGAGCGCCATGCCCGCGACATCATCAAGATGAAGCGCCGCCTCAATGAAGTCTATGTGAAGCACACCGGCCGCACGCTCGAAGAGGTTGAAAAAACCCTTGATCGCGACCACTTCATGGATGCAGACGAGGCGAAGGACTGGGGCGTGATCGACAAAATCCTGACCTCGCGCCAGGAAATAGAAGGCGCCGCCGCGAATTGAGGCGCGCCGCTTTTTGACGTTTGTTTGAAGCCTCAAAAGTAATTTCGGGGCTTTCAACCGCCACAGAAAGCGATATTAGTATATATAAAGGCTATGTTGAGTTTTTATGACGTAGCTGGGTTTGATGGGGAATTCGTTGCAGCCGGGTATCAGCTCATGTATCTGATACCGGTTAGTACCCCGGGAAACGAGGCGGATACGGCGATGCACCCCAAGGGCTGCCGTATCGGCGGGCGGTAAGTTGACCGCGATCCGTTTGGCGGACCTGCGGCGTGCTGGAAGGAAAGAGATATGAGCAAAGTCAGCGGCAGCAACGGCGGCGACTCTAAGAACACACTCTATTGTTCATTCTGCGG
>JAEXMK010000132.1 GCA_023444445.1 Pseudomonadota bacterium | reverse complement strand
GGTAGGGCGAGGTCGCGGCCCCGGCAAAGCCGAAGGCGAAAATCGCGAACATGCTGACCCGGATCGTCGGGTCACGGAAAACGTCGGGAATGAAGCGGGTCATGAAGATATCGAAAAGGCCATCCGGGTCGCGGCGATGCCAGGGCGGAGGCAAGGTTGCATGAGGATTTCGATCAGGTCAAAACAGGGGCGCGATCGTCCGCGCCCATGCTTAAGGTCTGGTGCTTGTCCCTGCCTGTCGCGCGGGCAGGCAGTTCGCATTCGAGAGGAGCGGCTTGCGCCCCCTTCTCCCCTTGGGGAGAAGATGTCCGAAGGACAGATGAGGGGGCTTTGCGGCAAACTCTGAGCCAGCCGGCCCCCTCATCCGGCCCTGCGGGCCACCTTCTCCCCGGCGGGGAGAAGAAACAAGAGGCGGGCGCTCGGCTAATCAGCAATGGCTCGTCGCTCAGGCCTAAACATATATCAGCCCAAGCTTACCACATCACGCGCCGCTATTCACCCCTGATGCAGAATATGCGCCGCCTTGACCGCGGCAGAGGCGCGGTTTTCGACGCCGAGCTTTACATAGATCTGTTCGAGATGCTTGTTCACCGTGCGGGCGGAGAGGCCGAGAATATCGCCGATATCGCGGTTGGACTTGCCCTTGGCGATCCACAACAGCACTTCCGATTCCCGCGTCGTCAGCGCGAAATGCTCTTTCAGCAGATGGTCATCCGACTTTTCGTTGGCGGCGGTCAGGCGAAACAGATGCTCATCCGGACCCATCGCGCCGAGGAAGGAGAGCTGCAAGGCCGGGCGTCCGGCCTGGGTGATCGTCAGTGGTGCATCGCGGCCGGTTTCGGAGGCTGCCCTTTCGCCGAGCCAGCGGCCGATATGGCTGACAACGATGTCCATGCCGTCATCCCGGCCGGTCGCGGCATTGACGAGCCGTGTGGCCTGCGGGGTGGACCAGTGGATGGCTCCGTTGGCGCGCACGGCGAGAAGATGGCGGCCGGCAGCGTCAAGCGCCACGCGGGCGCTCTGGGCGGAGCGGGCATTCGAGAGATGCACGCGGATGCGGGCGCGCAGCTCATCGATATTGATCGGCTTGGTCAGATAATCGACCCCGCCCGATTCCAGCGCCCGCACCACATGTTCGGTTTCCGTGAGCCCGGTCATGAAGATCACCGGCACCTGCGCCACCGCCGCATTGGCCTTAAGACGTCGGCAGGTTTCGAAACCGTCCATGGTGGGCATGACGGCGTCAAGCAGGATAATGTCGGGCGTGATGCGTTCGGCAATGTTGAGGGCGGCCTGTCCCGATGTGGCGATGAGGGCGGAAAAGCCCGACTGTTCCAGCGCGTCGGTCAGGAATCCCAGCGCTTCCGGGCTGTCATCCACCAGCAATACGATGTCTCTCGGGGCCGCCGCCTGAGCGCTCATGCCTTGAGGTCTCCCCTGTCACTGTCTTCGAACCGTTTGAGAAAATGGGCGTAACCGGCCAGATCGAAAGCCTGCACATAGGCGCCGAGTTCCTGCGTGAAGGGCAGGTTTTCCGTGTTGCGGGCAAGATCGGCGAGTTTCGCTTCGATGCCGCGTATGTAGCCTATTTCACCCAGCCGCTGCAAATCCTGGATATGAATCGCACCCGGATGGACGATCTCCGCAGGCGGCTGCGGTTCCGGCGCGGGCGGCAGATCCGTATCGTAGATCCATTTCAGCCCGAGATGCACGGCGAGCCTGTCGCAGAGGTGGCGGATATCGACCGGCTTGGCGATGGCGTCATTGTGGTTGTCGTCGCCGGCACCTGCGATCGCGCCGTCGCCAATATTGGCCGAGAGCATGATGAGCGGCGCGGTCTGACCAGCTTCGCGAAGCTTCGTTACCAATTGCCAGCCGGTCATGCCGGGCATGGAAATATCGATAAGGAAAAGATCGGGCTTCACGCCTTCGATGAGGGTGAGACATTCGGGGCCGGATTGCGCGGTCAGCACCACGAAATCGAGCGGCGAAAGCACCTGCCGCATCAGCTCGCGGTGATCCTCGTTGTCATCAACCACGACGATGGTGCGGCGCGGGCCGGAATAGGAGCGGATGGTCTTTTCCGGCGCCGGCGCCGTGCTTGGCCGGTGGACGGCCGACAACATCAAGCGCACGCGGAAGGTGGAGCCCACATCCTTTTCACTTGAGACGGAAATCTCACCGCCGAGCGTGTTGGTGAGAAGCCGGGTGATGGTCAGACCGAGGCCAAGGCCGGGCATGGGCCGCACGCTCTCGGCCTCGCCGCGCTGGAAGGGTTCGTAGATGCGGGCGAGGTCTTTTTCGGCAATGCCGCGGCCGGTATCGGACACGGTGAAGCTTGCTACCTGGCTGCGATAACCGACATTGAAGGTGACCGCGCCCTCATCGGTAAACTTGATGGCGTTGGAAAGCAGGTTGACGAGGATCTGGCGCAGCCGCTTTTCATCGGTGCGCACATATTGGGGCAGAGCGGACGAGCGCTCGTGGCGGAATTCCAGCCCCTTTGCCTGCGCCTGCGGGCGGAACATATCGACGATCTGGTCGAGGAAATCCTGGATATTGATCTCGTTGGAATAGACCTGCAGGCGGCCCGCCTCGATCTTGGAAATATCCAGCAGTCCGTCGATCAGGCCCGACAGGTGGTCTGCCGAGCGGCGGATGACCTTGATGGCGGATTGGCGGGGAGGGGGGATGGTCTCATCGCGTTCCAAAATCTGGGCGTAACCGAGGACGGCATTCAGCGGCGTGCGCAGCTCGTGGCTGAGGCCGACGACATAACGGCTCTTGGCGCGATTGGCGGCCTCAGCCGTTTCCTTGGCGTCCTGAAGGGCGGCGTCGGTTTTTTTGTGTGCGGCGATTTCTTTCAGCAGCAGCGTGTTCTGGCGCGAGGACTCCTCTTCCGCCACCACCCGGCTGTCATGGGCAAGGACGAGGAACCAGCAGACGATGCCGGCAATGACGGCGAAGACGAAAAACACGATGAGGATGGTGCGGTTGACCACATCTGCCGTTTCCGGCGAGGCCGTGCCGACCTGATGCGCGATCATGGCCAGAATGCCGCCGATGATGGTGACGGCAATTGCCGCCGCCATGCCGTAGCGCCCGAGCCGGGTGGCGAGTTTTGCCACCAGCTGTCTCGGAAGGAAGGTCTTGGCGACGGTCGCGACCTGATAGTTCAGCTTCGCCTTCGGCTTGCACATGTCGTGGCAGCGGCTGTCCAGCGAGCAGCAGAGCGAACAGATCGGCGCGGCATAGGCCGGGCACCAGGCCATGTCCTCCGGCTCGAAAGGGTGCTCACAGATGGAGCAGGTGATGCTGCTCTCTGCGCGCCATTGCTGGCGCGGCTTGCGGGCGAGGTAGAATTTGCCCTTGGTGCCCCAGGCGATCAGAGGCGAAGCAACGAAGCCGACGATGAGGGTGAGATAGGGCGCGAGCGAGGCCGCAAGCGGGCCGAAAGTGCCGAAATGCGCCATCAGTGCGATGGTGGCGGACAGCGCCATGGAGCCGACACCAACCGGGTTGATGTCATAGAGATGGGCGCGCTTGAATTCGATGCCCGGCGGGGCAAGGCCGAGCGGCTTGTTGATGAAGAGATCGGCCGAGATGGTGCAGAGCCACGCCATGGCGATGATGGAGAAGATGCCGAGCGTTTCCTCGAGCAGCCGGTAGATGCCAAGTTCCATCAACAGCAAAGCGATGGCCACATTGAACACCAGCCAGACGACGCGGCCGGGGTGGCTGTGGGTGAGGCGGGAGAAGAAATTCGACCAGGCAAGCGACCCCGCATAGGCGTTCATGACATTGATCTTCAGCTGCGAGACGACCACGAAAGCGACCATAAGCAGCATTGCTGCCGTCTGGTTGGGGATCATGTAACCGAAGGCGGTGAGATACATTTGCGCCGGATCGGCGGCGCGATCGACCGAAACGCCGGAGCTGAAGGTCAGTACGACAAGGAATGAACCGGCCAAGAGCTTCGGCACACCCACGACGACCCAACCGGCACCAGCGAGAAAGACGGCTATGCGGTGACGAAGCCTACTCTGGCCTTCGGCCGGCAGGAAGCGCAGGAAATCGACCTGTTCGCCGATTTGCGACATCAAAGCCAGAATGACGGCGGAGGCTGCGCCGAATTCCACGAGATTGAAATCCGCGATGGTGCCCGGCGGGCCGGACGCATGGTGAATGCCGGCAAAGGCGCGCCAGAGATCGTATTTCTCCCAGTCCATCAAGGCGATGAAGATGAAGGGCAGGATGTTGAGGACGATCCAGAAGGGCTGGGTGATGATCTGGAAACGGCTGATAAGCCGCACGCCATGGGTGACGAGCGGAATGACCATGACGGCGGAGATGATGTAGCCAATCCACAAGGGAATGCCGAGCGCCAACTCCAGCGCGCCGGACATGATCGACGCCTCGATGGCGAAGAGCATGAAGGTAAAGGCCGCGTAGATCAGCGAGGTAATGGTGGAGCCGATGTAACCGAAGCTTGCGCCGCGTGTCAGTAGATCGATATCCACGCCGTGGCGGATGGCATAACGGCTGATCGGCAGGCCAACGGCCAGCATGGCCACAGCAGCGACAAGGATGGCGTAAAAAGCGTTGGTGGTGCCGTAGGAGAGCGTGATCGCGCCGCCGATGGCCTCAAGGGCGAGGAAGGATATTGCCCCGATGGCGGTGTGGGAAATGCGGTTAGAGGAAAATTGCCGGGCGCTCTTGGCGGTGAAACGCAGCGCATAATCTTCCAGCGTCTGGTTGGCGACCCAGCGGTTATATTCGCGCCTGACGGGGATGATGCGTTGCCGTGCTGCCATGCCTATTGAGCGCCTTTCCGCCCGCGGCCGTTCACAGCCGCACCGACATGCCGCCATCCACCGTCAGCACATGGCCGTTGACGAAGGAGGCCGCGTCGCTGGCCAGAAACAGGGCCGCACCGGCAATCTCGTCCGGCTTGCCCCAGCGTTCCAGCGGCACACGCAGCTTGGCAAAGGCCACCATGTCAGGATTTTCGGCAAGGGCGGCGTTGGTTTCGGTGGCGAACATGCCCGGCGCAATCGCGTTGCTGGTGATGCCGCGCGCGCCATATTCCACCGCGATGGCTCGCATCAGGCCCGTCAGCCCCTGCTTGGCGACAGGATAGATCGCATCGCCCGGCCGCACGATGTGGCCGAGGATGGAGGTGATGGTGATGATGCGGCCATGGGCCTTTGCCGCCATGGCCTCCGCCGCATCCCGCGACAGGGAAATGGAGGAGGTGAGATCGGTGCGGATCAATTCCAGCACGTCCTCATCGCTGAACTCGGTAAGCGGGCGGCGGTCGCGCGCGCCGACATTGTTGACGAGAATATCGAGGTGGCCGAGTTCGCTCATGATGCGGTGGACCAGCGCTGCCCCTGCTTTGGAATCGGCAATATCGAAGGCGGCATAGTCGGCCTTTCCGCCCGCTTCGCGCAGCGTGTCAACCGCCTGTTGCAACGTCTCGGCATTGCGGCCGGTCAGCCAGACGTGGGCGCCCGCTTCGGCAAAGGCTTTGGCGATTTCAAAACCCAGACCGCGGCCGCTGCCGGTGATGATGGCGGTGCGGTTCTTGAGGGAAAATTTTTCGAGAATGCCCATCGTTCACCTTTCTGCTCGAAAGCACATGGCCTGCTTTGAGGCGCCGGGGCGAACCCTGTCCGGGTCAAGGAAGCGGCGATGCCCTCGCTCAAAGACGCGCAGCTCACTGCGCCGAAAGGATTATGCCGCGTCGGGCGCATGGGGAAAGGTCACCTGTCCGCCTGGCCGTTCGGTGGACAGAAAAATGGCGTCGCCCGGCTTGAGCGACGCCATCAATCAGTTATCAGGCAGCAGCCGACTTTGCGAGCGGCACTTCAGCGATCGTCTTCAGAACGACGGAAGCGATCTGGTAGGGGCAGCCCTGCGAGTTCGGACGACGGTCTTCAAGGTAACCCTTGTAGCCATTGTTGACGAAGGAGTGCGGAACGCGGATCGACGCGCCACGGTCTGCCACGCCGTAGGAGAACTTGTTCCACGGAGCGGTTTCGTGCTTGCCGGTCAGGCGCAGATGGTTGTCCGGACCGTATACGTCGATGTGTTCCTGCCAGTTCTTGGCAAAAGCAGCCATGAGGGCTTCGAAATAGTCCTTGCCGCCAACTTCACGCATGAACTTGGTGGAGAAGTTGCAGTGCATGCCCGAACCGTTCCAGTCGGTATCGCCGAGCGGCTTGCAATGGAATTCGACGTCGATGCCGTACTGTTCGCAAAGACGCAGGAGGAGGTAGCGAGCGATCCAGATCTGGTCGGCGGCGCGCTTGGAGCCCTTGCCGAATACCTGGATTTCCCACTGGCCCTTGGCCACTTCGGCATTGATGCCTTCGTGGTTGATGCCGGCTTCGAGGCAGAGATCGAGGTGCTCTTCAACGATTTCGCGGGCAACCGAACCGACATTCTTGAAGCCGACGCCGGTGTAATAAGGACCCTGCGGAGCCGGGTAACCCTGTTCCGGGAAGCCGAGCGGGCGGCCGTCCTGGTAGAAGAAATATTCCTGTTCGAAGCCGAACCATGCATCTTCGTCGTCGAGGATGGTTGCGCGGCTGTTCGACGGATGCGGGGTGACGCCATCGGGCATCATGACTTCGCACATGACGAGCGCACCGTTGGAGCGGGCCGGGTCGGGATAGATCGCGACGGGCTTCAGCACGCAATCCGACGAGTGGCCTTCGGCCTGCTGCGTGGACGAGCCATCAAAGCCCCAAAGCGGCAGCTGCTCGAGTGTGGGGAATTCGTCGAATTCCTTGATCTGGGTCTTGCCGCGCAGGTTGGGGACCGGCTTGTATCCGTCCAGCCAGATGTACTCGAGTTTGAACTTAGTCATTACGAACCTCTCATAGGTAACAATGCGAAGCCTTGAGGCCTCCCGCGGCTTTCACCACCGGAAGCGCATTCGCGTTCAAGGGCTGACCCCTTAGATGCATGCCGCGTGCCAGATTGACGATATCTCGCGATTTTTTCGAAAAATCTTTCAGCCGCATATTGGCCGGGCCTGTGCCTGTTCCGTTATTCTTGCTTCTGTTGCGGCGCAGCAGGGCAAAACACCCCTCAAGTTTTACCATTGAATCCTGATAGATAGCGGGCAGGTTCGCGCGACATGCCATGCTGTGATGCAGCAAATTCAATTGCGCGCTAGGGATTGGCATTTGCCCTAAAAACCAGCGCTTTCGGAATGGTTTTTCTTGTCGAAACCACGATTTGTGCCTATATTTTTCGCAACGTGATTTTTTTTTAATCAAAGGGAGCGAATCCGGCTTTCACGGGTTTGACTTCATGACCAAGTGCTTCGATGCAATCAGAGTGAGATGACCGAAATGGCGACTGGCTTTCATCGTGAGACGGCAACGATCTACCAATTCCCT
Source organism: Pseudomonadota bacterium (assembly GCA_023444445.1). GTDB lineage: Bacteria > Pseudomonadota > Alphaproteobacteria > Rhizobiales > Rhizobiaceae > Agrobacterium. The sequence goes on along the minus strand of JAEXMK010000132.1, from coordinate 1,523 downwards.
GTTGGCGGGCGCGCTGGCGTGTCCAAGTTCCGTACTAATGGCTTAAGTGACCTCGAACGCGAGGCGAGAGAGCCGCATGTGGATTTTGGCTCCTGGTATCATGACGACGCCATCCGCGACGAAGAGAGCGACCGCAAGCCGCATTCCTGATGTGAAACGTTGCCGCAAGTTTCTTCTCCCCGGCGGGGAGAAGAAACAAGCCGAGACCTCTCGTTCTATAGAGGCCGCTCTGTCCGGTATTCCCGCTTGCCTGCACCTTTCGCCACCCCGCCTACGTCAATTGACGTATACGGTTTCGCGCTTACGAGATCGATAGTCCCTCCAGCAGCGGCCGCAGATGCCGCTGAGCCTCGCCAAGAGGCCAACAAGGAGAGGGGTCCTTCCGATGATGTTCCGCAAGACGCTCAGTGCCGCGCTGCTTGGCGCAATCCTGTCCACTACCGCCTTCCACGGCGCCTTTGCTGCCGACGATACGATCAAGGTCGGCGTGCTGCATTCTCTTTCCGGCACCATGGCCATTTCAGAAACCACGCTGAAAGACGCCATGCTGATGCTCATCGACGAGCAGAACAAGAAGGGCGGCGTTCTCGGCAAGAAACTCGAAGCCGTCGTGGTCGATCCGGCCTCCGACTGGCCGCTTTTTGCCGAAAAGGCCCGCCAGCTGATTTCGCAGGACAAGGTCGCCGCCGTTTTCGGCTGCTGGACGTCCTCCTCGCGCAAATCCGTGCTGCCGGTTTTCGAAGAGCTGAACTCGATCCTGTTCTACCCGGTTCAATATGAGGGTGAAGAATCCTCGCGCAACATCTTCTACACGGGTGCCGCCCCCAACCAGCAGGCCATTCCGGCCGTCGATTACCTTGCCAATACCGAAGGCGTCGAGCGCTGGGTTCTGGCTGGTACGGACTATGTCTATCCGCAGACCACAAACAAGATCCTGAAAGCCTACCTGATGTCGAAGGGCGTCAAGGAAGAGGACATCATGATCAATTACACGCCGTTCGGTCACTCCGACTGGCAGACGATCGTGTCCGACATCAAGAAATTCGGCTCGGCCGGCAAGAAGACCGCCGTTGTCTCCACCATCAATGGTGACGCCAACGTGCCCTTCTACAAGGAACTGGCGAACCAGGGCATCAAGGCCGAAGACATTCCGGTCGTCGCCTTCTCCGTGGGTGAAGAAGAGCTTGCCGGTCTCGATACCGCGCCGCTGGTCGGCCATCTTGCCGCCTGGAACTACTTCCAGTCCGTCGATGCTCCCGTCAATGCCGAGTTCATCAAGACCTGGCACGCCTTCACCAAGAACGACAAGCGCGTGACCAACGACCCGATGGAAGCCGCCTACATCGGCTTCAACGCCTGGGTAAAGGCCGTGGAATCCGCCGGCACGACCGATACGGACAAGGTTCTCGACTCGATCATCGGCGTTTCCGTGCCGCACCTCTCTGGCGGTTACTCCACCGTCATGCCGAACCACCACATCACCAAGCCGGTGCTGATCGGTGAAATCCAGGCCGACGGCCAGT
>JAEXMK010000146.1 GCA_023444445.1 Pseudomonadota bacterium | reverse complement strand
ATTTCCTCCATGATGGAAATCGGTTCAATGCCTGGCGGAAGTTTTCCGCCGCCGGGGGGGCTCTGGTCAGTCAAAACGGATCACATTCTCTGTTAAGAATCGGATGGATTTTTATAGCGGAAACAGCAACGTTAAGCCAATTTCCCGGCGAGTTTTGAACAGGCTTTTACGTCATTTGCAAGACGAACGCCGCTTTTCACGATTTAGCCCGGCAAAAGCGCCGCCGCTCCCTTTCAATGTTCCGGCGAGTTGCGTAGGCTTTGTCATAAAAACAGATAAGACGGGGAAAGAATGGCCAGCAGCGAAACGCTCATCAACGCGCTCACCACCCTTCTGGTCACGCTCGATCCGCCGGGCCTCGCCCCCGTTTTCCTAGCGCTCACCGTTGGCATGACGCGTGACCAGCGCAGCCAGGTGGCATTGCGCGGTTCCATCATCGCCTTCGGCATTCTCGCCGTCTTCGCGCTTTTCGGCCTTGCCATTCTCAACCTGCTCGGCATTTCGCTCGGTGCCTTCCGTATCGCCGGTGGCCTTCTGCTGTTCTGGATTTCCTTCGAAATGATTTTCGAGAAACGCCAGGAGCGCAAGGAAAAGACCTCGGAAATCGCCATTACCAAGGACCACCTGCATAATCTGGCGGTCTTTCCGCTGGCCCTGCCGCTTATCGCCGGACCGGGCGCCATTTCCGCCACGGTGCTGCTTGCCGGCTCGATGAAGACCACGGTCGAGATGGTGGTGCTCATCCTGATCCTCGCTTTCGCCATGGCCCTCGTTTATGCCGCGCTGATCGTCTCAGAGCGGATGGACCGTTTTCTCGGCAATACCGGCCGCGCCATCCTTACCCGGCTGCTCGGCGTGCTGCTGGCAGCACTCTCGGTGCAATTCGTGGTCGATGGCATAAAATCGGCCTTCAATTTCTGAAACTCCGGCCTGATCGCTTGTCTGCGCAACAAAATCCCCCATCCGGCGACAAGGCAGAAAAATCCAACCTTTAAATCCGGTTGCCATTTCGGCTAAAAGACGCGCATCTTTTCAGGACTCGAAAGTTCTCCCCATGCGTTCCACGCTGCGCCGCCTCATCCCGGATGCCGCACCCGTCAGCAACAGGGAAAGTTTGCGCTCCGCAACCGGCGCCTTTGTCGGCATTCTGCTGACCGGCCTTCTGGGCAGTCTGGCTCTGCGTTTCGATCCCACCCTGCCCGCCATGATCGCACCGATGGGCGCTTCCGCCGTGCTGCTGTTCGCCGTGCCCTCCAGTCCTCTGGCGCAACCCTGGTCGATCCTGTGCGGCAATCTGGTCTCGGCTTTCGTCGGCGTAACGGTGGCGCTGCTGGTGCCTGATCCATTCTTCGCCAGCGCGCTCGCCATCAGCCTTGCCATTGCCGCGATGATGGCGCTGCGCTGCCTGCATCCGCCAAGCGGTGCCGTCGCGTTGACCGCCGTTCTCGGCGGCCCCGCCGTCCACAGCCTTGGATATGGCTTCCTGCTGTGGCCGGTTGCTGGAAACTCGCTGATCCTCCTCGCCATGGCACTCGTGTACAACAATGCCACCGGCCGCGCTTATCCCCATGGGCTGAAGCTTGGAAAGGCCGCCCACGGCACCACGAACCCTACTCCCGTCCAGAAGATCGGCTTTTCCTCGACCGATCTCAATGAAGTTCTGAAAGAATATGACGAGTTCATCGATATCGACCGCGATGCGCTGGAAACCATCCTGCGAAAGACCGAGCTGCGTTCCTACCGCCGCCGCGCGCTGCATCTCGATTGCGCCAGCGTGATGTCCCGGGACCGCCCCTCCGTCGGTTTCCTGCAGCGGCTTCGCCTCATTTTTTCAGGCGCAAGCGCGCCCAACGATACCGTCAAGGACATCATGACCTCGCCGGTGAAAACCCTAATGCCGGAGACTTCCATCGAGGAAGCCATCATTCGTTTTGCTGAGGAAGGGCTGCATTATCTGCCTGTCATCGACGCCAGGGGCAAGATGGTCGGCATCGTGTCGCAATCCGATGTCATGGTGGCGATGCTGGCCGACAAGGTCGCGACATAGATTGCCCCGGGCGTCGAAGCGTTCTTCTCTTAACAAATGGCAAAGCCCGATATCAGCGTCTCGCTTTCAAAAGGCGCTGCCACAGTGTGCCGCCGAAGACCCGACCGAGCACGACAAAGTAGGCGATGATCAGCACAAAGGCGATAAAGGCGGGCGCGCCGTTGAGCGCAAAACCTCCGGGCGTTCGCCCTCCCGCTACCGTCGCGACCAGAAATCCGGCGGCGAAAAACGCCGTCCAGAAGTCGAGAAAAAAAGCGAGGATAATGCGCCAGGTGGCGGGCTGTTTTGGCTGCAGGGTTTCGTCAGTCAAGCTCACCTCCTGTCACACGTTTCTTGGTCGCCGGTCCGATCAGAACGGGATATCGTCGTCCATGTCATTGGAGAAGCCGCCAGAGGGCTGGCTGCTGCCGCGGGAAGAACCGCCGCGCGAGGAAGACTGCTGGTCATAACCGCCGCCGTAACCGGAGCCGCCGCCGCTGCCATAATCATTGCCACCGCCGAAGTCGCCGCCGCCGCTACGGCCGCCGCCCTCACCGCGACCATCGAGCATGGTCAGCGTGGAGTTGAAGCCCTGCAGCACGATTTCGGTGGAGTAACGGTCGTTGCCGGTCTGGTCCTGCCATTTGCGCGTCTGTAGCTGGCCTTCAATATAGAGCTTGGCGCCCTTCTTGACATATTGCTCGACGACCTTGCACAGACCTTCGTTGAAGACCACGACGGTGTGCCATTCGGTCTTTTCCTTGCGCTCGCCGCTGTTGCGGTCCCGCCAGGTCTCAGAGGTGGCGATACGCAGGTTGGCGATGGGGCGGCCATCCTGCGTCCGGCGGATTTCGGGATCTGCACCCACATTCCCGATCAGAATTACCTTGTTTACGCTACCAGCCATCTCGTCATCCTGTCCGCCAGCCTTCATGGCCGGCAATTGCATTTCAAAAAATTCGCCACACAATAGCTGCCGTCGCCGGCAAAGGGCACCGCAAGCAGGGAACTATCCACAAAGAATAATCTTAAGCTGTGGGAGCCGACATTCGCGCTTGCAATTCGTTCCTTTTTTGTTCTATTGAATCGCAGATTTCGAGTCAAGCATTCCGAAAAGCTGCGACCGATAGGAAATAGACCTCGACACCTCCGGCTGCGTCACTACATAAGGACGCGCTGTCATCAAGTGTGTTATTTTTGTCCGAGCCCTGTCATGAGTGAACTGAAGACGATTTCCATCCGTGGCGCCCGCGAGCATAACCTCAAGGGCATCGATCTGGATTTGCCGCGCAACAAGCTGATCGTCATGACCGGCCTTTCCGGTTCGGGCAAGTCGTCGCTTGCATTCGACACGATCTATGCCGAGGGACAGCGCCGTTATGTCGAGAGCCTTTCGGCCTATGCGCGCCAGTTCCTGGAAATGATGCAGAAACCGGATGTCGATCAGATCGACGGCCTGTCGCCCGCTATTTCCATCGAGCAGAAGACCACCTCGCGCAATCCGCGCTCCACGGTCGGGACGGTCACCGAGATTTACGACTATATGCGCCTCCTCTTCGCGCGTGTCGGCGTGCCCTATTCGCCGGCCACGGGCCTGCCGATCGAAAGCCAGACGGTCAGCCAGATGGTCGACCGCATCCTCGCTTTCGAGGAAGGCACGCGTCTTTACATCCTCGCGCCGATCGTGCGCGGCCGCAAAGGCGAGTACAAGAAGGAACTTGCCGAGCTGATGAGGAAAGGCTTCCAGCGCGTCAAGGTGGACGGCCAGTTCTACGAAATCGCCGACGTGCCCGCCCTTGACAAGAAATACAAACACGATATCGACGTGGTCGTTGACCGCGCCGTCGTGCGCCCGGATATGGCCGCACGCCTTGCCGACAGTCTCGAGACCTGCCTCAAGCTTGCCGACGGCCTGGCAATCGCCGAATTCGCCGACAGGCCCCTGCCGCCCGAAGAAACCGCTGCCGGCGGTTCCGCCAACAAGTCTCTCAACGAGACTCACGAGCGTGTGCTGTTTTCGGAAAAATTCGCCTGCCCCGTTTCCGGCTTTACCATTCCGGAAATCGAGCCGCGACTGTTCTCCTTCAACAACCCCTTCGGCGCTTGCCCCAGCTGCGATGGCCTCGGCTCGCAGCAGAAGGTGGATGAAAACCTGATCGTGCCGGAGCCCGCCCGCACCCTGCGTGACGGCGCCATTGCGCCCTGGGCAAAATCCTCCTCGCCCTATTACAACCAGACGCTGGAAGCACTCGGCAAAACTTTCGGCTTCAAGCTGTCGAGCAAGTGGTCGGATCTTTCGAAAGAGGCGCAGCACGCCATCCTTCAGGGCACCGATGACAAGATCGAATTCAACTATCAGGACGGCGCCCGCTCCTACAAGACGGTTAAGAACTTCGAAGGCATCGTTCCCAATCTGGAGCGTCGTTGGAAGGAGACCGACAGCGCCTGGGCGCGCGAGGAAATCGAGCGTTACATGTCGGCGGCCCCCTGCCCGGCCTGCGCTGGTTATCGCCTGAAGCCGGAAGCGCTCGCCGTCAAGATCAACAAGCTGCATATCGGTGAGGTCACCGAAATGTCGATCCGCACCGCGCGTGACTGGTTCGAGGTGCTGCCGGAAAGCCTCAACGCCAAGCAGAACGAAATCGCTGTCCGTATCCTCAAGGAAATCCGCGAACGCCTGCGCTTCCTCAATGATGTCGGGCTGGATTATCTCAGCCTGTCGCGCAACTCCGGCACACTGTCCGGCGGTGAAAGCCAGCGTATCCGCCTGGCCTCGCAGATCGGTTCGGGCCTGACCGGCGTTCTCTATGTTCTCGATGAGCCCTCGATCGGTCTGCACCAGCGCGATAATGCCCGGTTGCTTGAGACGCTGAAACATCTGCGTGATATCGGCAATACCGTCATCGTAGTCGAACACGACGAAGACGCCATTCTGACGGCAGATTATGTCGTCGATATCGGCCCGGCGGCCGGCATTCACGGCGGTCAGGTCATCGCCGAAGGCTCGCCGCAGGAGGTGATGGCCAATCCGAAATCGCTGACCGGCAAATATCTCTCGGGCGAACTGGGCGTTGCCGTGCCGGTTGAGCGTCGCAAGCCCAAGAAGGGCCGCGAGATCAAGGTGTTCGGTGCACGCGGCAACAATCTCAAGAACGTCACCGCCGCTGTGCCGCTTGGCGTTTTCACCGCCGTAACCGGCGTATCGGGTGGTGGCAAGTCCACCTTCCTGATCGAGACGCTTTACAAATCGGCGGCTCGCCGGGTGATGGGCGCGCGCGAAATCCCGGCCGAGCACGACCGCATCGATGGTTTTGAATTCATCGACAAGGTGATCGATATCGACCAGTCGCCGATCGGCCGCACGCCGCGCTCCAATCCGGCCACCTATACCGGCGCCTTTACGCCGATCCGTGACTGGTTCGCCGGCCTGCCGGAAGCCAAGGCGCGTGGTTATGCGCCGGGCCGTTTCTCTTTCAACGTCAAGGGTGGCCGCTGCGAGGCCTGCCAGGGCGACGGTGTCATCAAGATCGAGATGCACTTCCTGCCTGACGTCTATGTTACCTGCGATGTCTGCCACGGCAAGCGCTATAATCGCGAAACGCTTGATGTCACCTTCAAGGGCAAATCCATCGCCGATGTGCTGGATATGACGGTCGAGGAAGGCGTGGAATTCTTCGCTGCCGTGCCGGCGGTGCGCGACAAGCTGCAATCGCTGTTCGATGTCGGCCTCGGTTACATCAAGGTCGGCCAGCAGGCCAATACGCTCTCCGGCGGCGAGGCGCAGCGCGTCAAGCTTGCCAAGGAACTGTCAAAGCGTTCGACGGGCCGCACGCTCTATATCCTCGACGAACCGACGACCGGCCTGCACTTCCACGACGTCAACAAGCTCCTGGAAATGTTGCATGCGCTGGTGGAGCAAGGCAATTCCGTCGTGGTGATCGAACACAATCTCGAAGTCATCAAGACGGCCGACTGGATCATCGACATCGGCCCCGAAGGCGGCACGGGCGGCGGTGAAGTGGTGGCAACCGGCACACCGGAAGACATCGTCAAGGTCGAGCGCTCCTATACCGGTCACTTTCTGAAGGAACTTCTCGAGCGCCGGCCGGCCGGAAAACGGGAAGCTGCGGAGTAATCCGCAGCTTTCGTCGCAAGGGTTCGATAGGCCGAAGGCCGGAGGAGGAACAGCATATGTCGACATCAGGCACGATCCGCACCGGTATCGGCGGCTGGACCTTTGAGCCATGGGAAGGCACTTTCTACCCTGAAAAACTACCCAAGAAGCGCCAGTTGGAGCACGCCAGCCGTCAGCTCAAGGCAATCGAGGTGAACGGCACCTATTACAGCAGCCAGAAACCCGAAACCTTCGCCAAATGGGCCTCCGAAGTGCCTGAGGATTTCATCTTCTCGCTGAAGGCGAGCCGCTTCGTCACCAATCGCAGGGTTCTGGCGGAGGCCGGTGAATCCATGACGAAGTTTTTGACGCAGGGTCTGACGGAACTCGGTTCCCATCTCGGCCCGATCCTCTGGCAGTTTGCGCCCACAAAGAAATTCGACGCGGATGATTTCGGTGCGTTTCTGGCGCTGCTACCGGAGAAACAGGATGGCATTTCCCTGCGGCATGTGGTCGAGGTGCGCAACGAGACATTTCAAGTGCCGGAATTCATCGAACTTCTGGCCAAACACAAGGTCGCGGTCGTCTGCGCCGATCATCACGATTATCCGATGCTGCCTGACGTGACCGCCGATTTCGTATATTGCCGCCTGCAGAAGGGCGAGGACGATATCAAGACCTGCTATCCGAAGGCCGGGATCAATGACTGGGCAAAACGGGTCAAGACCTATGCGGCGGGCGGCGTGCCTGAGGATCTGCCGCTGATTGCGCCCGAGCGAAAGGTCGAAAAGGCCCCGCGCGACGTCTTCGCCTTCTTCATTACCGGCGGCAAGGTCAATGCGCCCGTGGGTGCGCAGGAACTGCAAAAAGCGGTCTGAGCCTTCTCAGCCCGCCAGTTCTTTCATCGGGTTGAAATCGATGGCGGCGAAAGCTGCCTCGATCACCTCTGGCCCGGCTCCCGGCCGGGTGGCGTCGCTGGAAAGTATCTGCCGGAAACGACGCGCGCCCGGCATGCCCTGAAACAGGCCGACCATGTGGCGGGTGACGTGATTGAGACGTCCACCTGCGGCGATATAATCGGCGGCATAAGCCATCATCACGTCCCGCAACGCCATCCAGTCATAGTTGCGGGCTTCCTCTCCATAAATGCGATGATCGACATCGGCAAGGATGGAGGTGTTGTGATAGGCGGCCCTGCCGAGCATCACGCCATCAATGTATTTCAGATGTTCGCCCGCCTGATCGAGATCGGCGATGCCACCATTGATGCCGATGAAGACATCAGGATTTTCCCGCTTTATCCGATAGACGAGATCATAGTCGAGCGGCGGAACCTCGCGGTTCTCCTTCGGCGAAAGCCCCTGCAGCCAGGCTTTGCGGGCATGGACCCAGACCGCATCAGCACCGGCAGCCACGACCCTTGCCAGAAAATCCGGCAACACCGTTTCGGGCTCCTGATCATCGACCCCGATGCGGCATTTGACCGTGACCGGCACGCTCGCAACCGCTCTCATCGCCGAAATACAGTCCGCCACGACATCAGGTTCACGCATCAGGCAAGCGCCGAATGTGCCGGACTGTACCCGGTCCGAAGGACAGCCGACATTGAGGTTGATTTCGTCATAACCGTAATCGCCAGCAATCCGTATCGCCTCGGCAAGTTTGGCGGGGTCCGATCCGCCAAGCTGCAGCGCGACAGGATGTTCCTGCGGGTGGTAACCGAGCAATTTCTCGCGCTGGCCATGGATGATGGCATCGGCGACGATCATTTCGGTGAACAGCAAGGCACGCTTCGACAATTGCCGGTGCAGAAACCTGCACCTCGTGTCGGTCCAATCGATCATGGGCGCAACGGCAAAGATTTTTTCGCCGCTGGCAAGCGCTTGTCTGTACATGGATAAACCTCTTTGCGCCGGCTTCTACAGCAAAGGACCGCAAAAAGCCAGTTTCGCCCGCAATAGCATTTTGAACTGGAAATTGCCCCGGAATCGCGGGACAAGAATGGCAGCTTCAAGAGACGACAGGAAATCCCATGGCCGCCACCGTCATCCCCGCCCCGAAACCCGTTCTGCTGCCGGTCGAGGGCACGCAAGAGATGTTCCCCGTGCGGCGGGTCTATTGTGTCGGCCGCAATTATGCGGATCACGCTATCGAAATGGGCCACGATCCCTCACGCGAGCCACCCTTTTATTTTCAGAAGAACCCGGACAATCTGCTGCCCGCAGGTATTGATTTCCCCTACCCGCCGCTGTCCTCCAACGTGCATTACGAAGTCGAGTGTGTCGTGGTCCTGAAGAGCGGCGGCGCCGATATTCCGGCGTCAGAGGCACTTAACCATGTCTGGGGTTATGCCGTCGGGATCGACATGACCCGCCGCGACCTGCAGGACGGGCTGAAAAAAATGGGCCGCTCCTGGGAAGGCGCCAAGGCCTTTGAACATTCCGCACCGGTCTCGGCCATCGTTCCCGCCGATAAAATCGGTCATCCCTCCACCGGCGCGATCTGGCTCGATGTCAACGGTGAGCGCAAGCAGACGGGCGATCTCGCGCAGATGATCTGGAAGGTGCCGGAAGTGATTGCCGAGCTTTCCAAGCTGTTCACCCTTGCCGCCGGCGATGTGATCATGACCGGAACGCCGGCCGGCGTCGGCCCGATCGTGCGCGGAGATACGATCGATTGTGGCGTTGATGGCGTCGGCACACTCTCGGTCAAAATCGCCTGATCGCATCGGCAGGAAACGCAAAGGGAGGACACCATCATGCCGCTCTACCGCCTTGCCGACCGGGTGCCTCAGACACCTGCCCCGGATCGTTATTGGGTTGCGCCCGATGCCAATGTCATCGGTTCGGTGACGCTCGGCGAAGATGTCGGCATCTGGTTCGGCGCAACGCTGCGCGGCGATAACGAACCGATCAGCATCGGTCGCGGCACCAATATTCAGGAAGGCGTGATGGTGCACAGCGATCCCGGTTTCGCCGCGACCATCGGCGATATGTGCACCATCGGCCACCACGCCATCGTGCATGGCTGCACAATTGGCGACAATTCGCTCATTGGCATGGGCGCGACGATTTTGAACGGCGCAAAGATCGGCCGCAACTGCCTCGTCGGCGCCAACGCGCTGGTGACCGAAGGCAAGGAGTTTCCAGACAATTCGCTGATTGTCGGCTCGCCGGCGCGGGCCATTCGCACGCTGGATGAAGAAACCGTGGCGGGCCTTCGCCGTTCGGCGGAAAAATATATCGAAAACTGGAAGCGTTTTTCGAAGGATCTGGCGATCATCGAAAAATAATCGACGGCGGGCCAAATGCCCGCCCGTTGGAATTGGGCGTTACGCCGCGCAGGCAGCGCAGAGGCCGCGTATTTCAATGGTGGTCTTTTCCGCCTTGAACTTGCTGTCCTTCACCCAGCGCTCCAGCCGGTGGTCGATCTCGTGATCGTGGAACTCTGTCACCTGCCCGCAGGACTCACAAATGGCGAATGCCACGGTGCCGTGGTGGTGCGAGCAGCATTCGGCCTGCGTATGCGTGCATGCGACAAAGGCGTTAAGGCTTTCCAGCCGATGCACGAGACCGAATTCCACCAGCTTTTCCAGAGCCCGGTAAACCTGCAGCGGCGCGCGGAACCCGTCGTCCCGCAGCTTGTCGAGGATCATATAGGCGCTGAGCGGCTGCTGCGCATTTGAAAGCGCATTCATGACAAGCGACTGGTTCTTGGTGAGGTTTTGCTGGGTCTGCGCATTCATGGCTTGCCTCCTTCATCCGCGGAGCGGGAAAAACCCGGCGCCGGCAACAGGCTTATAACGAACAGGATCACCGCGGCAACCACGATGGACGGGCCAGACGGTGTATCATAGGTGAGAGAGCCAAACAGGCCACCGATAACGGCAACAGCGCCGATCAGCGAGGCCACAACTGCCATCACCTCCGGCGTGCTGGAAAAACGCCGCGCAGTCGCGGCCGGTATGATGAGCAGCGAGGTGATGAGCATGATGCCGACCACCTTCATGGCAATCGCAATCACCAGCGCCATCAGCAGTGTGAAGATCAGCTTCGACCGTTCCGGGTTCAACCCCTCGGCTTCCGCCAGCTCCGTATTGACGGTGGAGGCAAGCAGCGACCTCCATAGAAACACCATGGAAACGATGACCACCAGCCCGCCACCCCATATCAGCGCAATATCGCTGCGGGTGACGGCAAGAATATCGCCGAACAGGAACGAGACGAGATCGATGCGCACCCAACTCATGAAGGCGACGATGACAAGGCCGATCGCCAGTGCCGAATGGGACAGGATACCAAGCAGCGCGTCGGCGGAAAGCGCCTGCCGCCGCTGCAGGAAAATCAAAAGAACCGAAACGGCCGACGCCACGAGAAAGACGCTGACGATGAGGTTGAGCTGCAGCAGCAAAGACAGCGCAACGCCGAGAAGCGCCGAATGCGCCATCGTATCACCGAAATAGGCCATGCGCCGCCAGACGACAAAACAGCCAAGCGGACCGGCGGTAAGCGCGACACCGATGCCGGCGACCATGGCGCGGGTGAAGAAATCGTCAAACATGGCGTTCTTCCTGCCGCTGATCCGCGGGTGCATGGTCATGGCCGCAGCCGCATTCGCCATGTCCGTCCTGATGCCCATGGTCATGATGATGCTCATGCCCGTGATGGTGTCCGTCCTCGGGATGGCAATGATCCGTCACCGTTCCATCCGCATGCTGCACCCGGCCATCAGGCAGATGGGTGTGATCGTGATGGTGGCTATAGACCGCAAGCGCCTTGGACGCCGCGCCGCCGAACAGCCGCATATATTCCGGACTCTGGCTGACTGCCTGCGGCGTGCCACGGCAGCAGACATGGCCATTCAGGCAGATAACGGTATCGGTTTCCGCCATCACCACATGCAGGTCATGTGAGATTAACAGAATACCACAATTACTTGAATTTCTGATGTTTTTAATCAGATCATAAAGTGCGATCTCGCCGGAAAAATCAACGCCCTGAACAGGCTCGTCGAGAACCAGCAGATCGGGCTTGCGGGCGATGGCGCGGGCCAGAAGCGCCCGCTGGAACTCGCCGCCGGAAAGATGCTGCACCTCGGCATTGGCCAGATGTGCGATACCAGTCGCATTCAGCGCCGCGTCGATTTCGCGCGCAGGCAGCGGCCCGGTGAGTGTCATCAGACGCCGCACGGAAAGCGGCATGGTCCAGTCCACCGAGAGCTTCTGCGGCACATAACCGACGCGCAGACCGGGCTTGCGAGAGACGTTGCCCTCGCTTGGCTTAACCACGCCGATCGCCATTTTTGCACTGGTGGATTTGCCGGAGCCGTTCGGGCCGATCAGCGTGACGATCTCGCTCCTGCTGACGGAAAACTCCACTCCGCGCACCAGCCAGCGGCCGTTCCGCTGCACGCCGGCATTGGCAAGAGAAACCAGTATTTCGTTGCCCTCAGGGGCGGAATGAGGCATGGGATTGTCCGTTCGGCGATGTTGCCTACCGCTATTGCATACGTTATAGAGTTACGCAATAAATGTAATAACATAACTATACTTGTTCAAGTGGAGAGCATTTCATGAAATCGACCCTGATCCCGCTCATGGCATCGGTGGCAATAGCGGCCGCCGCTTCGGGCGCAACTGCCGCGCCCGACGTCGTGGTCTCGATCAAGCCTGTCCACTCTCTCGTTGCAGCGATCATGAAGGGTGTGGGCGAACCGCAGCTCATCGTTGACGGCGCGGCCTCGCCGCACACCTATAATCTGCGGCCGTCCAATGCACGCAAGCTCGAAAAGGCGGATGTGGTATTCTGGGTCGGCCCCGGACTGGAAGCTTTCCTGCAAAAGCCTCTGGAGGCATTGGCCAGCAAGGCGACGGTGGTGGAACTGGAAGATGCCAAGGGTCTGGAGAAGCTGCCCTTCCGCGAAGGCGGCCCCTTTGAAGCGCACGATCATGGCGAAGAAGGCCACAGCGAGGGCGAAGGCGCGCATGATCATAATCATGCGCACGACCATGCCGATGCCGAGGAACACGAACACGGCGCCTATGACACACATCTCTGGCTGGACCCCGCCAATGCCAAGGCCATGGCTCAGGCGATCGAAACGGCACTGATTGCGGCCGATGCCGGCAATGCCGCGACCTATCAGGCCAACACCAGGAAGCTGATCGACGATCTGGACGCCCTCGATGCCGAAGTCGCGGAAACCGTGAAGCCGGTGAAGGAAAAGCCCTTCATCGTCTTCCACGATGCCTATCAATATTTCGAGCACCGTTACGGCGTGAAAACCGCAGGATCAATCACCGTCAGCCCCGAAACTCTGCCGGGCGCGGATCGGGTCAAGCAGATGCAGGAGAAGGTTCGTCAGCTCGGCGCCACCTGCGTTTTTGCCGAACCGCAATTCGAGCCAAAACTGGTTTCGGTGATCACCGAAGGCACGGCGGCGAAATCGGCAACGCTCGATCCGGAAGCCGCGACACTGGAGCCCGGCCCCGATCTTTATTTCAAGCTGATGCGCGGCATTGCCGGTTCGCTGAAGGACTGCCTGTCCTGATCCGCGGAAACGCCGGATCAGCAGGAGAAGCACACCGTGTTTGACCCCGCCATTCGGTGTGCTCTTCCGTCTCTGTTTGCACGCGTTTTCCAGAGGAAAAATCGTCACAAACTTTTACCGGAAATACTCCAGACCGTTTACGGCTTCGGCTTCAGGGGCGACCAGACCGGGCGATTGATGGTTTGCAGCGTTTCCGGCGGCTCACCGTTGATGCGTGACAGCAGGGCTCTGGCAAGCTCCCTGCCCGCAAGTTTGATATCCTCGTGCACAGTGACTATTTGCGGCTGGATCCAGTTCAGGAACTCGGCCGACTGTTTCGAGACTACATCGATATCCTCGCCAATCTTTACCCCCGCAGCCTCAAAACCGGCGAGAAGCGCCACCGTGCTGCTACCGCTGATCGAGACGACGCCGTCCGGTCGATCATCGGATTTCATCAGCGCTTCACCGAAATCGCGGATTTTATCGAGCGACGTCTCGGTCGTAATGGCATCGAAGGGAAATTCGGTCAGCCCGAGATCCCTGATGCCGCGGTTGAAACCCTTGCGGACATAATCGTGATAGGAGAATTGCGATGGCGGAACGACAGCGGCAATTCTCTTCCGCCCGCTTTGCGCGAGACGCTCCACGGCCTGATAGGCATAGGCCTCGTTATCGAAATCGTGATAGGCGTGCTCAATACCCATATTCGTGCGCCCATGGGTGACGAAAGGCATGTTGCGTTCCGTCATCAGGCGAACACGCGGATCGTTGGGCTCAATTTTCGAGATAATCACCCCGTCCGCCGAGCCGGTATCGAGAATATAGCGGATCGGAACCATGGAATCCTTGGCGTGCGTGTGGGGCGTAACGACAAGGTGATATTGCGTGGTGGAAAGCACTTCCGTGATGCCGAACACCATCTGGCTGGTGAAACCCATCAACTCCTCGTCGACACTCAGCACCAGCGCGATGACATTGGTCTTGCCGGTGCGAAGGCGCACGCCGGCACGGTTCGGTTGGTATCCGATCTGCCGGGCGATGAGCCGCACGCGCTCCTTGGTCTCGGCGCCGATGTCAGGCGCATCCTTCAGCGCGCGCGACACGGTGGTGATGCCAAGGCCCGTCATATAAGCGATGGTCTTCAGTGTCGGGCGCTCGCCCGTCGTTGCAGGTATGTCGCCCCCGCCGGATTTGCCAGTATCGTTCATGTCATTTCGCCACGCTTTACCGAACGGTAATCATAGATAGCTTTTGCTCTGTTGCAAAGGCAAAGGTCTCCGGCAAGCCGCCAGTCTTTTCCACCTATCCGCCAAACCGGCTATAACGATATAGATCGAGAAAATATTTCCCGGCCCCCGCCCTTTCGCCATGGCCTCGAACTGTCGATATTGACCCGACAAAAATCCTTATTATTCAGATTAGAAAACAATTATAATTTCCTGATATAAATAAATAAAACTGATATAAATAGGCTCCATGAAATCTCTCTATTCTGCTCAGTAAACACCACGCATTTTTCAGGCACCCGGAGGCCACTCAAAGGAATGACTGGAGGATTGTTTTACGGTAACGTTGCCGGAGGGAGGAAATTGCAAAGCCGGATAAGCATGTCGCGGCCGCTTTGCACCCATCCATTCTCCCCCGATTCTGACACAAGCCTGCATCATAATGCCGCCCGTTTTCGTTGAATTCAAATTATGCAGGGTCCGATCATGATTGCTTCCTCCACGCCCGAAACCGTCATCGATCTGGCCGGGCTCTGGCACCTCACCTCGGCGGAAGGAGACCATGCCACCGAGCTTTCCGTTCCCGGCGATATCCACTCCGCCCTCAAAAATGCCGCTATCATTCCCGATCCCTATCACGGCGCCAATGAGAAGGCCGTGCAATGGGTCGCACAGCAGGACTGGATCATCGAGAGGACCTTCATCCTTGATGACATCGAGGCGAGCTGGTATCTCGATATCGATTATCTCGACACCGTCGCCATCATCTTCGTCAACGATATCCCGGTGTTGAGTGCCGACAATTGCTTCCGCCGTTATCGCCCCGATATTTCGCGCGCCGTGCGGCCGGGTGAAAACACCATCCGCATCCATTTTCACTCCAACATCGCGGCAGGCGCAGAGCGGCAGGCACGGCAACCCTTCTACATTCCCTATCACCTCGGCAACTCGCCGATCGCGAATGGCAACATGCTGCGCAAGCCTCAATGCCATTTTGGCTGGGACTGGAACATCGCCATCGCGCCGCTTGGCCTCTACGGCAAAATCCTGCTGAAGCGGCTCGATACGGCCCGCATCGAACATGTCGTCACCTCGCAGCACCATGTCGAAGGCGGTGTCGAGCTGCATGTGGCCGTCACCCTCTTTGCAGAGGGACCGGCAAGCCTGCCGGTCTACCTCTCCCTTAACGATGAAAGGCTGCGGCTCGATTGCGGCGTCGGCGCGGGCGAGACGATTGTACGCCACGTCTTCTTCGTGGAAAATCCGGAACTCTGGTGGCCGGCCGGCAGTGGCGAGCAGACGCTCAACAGACTGACGGTAGAACTGCCCGACGAGACCGTCACCCGCCAGATCGGCTTCAGGACCGTCGAGCTTTTGACCGACAAGGATGAGGCCGGCAGCCGCTTCGCCTTCCGCATCAACGGCCGGGAAATCTTCTGCCGCGGCGCCAACTGGATTCCGGCAGATGCGCTTTATTCGCTCACCAGCCGGGAAAAGACCGAAGACCTCCTTTGCTCAGCAGTCGAGGCCAATATGAACATGATCCGTGTCTGGGGCGGCGGGTTCTATGAGGAGGACTGGTTCTACGACCTCTGCGATCGCCTTGGCCTTCTGGTCTGGCAGGACTTCATGTTCGCATGCAATCTCTATCCCTGCAGCGATGACTTCCTCGACAATGTCGAACACGAGGTCGATTATCAGGTCAAACGCCTCTCCTCTCACCCCTCCATCGCGCTCTGGTGTGGCGATAACGAGCTGGTGGGTGCGCTGACCTGGTTCGACGAATCCCGCAACAATCGTGACCGCTATCTTGTGGCTTACGACCGCCTGAACCGCACTATCGAAAAAGCGCTCAAAAAAGCCGCCCCCGAAGCGCTCTGGTGGCCGTCGAGCCCAGCCTCGGGTTATCTCGATTATGGCGATGCCTGGCACGCGGATGGCTCCGGCGACATGCATTATTGGTCCGTCTGGCACGAAAACAAGTCGTTCGACAATTACCGCTCGCTCAAGCCGCGCTTTTGCTCTGAGTTCGGTTTCCAGTCCTATACGTCCATGCCTGTCATCCGCACCTATGCGGAAGACAAGGACATGAACATCGCCTCTCCGGTCATCGAACTGCACCAGAAGAATGTGGGCGGCAATGAACGGATCGCCGGCACCATGTTTCGCTACTTCCGCTTTCCCAGGGATTTCGAAAACTTCGTTTATCTGAGCCAGGTGCAGCAGGCGCTCGCCATCCGCACGGCTGTCGATTACTGGCGCTCGCTCAAGCCCCATTGCATGGGCACGCTATATTGGCAGCTGAACGACACCTGGCCGGTCGCCTCATGGTCGAGCCTCGATTATGGCGGCGGCTGGAAGGCGCTGCATTATGCTGCCCGCCGTTTCTTCCAGCCGGTCGCGGTCTCGGCCATTCCCTCAAAGGATGGACGCCGGGTGAGCTTCTCCATGGTCAACGACACGGCGGAAGATGTAGAAATCGACATGAACATCGTGGCACTGACCATGGACGGCAACCGCGTGCCGCTGAAATCCGCCAACGGCACATGCGCGACGGACAAGGCCGCGACGCTGACAGACATCGACATGGACAGCCTGCCGGATGGCGCCATCCTTGCGTGGAGCTTCATCGCTTCCAACGGCATGACCGGCGAAGGCCATCATGCGCGCGACACCTACAAGGCACTGGAGCTTCAGCCCGCCGGCTTGGATATCTCCGTCGGTCCGCTGAAAAACGGCCAGTTTGAAATCGATGTCACCGCCGCTGGTCTCGCCCTCTTTGTCATGCTGGAGGCGGACCAGCCCGGACGTTATTCCGACAATCTGTTCGACCTTTCCGCCGGCGAAACGCGTCGCATCATCTTCACCCCGAAGGCGGCCGGCCCCCAGCCGCATTTCCGCATCTTCGATCTTCATACCTGCCAGTCCCCGCCCGATCCCGCCATTGAAACCATGCGGAGAAAGGCATAACCATCCCTCTCGGGAATGACAGGTGCGTCCGCGCCTGTTTTCATCGGTTCAAAGGGTTGCCGGGTTCTCCGGCAGCCAGTCATCAGCAAGTGGAGGAAGACCCATGGTTTGGCAACCGGCCGAAAACCGATACGCATCCATGAAATACAATCATTGCGGAAAGACCGGCCTGAAACTGCCGGCGATCTCGCTGGGGCTCTGGCACAATTTCGGCAATGACACGCCGCACCAGACGAAACAGGCCATTTGCCGCCGCGCCTTCGATCTCGGCATCACCCATTTCGATCTCGCCAACAATTACGGCCCGCCGCCCGGCAGCGCCGAAACCGCCTTCGGCGAAATCCTCAAAACGGATTTCCGGGGCTATCGCGACGAAATGATCATCTCCTCCAAGGCAGGTTACAACATGTGGCCCGGCCCCTATGGCGAATGGGGCAGCCGCAAATATCTGATATCGTCCTGCGACCAGAGTCTGAAGCGCATGGGGCTGGACTACGTCGATATCTTCTATTCCCACCGTTTCGACCCCGACACGCCGCTCGAGGAAACCTGCGGCGCGCTGGACCAGATCGTGCGCTCGGGCAAGGCGCTTTATGTCGGCATTTCCTCCTATAATTCGAAGCGCACCCGCGAGGCCGCCGCGATCCTGAAGGACCTCGGCACGCCCTGCATCATCCACCAGCCGAGCTATTCGATGATCAATCGCTGGATCGAGGAAGACGGTCTCGTCGACACACTGGAAGAACTGGGCATCGGCTCCATCGTCTTCTCGCCGTTGGCTCAGGGCATGCTGACGACGAAATATCTCGGCGGCGTGCCTGATGGCAGCCGTGCATCACAGAGCAAGTCGCTGAACCCGGCCTTCCTCAACGAGCGCAATGTCGAAAACATCCGCGCGCTCAACAGCATCGCCGAACGCCGCGGCCAGACGCTGGCGCAGATGGCCATCGCCTGGGTCCTGCGCGGCGGTCGCATTACTTCGGCGCTGATCGGCGCAAGCCGTGTTGAACAGGTCGAAGATTGCGTGAAGGCGCTAGACAATGCCGAGTTCTCCACCGAGGAGCTTGCGGAAATCGACCGCTACGCCAAGGACGCGGATATCAACCTCTGGGCAAAATCCGCAGAACGCACCTGATACAAAAACGGCCCCC
>JAEXMK010000145.1 GCA_023444445.1 Pseudomonadota bacterium | reverse complement strand
CCGCCCCCGGCGCCCCCCCCCCCCGCCCGCCCCCGTCTTTCCCATATTCGATGGAACGAGAGCGAAGGCAGATCGTTAGGGTTGCGTTGGTGCGTCTACGCTGCAGTGCTCTCTGGGCACCGACGAGCAGCCTGACCGGACAGTATGATGCCCGTGTCACGACCGCGCCAAGGATAGACCTTTATCGATTGGAGAGACCGCGATGACAGACCGCCTCGAGCCGCAGGACCCGCGCAGCCAGTATCCGCGCCCGCCCTTTTCGACCCCGACCCAGGAAATGCCGGGTCTGGTGACGAATATGACGCCTTTCCCCGACCATGGTGAAAAGAGCTACAGGGGCACCGGCAAGCTTGCCGGGCGAAAGGCGCTGATTACCGGCGGCGATTCCGGCATCGGCCGCGCGGTCGCCATTGCTTTTGCCCGAGAGGGAGCCGACGTCGCGATATCCTATCTGCCGGAAGAGGAGTCCGATGCCGAGGAGGTCGTGGCGTTGATAGAGGCGGAAGGCCGCGTCGCGGTGGCGCTGCCGGGCGATATTACCGACGAAGCGTGGTGCCGGGAACTGGTTGAGAAAGCGGCCGGCGATCTCGACGGGCTGGATATTCTGGTCATCAACGCCGCAAGACAGCAATATCGCGAAGGCATCGAAGAATTGTCGACCGGCGATTTCGACCGCACCATGAAGACCAATCTTTATGCGCTGCACTGGATTGCGCAGGCGGCCGTTCCCCATTTGAAGCCGGGTTCGTCGGTCATCACCACCGCCTCCATCCAGGCCTATGAACCATCCGCCATCCTTCTCGACTACGCAACGACCAAAGCGGGTATCGTCGCTTATACCAAGGCGCTCGCCAAGCAGCTGATCGAAAAGGGTGTTCGTGCGAATGCCGTTGCGCCCGGTCCGTTCTGGACGGTTCTTCAGCCAAGTGGCGGCCAGCCGGACGAGAAGGTGAAGAATTTCGGCAAGGACAGTGATTTCGGCCGCCCGGGACAGCCGGTGGAACTGGCCCCCGTTTATGTGCTGCTGGCCTCGCAAGACGCAAGTTTCATCAATGGTGAGGTCTATGGCGTGACCGGCGGCAGGGGCATCGCCTGAGGTGGTCTGCATCATCGCCGGCCGGGCTTTGAGGGTTTCGACATGAAACAGCAATCAGAACATTCAGACAAAGGCTTGAAAAACTTCGATGTTCGCGACCGGCTGATAGTGGCGCTGTATGCGCAACTGAAAGCGGAGCGTGAGACGCGCGAGGCGATGGAATGGGTCATTCACAATGGCGGGCTGTCGCCGGAGGTGTTGGAGGCCATGGCGTCGGACCCGGTGCCGGTTCTGGCGGAAGATGATGTTCCGGCGATCGAGCGCATTCTTGCCGATGGTCGGCGCGGAGAAACCTCCCTGCCTCACGGTGGCGAGGGGCGGCGGCCATGAACCGCCGGGCGAGCTGGAAAGGGCATCTCGCTTTTGCCGATTTCAACTGCGAAATCGGCCTTTATTCCGCGCAGACCTCGGCGGAAAAGATTTCGTTCAATATCGTCAACCGCAAGACCGGCCACCGCGTCGAGCGGCAATATGTCGATAGCGATACCGGCGAGTCTGTGCTTCGCGACGATCAGGTCAAAGGGTATGAGCTCGACAATGGCGACCACATCGTCATTGAGGGAGATGAGATCGCAAAGCTGATGCCGGAGAGTGACAAGGTCATTCACGTCAAACACTTTCTGCCCTGTGACGATATCGACAAGCTCTATTTCGACAAGTCCTATTATGTCGCGCCGACCGGGGAGGGTGGCGAAGAGGCGCTGACGCTTCTTGCAAAGGCGATGGATGACGAAAACGTCGTGGCGCTGGGTGAAGCCGTGCTTTTCCGCCGCAACCGCATTCTGCTGATCCGCCCGAGCGGCAAGGCGCTTGTCGCGACCACGCTGAATTTCAGCTACGAGGTTCGCTCGGAGACGTCAGTGTTCAAATCGATCCCCGAAATAGAGTTTGATGATGAAATGCTGGAACTTGCCGGTCACATCATCGAAAAGCGAGCGGGCACATTCGATCCGGCCGACTATAGCGACCGTTATAATGATGCGCTGGCGGAGCTGGTGAAAGCCAAGATCGAAGGCCGTGAAATCGCAAAACCGCCGCCGCGCAAGGAAGACAATATCATCGATCTCAAGGAGGCCTTGCGCCGCAGTGCCGGTGCCGGGGCAGGCAGCGGGAAAAAGGCCTCAGCATCGGGCCGTAAGGCCTCGCAGAAAGCGAGCTGATCCATGGGTTTGCAGACCTATAACGCCAAGCGCAGTTTCGACAAGACGCCGGAGCCCAAAGGCACAAAGGCTGAAAAACCGGGTTCAAGCTTCGTGATCCAGAAACACGATGCCCGCCGGCTGCATTACGATTTTCGTCTGGAAATGGACGGGGTGCTGAAAAGCTGGGCGGTGACGCGTGGCCCAAGTCTCGATCCGGAAGACAAGCGTCTTGCCGTGCATGTGGAAGACCATCCCCTCAGTTATGGTGATTTTGAAGGCGTCATCCCCAAGGGACAATATGGCGGTGGCACCGTGATCGTGTGGGATCGTGGCCTCTGGCAGCCGATCGGTGACGCGCGCAAGGGTTATCGCAAAGGCCATCTGGAGTTCGAGCTGGAGGGTGAGAAGCTGAAAGGCCGCTGGCATCTGGTGCGCATGCACGCAAAGCCCGGCGAAAACAGGGAGAACTGGCTCCTGATCAAGGGCGACGATGAGGAGGCAAGGCACAAGGGCAGTGCCGACATTCTCGAGGAACGGCCGGAATCCGTAAAGACCGGCCGCAGTGTTGAGGAGGTTGCTAAAAAACCTGACGACACCTGGAATTCCAAGCCAGTCTCAAAAAAGGTCGCCGCGTCGACATCCGGCCAGAAACAGGCGCATGTGCTGCCCAAAGGAGCACGCAAACAGGCCTTGCCATCCTTCGTGCCGCCCGCACTCGCCACGCTGAAGCCGAAACCGCCGGAGGGATCACGCTGGCTGCACGAGATCAAATTCGATGGTTACCGGCTGCAGGCGCGCATCGATCAGCGCAAACTTCAGTTTCTGACCCGTAGCGGGCTGGACTGGACGAAAAAATTCGGCACGGCCGTGGCGGCGGCACTCACGGCGCTGCCGGTGGAAACGGTTCTGATCGACGGTGAAATCGTCGTCGAACGCGATAGCGGCGCATCCGATTTTTCCGCCTTGCAGCAGGATCTGAGCGAAGGGCGCGACGACCGGTTTGTCTTTTATGCCTTTGATCTTCTTTATCTCGACGGCAGTGACCTGCGCGGTGCGGCCTTGGCGGAACGAAAGGCGCTGTTGGAAAAGCTGCTACCGGCGGGCAATCCCCATCTCCGCTACAGCCAGCATTTCGAGGAAAGTGGCGCGCTAGTGCTGGATCATGCCTGCCGACTGAGCCTCGAAGGCGTGATTTCAAAGGTCAAAAGCAGCAAATATGTCTCCGGCCGCAAGGGTGAATGGGTAAAGTCCAAATGTTCAATGCGGCAGGAATTCGTTATCGGCGGTTATACCGTCTCCTCGACCTCGGAACATGCCATCGGCTCGTTGGCACTCGGGGTTCATGAAAACGGCAGGCTACGCCATGTCGGTCGTGTCGGCACCGGTTATTCCGGCGAAGTTGCGGAGACGATATTCGGCCGTCTGAAGCCGCTGGAACGCAAGGACAGCCCCTTCGGTGATAAGCTCTCCGCACTTGCCCGCCGCGATCTGCATTTCGTCGAACCGGAGCTGGTGGCGGAGGTGGAGTTTCGCGCATGGTCGGGAGATGGCAATCTGCGTCATGCATCCTTTCGGGGTCTAAGGGAAGACAAGCCGGCTGGGGAGATCGAACGCGAGGAGAAGGCCGTGTCGGATAGCAATGCGCCGCAGTCGAAGATCAAGTTCACCCACCCTGACCGGCTCTACTGGCCGGATGATGGCGTGACCAAGCAGGGGCTTGCCGATTATTATGCGCAGGTCTGGCGCCACATGGCGCCCTTTATCGTCAACCGGCCGCTGGCGCTGCTGCGTTGCCCGGAGGGCATAGAGGGCCAGAAGTTTTTCCAGAAACACGCCTGGCGCGGCATCAATAAGGCAATCGAGCAGATCAAGGATCCGAAGGACAAGAGCGGCGAACCGCTGATCCGCATCACCGATTTCGATGGCATGATGGCGCTGGTGCAATCGGCCGCACTTGAAATCCACCCCTGGGGCGTAACAACCGCCAATTGGGAAAAGCCCGATATGATCACCATGGATATCGACCCCGGCGAGGATGTGGCCTGGGACGCGGTGATCGAGGCGGCGCAGGAACTGAAAAGACGCTTCGAAGAGGTGGGACTTGCCGCTTTCGTCAAGACGTCGGGCGGCAAAGGGCTGCATGTGGTCTCGCCGTTGAAGCTGCAGGCGGGCTGGGCGCCGGTCAAGGCCTTCGCCAAAGCCATGGCGGCGGATATGGCGAAGGCTGAACCGGAGAAATATCTTTCCGTCGCCACCAAGGCCAAACGTCAGGGCCGCATCTTCATCGATTATCTGCGCAATGGCCGCGGCAATACGGCGGTCGCGGCCTATTCGACCCGCGCCCGGCCGGGTGCGGCCATTTCTGCGCCACTGGAATGGTCGGAACTGACGGCTGAGATCGGCCCGGCCCATTTCACCGTCAACAATGTCGGCGCGCGGCTCTCTGCCCTGAAAAAAGATCCTTGGGACGGCTTCTTCGCTGCCGCCGAACCGCTACCGAAAAAGGGTCGCTGATCCTCAGCTTCGTTTTTCGGCGGCGATGCTCTTTTTCAGCGCATCCATGATGTTGATGACATTGCCGCCGGTCTTGGCTTTCGCAGCAGCTTTGTTCTTTGAGGATGGCACCTCGTCTCCCTTGGTCTTCAGCAGCGACTTTATCTTTTTCTGGATGGGGTCCTGCACGAGAGTGGGCTTCCAGCCGGTCACCTGTTTGCCGATGCGTTTTTCCATCGCCTGTAGCAAAGGTGTTTCGATTTTCATCGTCGGCTCAAGCGCGTCTATGCTCTCGCGCACCTCCTCACCGTAACGCAAGGTCCAGAGGATGATGCCTTTTCCCGATGGTTCGAGGAGGACGGCCCTTTCGCGGCGATAGATCACCAGCCGTGCGATGCCGAAAACATCGTTCGCCTTCATGGCTTCGCGGATGACGCTGAAGGCTTCGGTGCCGATCTTGTCTTCCGGGCGAAGGAAATGCGGGCGATCGTACCAGATCCAGTCGATCGAACCCTTCGGCACGAAGGTCTTGATGTCGATGGTGCGGGTGCTTTCCAGCGCCACCGCATCGATTTCGTCATCCTCCAGCAGCACATAATCGTCCTCGCCGCGCGGAAAACCCTTGACCTGGTTTTTCGCGGCGACCGGCCTATGGGTGACGCTGTCGACATACCGGCTTTCGACGCGGTTGCCGGTTTTGCGATTGAGGATGTGGAAGGTGTATTTGTTGCCTTCGGTCGTCGCGGGCGTCAGCGAAACCGAGGCCGTCACCAGCGACAGCTTCAGATAGCCCTTCCAGAAAACCTGCCGCGCCATTGTCTTGCGATCCGCTTCCCCATTGATCTCCCGGAACAACAGCCGCAGGGCGGCTTTTGTTCCGGGAGAGTGTCAATCGGCAATTATCAGCCGAACAGCGACGTCAACCCATAAACGGCGGCGGAGATGAGTGCTGCGGCCGGCATGGTCACGACCCAAGCGATGACGATATTGCCGGCAAGGCCCCAGCGCACCGCCGAGACGCGGCGTGCGGCACCCACGCCGACGATGGCGCCTGTGATCGTGTGGGTGGTGGAGACTGGAATGCCGAGCCATGTGGCGCCAAAAAGCGTCAGCGCGCCACCGGTTTCGGCACAGAAACCCTGCATCGGGTTCAGCCGCGTGATCTTCGATCCCATCGTGTGCACGATGCGCCAGCCGCCGAACAGCGTGCCGAGCGCCATGGCCGACTGGCAGGAGATGACCACCCAGAAAGGCACGTAGAAGCTCTCACCCAGATGCCCCTGGCTGAAGAGCAGCACGGCGATGATGCCCATGGTCTTCTGCGCGTCATTGCCGCCGTGGCCAAGCGAATAAAGCGAGGCGGAAATGAACTGCATGACGCGGAAGGTGCGGTCGACCGCAAAGGGCGTCTGCCGCACGAACAGCCATGACACGGCAAGCACGAGAACGAGCGCCAGAAAAAAGCCGATGGCCGGCGACATGAAGATGGCGCCGACGGTTTTCAGCAGACCCGACCAGACGATGGAATTAAAGCCCACCTTGGCAAAACCCGCACCGACGAGACCGCCAATCAGCGCATGCGAGGAGCTGGAGGGGATACCGAAAATCCAGGTGACGATGTTCCAGACGATCGCTCCGATCAGTGCTGAGAAGATGACCTGCGGCGAAACGATGGCCGGATCGATGATGCCGGTGCCGAGCGTTTCCGCCACATGCAGGCCGAAGAACAGGAAAGCGATGAAATTGAAGAACGCCGCCCAGGCGACCGCGTATTGCGGCCGCAGCACGCGGGTGGAAACGATGGTGGCGATGGAATTTGCGGCGTCGTGCAGGCCGTTCAGGAAATCGAAGAACAGAGCGATAGCGATGAGGCCGACAAGCAGCGGCAGGGCAAGTGCGACATCCATCAGACGTTCTCGATCACGATGCCGCTGATCTCATTGGCCACATCCTCGAAGCGGTCGACGACCTTTTCGAGTTCGCCATAGATTTCGCTGCCGATCATATAGGCCATGGCATCACCGCTGGCGCCATGGCGGCGGAAGAGGTCCTTCAGACCCTGATCGTGCAGATCATCGGAGCGGCCCTCGACGCGGGTCACCTCTTCGGCGATGGCGGAGAGGCGCTGCGCATTCGTGCCCACCTTGTTGAGAAGCGGAATGGCTTCCGCAATCAGGGCCGCCGCACGGACGATCTCGTGGCCCATGTCCTTCATCAGCGGATCGAACTCGCTCTGCTCGAACAGGCGAATGGTCTTGACGGTCTTATGCATCATGTCGATGGCGTCATCCATGGACTGGATGAGGTCCTTGATGTCGCCACGATCGAATGGCGTGATGAAGCTGCGTCTGACGGCAAGCAGCACCTCGCGGGTGATATCGTCCGCCTGGTGTTCCAGCGCGACGATAACGTCGCAGTTCTTCTCGACGTCGACGCCGCTCAAAAGTTGGTCAAGGGCTGCAGCCGCTTTGATGACGGTTTCGGAATGTTTGCTGAACATGTCGAAGAAACGGTCCTCGCGCGGCATCAGCTTGCGAAAAATACTCATCATGCGAATTGGCCCTCAATGGCGCTTTATTAGTTGTGGGG
>JAEXMK010000260.1 GCA_023444445.1 Pseudomonadota bacterium | reverse complement strand
GCATGCGCCGCCGTCTCAAGGAAGCCGTCAGGCTTTCTGCCGGGGTCGCAATGAAGCCCGGTCATGACTATGTGATTGTCGCCCGCCGGGATGTTCTCGATACCGCCTTTCCAAGACTTCAATCTCTCCTCCTCGAGCGCATTGAAGGAACGGCGAAACCGAGACGGTCCCAGGAGACCCGCTCCAGGAAAGAATGATGGAAAAAAACCGTAATTACTTCATCGCGATAGCCCTTTCGGTTGTCATCGTCCTCGCCTGGCAATTCCTTTACATGAATCCGCGTATCGAGCAGCAGCGCCGCGCCGAAGAGGCCCGCCAGGCGCAGCAGCAGACGACGCAGCAGCAGGCAGCACCGGGTGCCGCGCCCGGCGCAACCGTCGAAGGCGCCCCGCCCGCATCCTCCACGCAGGCAGCCGCCACGGCGACCCGGGAAGAAGCGATCGCCAAGACCCAGCGCGTCACCATCGACACCAACGCCATTGCGGGTTCGATCAACCTGACAGGCGCGCGTTTCGATGACATCCGGCTCAAGGGCTACCATGAGACCGTTGATGACTCGAGCCCGATCATCACCCTCTTCTCGCCCGCCGACACCAAGGACGGTTACTTCACCGAACTGGGTTACGTTGCAGCACAGGAAGTCGGCGGCGTTCCCGGTCCGACGACCGTCTGGACGCTCGCAAGTGGCGACAAGCTGACGGAGACCACCCCGGTCACCCTGACCTACACCAACTCCAAGGGTGTTGTTTTCTCGCGTACGGTTTCGATCGACGAGCATTACATGATCTCGGTCACCGATAAGGTCGAAAACCAGGGACAGGCCGCGATCTCGCTTGCGACCTACGGCCGCGTGACGCGCAACAACAAACCGGTAATTCCCCCTGTTTTCGTTATCCATGAGGGCTTCCTCGGCGTTTCCGGCAAAGACGGCAGCCTTACGGAAAAGAAGTACAAGGATGTTGAAGAAGAGCCTGTAACGGTTGCCAAGGCCACCGGCGGCTGGCTCGGCATCACCGATAAATATTGGGCCGCTGCCATCGTTCCGCCGCAGATGACCCCGTTCGAGACGCGCTACTCGCACATCACCGGCAATCAGCCAAGCTATCAGGCCGATTTCAAGAGCGATACGATGACGGTCGAAGCTGGCCAGTCCATCGAACTGAAGAGCCTCGTCTTCGCTGGCGCCAAGGAAGTGCCGCTGGTCGATCGCTACGAGACCGCCTACTCCATTCCGAAGTTCGACCTTCTGATCGACTGGGGCTGGTTCTACTTCATCACCAAGCCGATGTTCAAAATGATGGATTTCTTCTTCCGTTATTTTGGCAATTTCGGCGTGGCCATCCTGCTCACCACCATCGTCGTCAAGGCGCTGTTCTTCCCGCTCGCCAGCAAGCAATATGCATCCATGGCGAACATGAAGCGCGTTCAGCCGAAGATGGAGGAGCTGAAAGCCAAGCATGGCGATGACCGCATGGCCATGCAGCAGGCGATGATGCAGCTCTACAAGGAAGAGAAGATCAACCCGGTTGCCGGCTGCTGGCCGATGCTCTTGCAGATCCCGGTCTTCTTTGCACTCTACAAGGTCATCTACGTCACCATCGAAATGCGCCATGCGCCGTTCTTCGGCTGGATTCACGACCTTTCCGCTCCCGATCCGACGTCGCTGTTCAATCTGTTCGGCCTTCTGCCTTACGACGTGCCGCACTTCCTGATGATCGGCGTCTGGCCGCGCGTCATGGGCATCACCATGTTCCTGCAGATGCGCATGAACCCGACGCCGCCCGATCCGACACAGGCAATGATCTTCACCTGGATGCCGCTGATCTTCACCTTCATGCTGGCCTCCTTCCCGGCTGGTCTGGTCATCTACTGGGCATGGAACAACACGCTCTCCATCAGCCAGCAGGCGCTCATCATGAAGCGTCACGGTGCCAAGATCGAACTGTTCGATAATATAAAAGCGCTGTTCAAGCGAAAGCCGGTGCAATCGAAATGAGTGAGACCGGCACAGCAACCGAAAAGCCCCTGTTCGGGCGACCCTGGATTTTCATTCGCGGCGTTCCCGCGATGAAATTCCTGCCGCCCGAGGGGCCGCCGGAGATTGCATTTGCCGGTCGCTCGAATGTCGGCAAGTCCTCGCTCATCAACGCCTTGGTGGGTCACAAGGGGCTTGCCCGCACCTCCAACACGCCCGGACGCACCCAGGAACTGAACTATTTCGTTCCTGAAGGTTATTCCGGCGAGCCGGGCGACCTGCCGCCGATGGCGCTGGTCGACATGCCGGGTTACGGCTATGCGCAGGCACCCAAGGACCATGTCGACGCCTGGACGAAGCTCGTCTTCGACTATCTGCGTGGCCGCGCGACGCTGAAGCGCGTTTACGTGCTGATCGATTCCCGCCATGGCATCAAGAAGAACGATGAAGAGGTCCTAAGCCTGCTCGACAAGGCGGCCGTGTCCTATCAGGTCGTGCTGACGAAAACGGACAAGATCAAGGATGTCGGCGTTCCCCGGCTGATTGGCGAAACGCTGGAGAAAATCCGCAAGCGTCCCGCTGCCTATCCTGAAGTTCTTGCCACGTCGTCGGAGAAATCCTTTGGGCTGGACGATCTACGCACCGAGATCGTCAGGACGGTCTCGCTCTAAGGCGTTTTCGCGTCAGGCGATGGTGAAAAGCAGAACGGCGGTCCAGAGCATCGCCGTCAATGCGAGAAGACGCCAGAAGCGCACCGAATTCCAAATCTCCATCAGCATTGCGCCCAACAGGTGGCGCGTGCGCAACGGCTGCCCCCTGAAGGGAAGACCTCCGGTCATCGGGTTGCGCTGGAGCAGCGTTGCCACGGCAACCTTTTCGCTATGATCCGTTTCTGCGAGATTTTCTCGCCATCGCTTAACCATGGCTGCAAACTGGCGGTCGCGCTTCAATCGTTTGGTCAGTTCCGCCATATTTTCCGGCGGAAGGGCACCCAACACAAATTTTCCGGCAAGAACCTCGTCCTGTAAGCCGCTTTGCTTGTCTTTATCGGGTGCCGTCATGTCGCTCACAACTCCTCGCGTTTCAGACCCGCACCTTCAACAACGTGCATCATGGCCTGAATTACCCCTCCCCTTCCAGTAACAAAGCTGGTCCCATTGGCCGTTTATGTCAATCTCATAACAATGCTTCAGAGACCAAAAAAAGAAATTTGATCGCTGAGACACAATAAGGCCCGGAGGTTATTTCATCCGTTGAAAACTTGCTTTAGAGCGGTGACAGGCTTTCAACGGCCGCAACCACAGACCGAGGTTTTTAGATGACGTCTTCCGAAAGCGAAACTCAGGCGCGGCTGCTCGCACAGGCTCTGCCTTTCATGCAGAAATACGAGAACAAGACCATCGTGGTAAAATATGGCGGCCATGCCATGGGTGATTCCACGCTCGGCAAGGCATTCGCGGAAGACATCGCGCTGTTGAAGCAATCGGGTATCAACCCCATCGTGGTGCATGGCGGCGGCCCGCAGATCGGTGCGATGCTGAGCAAGATGGGCATTGAATCGAAATTCGAGGGCGGCCTGCGCGTTACCGACGCCAAGACGGTCGAGATCGTTGAAATGGTTCTGGCCGGTTCGATCAACAAGGAAATCGTCGCCCTCATCAACCAGACGGGCGAATGGGCGATCGGCCTGTGCGGCAAGGATGGCAACATGGTCTTCGCCGAAAAGGCGAAAAAGACCGTTATCGATCCCGACAGTAATATCGAGCGCGTGCTTGATCTCGGTTTCGTCGGTGAAGTCGTGGAAGTCGACCGCACCCTGCTCGATCTGCTCGCCAAATCGGAGATGATCCCGGTCATCGCGCCCGTCGCGCCCGGCCGCGACGGCGCCACCTACAACATCAATGCCGATACTTTCGCCGGCGCCATTGCCGGCGCGCTTCACGCCTCGCGCCTTCTGTTCCTCACGGACGTGCCCGGTGTCCTCGACAAGAACAAGGAACTCATCAAGGAACTAACTGTCTCCCAGGCGCGCGCGCTTATCAAGGACGGCACGATTTCCGGCGGAATGATCCCGAAGGTCGAGACCTGCATCGATGCCATCAAGGCTGGCGTTCAGGGCGTGGTGATCCTCAACGGCAAGACGCCGCATTCCGTGCTTCTGGAAATCTTTACGGAAGGCGCCGGCACGCTCATCGTGCCCTGACGCGTTGGAGTGGCGGATGGCAAGCCTGTCCGCCACCTCTGGTATTCAGCCGAATGCGAGAAGCGACAGCACACCAACGACAATCAACAGGCAACCGGACAATTCGAGCCGGTTGATCTTCTCCTTGAAGAAAAGCACGGTCGAGGCGAAGGCGAACAGCATCTCCACCTGCGCCAGTGCCTTAACAACGGCGGCCTGCTGCAGGGTCATTGCCGTGAACCAGCCGAATGAGGCCGTAGCGCCCACGAAACCAACGGCAAGCGACGGTTTCCACACCCTGGCGATACGCCGCAATTCCTCCCGCTCGCGCCAGATGATCCAGAGGAACATCGACACCGTCTGCATCACGATCACCACAACGAGGGTAAAGCCCGCCTGCATCATCGCATCCGGGGCAGGCAGGCTTGGTGCAAGCGCCAGCGACGCTGATCGATAGGCAACCGACGACAGGCCGAAGAATGCACCCGAGGCGAGACCGATACCCGCTGTCCGGCTGAAGATCGAGGTTAGGAAGGAAGCGGGCGTTACTTCCGTGCGCGCTACTGAAATCAGCATGACGCCGGCGACAGAAATGGCAATGGCCACCAGGGTGCCGCCACTGACGCTTTCGCCAATGAAGATCAGCGCAAACAGTGCTGCCTGCGCCGGCTCGGTGCGGGAATAGGCCGTTCCGACTGCGAAATTGCGGAAGGAGAACAGGTGTACCAGCAGAAAAGTGGCGGCAATCTGCGCCATGGCCCCGACTGTCGCCCAAACGGCGAAGGACATGTTCGGCACTGGCAGCGGCCTGCCGAGCCCAAGATGCAGAAAGGCGAGATAAGCGAGAGCGAAAGGCATGCCGAACACGAAGCGCACAAACGTTGCACCCGTGGTGCCCATCATGCCCTTGAGGTGCTTTTGCAAAGTCGAGCGCAGGTTCTGCAGGAACGCGCTTGCGAAAGTAATGACTATCCAGAGTTCCATGGCTTTGGCGGTATCATGCGCGCGAGGCCGCAGCCAAGGCCGAATTTCTGATCAATCGTCCTCTTTTCGATTTTCTTCCGCATTCGAAACAGGCATAAAGCTGCCCATGGACACAAAGCCGAAAAACCTGCCCGAAGTCGCCGATTTCGCCCATGTCAGCGAATGGGTCTTCGACCTCGACAACACGCTCTATCCGCATCACGTCAATCTGTTTTCCCAGATCGACCGCAACATGACGGCCTATGTGACGGAGCTTCTGAAGCTCGGGCCCGACGAAGCGCGCGCCTTGCAGAAGCGTTATTATCACGACCATGGCACCACGCTGCAGGGTCTGATGATCAATTACGGTATCAGCCCGGACGAATTTCTGGAACGCGCCCATGCCATCGACTATTCGGCGCTGAAACCGCACCCGGAACTCGGGGAGGCTATCAAGGCTTTGCCGGGCCGCAAGTTCATCCTCACCAATGGCAGCGTCAAACATGCGCAGGCTGCCGCAGGTGCACTCGGCATTCTCGATCATTTCGAGGACATTTTTGATATCGTCGCCGCCGGTTACCTGCCGAAGCCGGCAAGCGCGACCTACGAGAAGTTTGCAGCACTTGCGAAACTCGATACGAAAAAGGCTGCGATGTTTGAGGATTTGCCACGCAATCTGGCGGCCCCGAAAGCGCTGGGCATGAAAACCGTGCTGCTCGTGCCTTCAAATCTTGAGGGCGTCATCATGGAACGCTGGGAGATCCCTGATGTGACGGATGAGCATATCGACTACATCACCGACGACCTGACCGGGTTCCTGACGAAAACCATCGCCCGCTGAGCCCCGAACATTACCGAAGCTTCATCCACCTTACGGATGTTTAAGTGGTGGGGCATGCTGCACGTCACTATCTTTTCTTCAGGGACACCGAAGAAAGGTAATGACGATGAACACACGCAAAATCGCCCTGTCTGCTCTTGGCGCAGCCCTTGTGCTCAGCACGGCCGCAACGGCCAGTTTTGCCGCGCCCGGCAAAGGCCACAAGGATCGCATGCCGTTCCGCCCGGAATTGATGTATATTCACCTCCTGAAGGTGGCCGATACCAACAAGGACGGCAAGGTTTCCAAGGAGGAATTCACCGCGCGTCAGGATGCTCTCTTCGCCGAGATCGACAAGGACAAGGACGGCTCGATCACGCCGAAGGAAATGCGCGAATATCGTCAGGCAAAGATGGAAGCCTTCCGTGCCGCCCATCCGCGCCCCGAGCGCGAGGATGCCAAGGCGGAAGACGGCAAAGGGCCCGACGGCAAGCGGGCTGAACGCGAAAAGGGTTGGGGCAGGCATGGCGGCAAAGGCGCAGCCTTTGCGATGATCCGCTGGGCCGATACCGACGAGAACGGACAGGTCAGCAAGGCCGAATTCACTGCCGCCGGCGAAAAAATGTTCGAGCGGCTGGACAGGAACAAGGACGGCGTCATCTCCATCGGTGACATGCCGGATCGCCCCTTCCTTTGATCCCATAAACATAAAGCCCGCTCAACCGGCGGGCTTTTTCTTTCCAGAGCACTTTCCTAAGCGCGAAAACGCTCTCTCGTTCTGCAGCATTTCCGAACGGAAAACCGGGTTGAGTTCCCCGGAAATGGTCTAGTGCAGGCTGACGGTTCTGAGATCGTCTTCCGCCGCCTTGAAAAAGGTGCTGGAACGGTTGTCTGTCAGGAGGATAGGCGTACCATCCGCGCCGAACAGGGCCCAGAGATCCAGCTGCGGATCGAGATCGGGCGCTTCCGGGAAACAGCGGCTAACGTCTTCCGCACGGATCTTTCGGATATATCCCACTTCTCCTTCACCGATATGGGCGAGTTGGGACTGGGTGAGACGCGCATGCGCTTCTTTTAAGAGCATATTTCAGCCTCCTTCTTCACGCCGAGCGATTCATGTCCGATTCCGGCGTTCATGGTCTACTCTGAGACGGAAATATTAATTTTCTTTACCACGTTTGAAATTTCAGGCCGAACCAGGTCGATGGAAAGAAGACCGTTGCGCAGCCGGGCTTCCCGCACCTGCATACCATCGGCAAGCACAAAGACCCGCTGGAACTGGCGCGCCGCGATGCCGCGATAGAGAAAATCGCGCTTTTCCTGTTCCTGCTGGCGGCCGCGGATGACGAGCTGGTTGTCAGCCGTCGTCACATCCAGATCGTCCTGCGAAAAACCGGCGACGGCGATGGTAATGCGCAGACGCTCCGGCACCTCTTCGCCGCCAGGCAAACGTTCGATATTGTACGGAGGGTAGCCGTCATTGGCCTTCGCCATGCGCTCCAGCGTTTTTTCCATGGCATCAAAACCCAGCAAAAGCGGGTGGGTGAATGGCGTCATGCGGCTCATATCTCTTCTGTCCTTGCAACCAAGCGACGTTTCGCGGTCCCGCTTCCGGCAACCTTGCCGGTCAATCGCACCGGCTCCCGCAATATGGGAAGCCGCCTCGCGTTGCGCAAGTCACAAGGGCGACAGAGGCCGGAGG
>JAEXMK010000236.1 GCA_023444445.1 Pseudomonadota bacterium | reverse complement strand
CGTCTTGCCAATCTCCCCACCTGTGGGGGAGATGCCCGGCAGGGCAGAGGGGGGTGACCCACACGCGCCGAGGCCTAACGCCAACCTCAAACCTTCGCCGCCACCACCGTCGCCTCGATGTGATCCACCAGCGCATCCGGCAACCCAAGCCGCCCGGCAAGGAGATCGAGATACCCCCGCTCCGCCCGCGTATCTGCCTCAATGGCAAGCCGCGAGGCGGTGTAAAGCTCCACCTTCTGCTCTTCGGTGCGGGCAGCGGCCACTAGCGCGTCGATGTCGAGCGGATCGGCGAGTTCCTTTTCAAGGAAACGCTCGGCCTCTGTATCAAGGCCGGAGACCTGCACCTTGTCCATGATGTTGGCGCGCTCCTTGTCATCGATATGACCGTCGGCCTTGGCGGCGGCGATCATCGCCTGGATGAGTTTCAGCGCGAAATCATTGGAAAGAGCTGGCGATTGCGGGTGGAAGGCGGAATCGGCCGGTGGGGCGAGAAGCTCCGGTTCGGGCTTCGGCGCCATTTCCGGGGCCTGGCCGGACTTGTAATTCTTATAAGCGAGATAACCGAGGCCGGCGATGGCGGCCACGCCGCCAATGGTGGCGACATTGCCAGCGAGCTTGCGGCCGGTCTTGGTGCCGAGAATGGCGGCGGCAAGTGCGCCGGCCTTGAGGGGATTGTTCTTGGCGATATCGGCGGCCTGCCCGGCTCTGTCACGGACGCTTCCCGAAAGGCCCGGCACCTGGGAGCCGAGGAATTGTTCAAGAAGCTTCTTGGCGTCGAACATCAAAATCTCCTGTAGAGGTCAAATCTACAGGAGGAGATAGGAAGCCGTGGGCCGAATACAAATGTCAAACCCGCTCACGCCTTCGTGAACGGGTTTGACAGGAGACAAATCAGCCGCGCAGCGCAGCCGCTTCAGCGGCAAGCTTGGTGATGCCCGCCCAGTCGCCGGTTGCCACCAGTTCGCGCGGGGCAACCCAGGAACCGCCGACGCAGACCACATTCGGCAGCGACAGATAGTCGTTGGCATTTTTTAACGACACGCTGCCGGTCGGGCAGAAGACCGTGCCGGCGAGCGGCGAAGACAGCGCCTTGAGGTAAGGTGCGCCGCCAGCCTGTTCGGCCGGGAAGAACTTCATCACCTTGTAGCCCTCGTCGCGCAGCGCCATGACTTCGCTGGCGGTGGCAGCACCCGGAAGCAGCGGCACCTTGGAGCCACGCGCGGCTTCCAGCACGCTTTTATTGATGCCGGGGCTGACGATGAAGGTGGAGCCTGCTTCGGCGGCCGCTTCGAAATCCTTCGCATTGAGAATGGTGCCGGCACCCACATGGGCACCCTCCACTTCCGCGGCAACTGCACGGATGGCGTCGAGTGCTGCCGGCGTGCGCATGGTGATCTCGATTGCCTTCAGGCCGCCTGCGACCAAAGCGCGCGCCAAATGCACGGCGGAAGCGGCATCATCCACGATCAGCACCGGCACGACCGGCTGCAATTTGAGGATGGAGAGAAGTTTTTCGGAATCCTGGGCCAAGACGAGCCTCCTTGCGCGATTGAAACGATTGAAATCCCGTTTATCGATTAGCCTGCCCCGGCTTTGATGTCGAGGCATGGCAGGGCCATTTTTATCCAGATACTTCAATCAATTCGCTTCGTCCTGCGGCCCACTTGCGATAATCTGGCCCCCCAGTTTGCGGAGACAGCATGGCCAAGGAAATCGAACGGAAGTTTCTTGTAGCAGATGGTGAATGGCGCAATGAGGTGACGCATAGCATGGCTTTTCGGCAGGCATATGTCGCTTCGATGGAAAACCGTTCGGTCCGCGTGAGGATCGTCGACCGCCGTGAAGCAACCCTGACCATCAAGATTGGCGCAAGCGCGCTTGTCCGCGATGAATATGAATATTCCATCCCCCTCGAAGACGCCGAAGAGCTGATGGCAAGCGCGCCGGGCGTGGTGCTCGAGAAGACCCGCCACACGGTGGACCATGGCGGCTTCACCTGGGAAGTCGATGTTTTCGAGGGAAAATATCGCGGGCTGATTGTGGCCGAAGTCGAAATGAATGACGAGAATGCCAATCCCGATCTGCCATCCTGGCTGGGCAGGGAAGTTACGGGAGACAAACGCTTCTCCAACCAGTGGCTCGCCATGGACTGTCCGGATGGAGACCTGTCGGATGCCCTTCAGAATTGATCCGAAAAAGCCTTTCGGCGATGAAATTCGCCGGGCCGGGCTGGAGTTGATCGACGATACGATCACCATCCTTCGCGACCAGCCGTCGGGATCGCATGAGGCAGTGCACGAGGCCCGCAAGCGCCTCAAGCGGCTGCGGGCGCTCTACCGTCTGGTCCGCAAGGTGGCGTCCGATTTCGCCCGCGAGGAAAATATCCGCTTCCGCGATATCGCCCGCTCGCTCGCCTTTGCGCGCGATGCGACGGCGCTCGTGGAAACCGCGGAATATCTCGAAGCCTTCGCGCTTTCAGATACGCAGGGCGAGGCATTGCGGTCGATCACCGTCATGTTGCGTGAACGCCGCGACGAAGCCCTTGACCACGAAGCCGGTCTTGATGAGGCGATAGCCGCGGCCATCGTGGGCTGCGAGACAGGGCGCGAAAGGCTGGAAGCCCTCTCCCTGCCGGATGACCTGAAGAAGACCTCAAAGCTGGTGAGAATCGACTGGGCGAAACAGAGGGTCAAAGCACGCCAGGCACTCTCGTCCTGTCGCGAACAGGCGGACGTCGAACATTTCCACGATTTGCGCAAGGCCGGCCAGACCTACTGGATGCATCTTGGCCTCATGCGCCGCCTCTGGCCCTCCGCGATGCGCGCCAAACGCGCCGACACCAAGCGGCTGGTCGATATTCTTGGCCACGAGCATGATCTCTCCATCCTCGCCGCCGTCGCCGATCGGGAACCGGATCGTTTCGGCAATGGCGAGCGGCTGGCCCTGCTTCTCGACGCCATCATCGAACGGCAGCAGGTGCTGCGTGCCGAAGCCCTTGAACTGGCCGACGAGGTATTTTCCGAATCCGCCGGCACCGAAAGCCGCATCGTCGGGCAGCTGTGGCGGCAGGCGGCGAAGTAGGCCAAACGCCACGCTCCGGGTTCGCCCACCTCCGTCATTCCGGCCTTAAGCCGGAATCCAGCCAGCTCAAGTCCTTGGGCTGAAAAGACTTGTCCCGCCGCGCAGACGCGCGTCGGCTGGATTCCGGCTCAAGGCCGGAATGACGGGTTGTCGCAGTCAAAAGGGTGAACTTTGACACTGCGACACCCCGATGCCTGTACACGGCAGCAGAGGTGACAGGGAGCCCGCAAATCCTTACGACTTGACGATTTTCAAAATACCGCTCCCCGCTGATAAATATTGCTTTGCGGCCGCCGTCGCTGTATTTCAGCGCCCATGACCGACACGACCATTCTCCCCCGCCCGGAAGTCTCTGGTGATTTCCTTGTGGCTGCGCTTTACCATTTCGCCCGCCTGCCGCGGTTCGAGAGCCTGCGCGAGCAGCTGTTCGAGCTCTGCCAGAAAAATGGCGTCAAGGGCACGCTGCTGCTTGCCGCCGAAGGCATCAACGGCACCATTGCGGGGCCTGACGAAGGCGTTCACGCGGTGCTCTCCTTCCTGCGCGCCCAGCCGGAATTCGCCGGG
Organism: Pseudomonadota bacterium; assembly: GCA_023444445.1. Classification (GTDB taxonomy): domain Bacteria; phylum Pseudomonadota; class Alphaproteobacteria; order Rhizobiales; family Rhizobiaceae; genus Agrobacterium. Next base: position 4,261 of record JAEXMK010000236.1, on the reverse strand, counting down.
CTGGAACACAAGGAAAGCCGCGCTTCGCACATGCCTTTCGTGCGGCTGAAGGTGAAGCTCAAGAAAGAGATCGTGACCATGGGCGTGCCTGACATCGATCCGAACCGGATCGTCGGCACCTATGTCGAAGCGCGCGACTGGAACGAGCTGATTTCCGATCCGGATACGATCGTCATCGATACCCGCAACGATTACGAGACCGCCATCGGCGTCTTCAAGGGTGCGGTCGATCCGAAGACGAAGACCTTCCGCGAGTTTCCCGACTGGGTGAAAAATAACCCCGGTCTGCACAACAAGCCGAAGATCGCCATGTATTGCACCGGCGGCATCCGCTGCGAAAAGGCAACCGCCTTCATGAAGGAACAGGGTTTCGACGAGGTCTATCACCTCAAGGGCGGCATCCTGAAATATCTGGAAGAGGTGCCGGAAGAAGAGAGCCTGTGGGAAGGCGCCTGCTTTGTCTTTGACGAGCGCGTCTCCGTGGTCCACGGCCTTGCCGAAGGCGACCATCAGCTCTGCCACGCCTGCCGCAACCCGATCACGCCGGAAGTGCGCCTGTCACCCAAATTCGAGGAAGGCGTATCCTGCCCGAGCTGTTACGATGAACGCAGCGAAGAGGACCGCCAGCGCTTCCGCGACCGGCAACAGCAGATCGAACTGGCAAAGAAGCGCGGCGAGCGGCATCTGGGGCGGTAAATTATCCGATCGACGGCATGCGTGTGGACCGAGCGGATGCCGCCTGCCTCTTCTCCCCGCCGGGGAGAAGTCCGCGGCAGCGGGATGAGGGCAAGCTCTCGGTCTATCTCTACCGTCGCCCCCTCATCCGGCCCTTCGGGCCACCTTCTCCCCGGCGGGGAGAAGAAACAGGCTGTAACGTCGATAATCCATCCTCACCTTTACGCCCCTGCCCGCAGCGCAAAGAGCGGCGCATCCTGCCCGTCCAGCATGGCGGTGATCTCTTCCGCCGCAACCGGTTTCGAGAACAGATAGCCCTGCAATTCGTCGCAGCCGCACAGATGCAGAATGGCCGCCTGCTCTTCCGTTTCCACGCCTTCGGCCGTCACCGGAATATCGAGCGACTTTGCCAGCGCCACGGTGGCCTGCAGCATTTCCAGCGAGCGGCCGCCCGTGTCGAGCGCCACGATGAGCGAACGGTCGATCTTCATCCGGTCGAAACCGAAGCGGCGCAGATATCCAACGCTGGCAAAGCCCGCACCGAAATCGTCGAGCGCGATGTGCAGGCCGAGCTGTTTCAGCTTGTCGATCGCCGCGCTCGCCCGCTCGGGATGCTGGATGAAATACCCTTCCGTCATTTCCAGCCGCAGCCTTTCCGACGGCGTCTGCGTCACATCGAGAATATCCGCCACATGGCCGGAAAAGGCCGGATTGCGGAATTGCACCGGCGAAATATTCACCGATAGCTTGATGGACGGCCATTGCCGGGCAGTCTCGCAGGCCTTGTGCAGCACCAGAAGGCCAAGCCGGTCAATCAGGCCGCTGGTTTCGGCGGCGGCGATAAAAATATCCGGCGGCACGAAACCGTAACCCGGCCTTTGCCAGCGGGCCAGTGCCTCCACGCCGGTAATGCAGCGCGTGCCGGCGTTGACAACCGGCTGGTACACCACCTGTATCTCGTCGTTCAGGATGGCGGAGCGCAGGTCCGCTTCCAGCTGGAGCTTTTCCTCGCGCAGCGCATCCATCTTCAGTTCATAGGAAACGTAACGGCCGCGTCCATTCTCCTTGGCCTGATACATGGCCATGTCGGCACGGCGCAGCAGTTCCTCGCCATTGATATCGCCGGCGCGGGAGACGGAGGTGCCGATGCTGCAACCGATGCTCGCCACCCTTTCACCGATACTGAAAGGCTCGGTGAAGAGTTCGAGAAGCGACAGGCAAAGCTTGCGGCCTTCCGCCCAGACATCGTTGCCCTGAATAGCGATGGCGAATTCATCCCCGCCGAGCCGCGCCAGCACGGCACCTTCCGGCACCAGCACCCTGAGCGCCGCCGCCACGCCCTTGATCAGCCGGTCACCGGCGGCATGGCCATAGGAATCATTGATTTCCTTGAAGCCGTCAAGATCGAGATAAAGCAGCTTGATATTGGACTTGTCCTGGCGGGCCTTGCCGACCATGCGGTTGAGTTGGGCAAAGAGCCCGGTGCGATTGTCGAGTCCGCTTAACCGGTCGCGCAGCGCCTCTTCCCGCGCCGCCGCCTCATCGGCCTTCAGCCTATCGAGCGTGGCAGAGCCAATGATGAGAAGCACCAGGAAAAACGTGCCGGCAATACCGAGTGCGGTGAACACCACCGGCCGCGCCTCATGAAAGCTGACATCTCCCGGCAAATGCGAACGCCAGACGAGCTGCGCCAGCACCTGCCCCATCGGGTTGACGATATCGATATGATTGGCAGCGGGCTCCTCGCCATAGCGCAGCTCAAGACCGTCGATAACATAGTTCCGGGCGAGCTTGTCCACCATCGTCTGCTTGAGGTGACGGGCAAGGACCAGGTAGCGCCGCTCTGCACCCACCGTTGGCAGCGCCCCGGACTTCAGCCGCACGAGTGCAACGCCGGCAGCGGCAATGCCATCGCCGGTTTTAACGAAACCCGTGACCTGAGATGTGATGCCGGGCCGCATGGCCTGCACGCGCTCGATCATTTCCCGAAGGCCGCCGGCAAAATAGGCGTCAGGCTGCCATGCCACGGGCCTGCCGTTCTGATAGGCCATGCGGACCTTGTCATCCTCGTCGATGATCACGGCCGTATCGAAGAGATCGTTATTGACCGTCATCTCGCCGTAATTGCTTGCCACCCAATCAAAACGATCCGGGGCATAGACATATTCGGCGGCATCATCCCAGGCGGCGTAGTCATTCAGCGTCGCACCGAGCTGCTCGCGGAAAGTGACGAGCGCCCCCGCCGTCGTTTCGCGTGAACGGGCATTGTCGAGCAGATTGGCCTTTTCGCGGACCTGGCTGAGGGCGGAGAGGACGAGCGCAGTGACGATGAGCAGCACCAGCGCGAAGGTGGACAATACAACGCCGACCGCGGTTCTGCGCCCGACCGGCAAATAGTCCCCAATGTTGCGCGGCGCAATCCGCATAAAATCCCCTTTTAAAGCACCATTTTGCGAAGGAAACATTCAAAAGGCGTTAAACAGCCGCGTAACGCCTACCCAAAAAACAACGGGTAGAAACCGATAGTTCGAGCGAAAGACTGAAAAATCTTTCCGTGAATTAGTGGGGGTTTTTATGGAAACCGGCTTATCACCGTTCCGCAAACAAAAAACCTCCCCCGCGAACGGGAGAGGTCCTCATTTTCAAAATGCGGTAGTTTCTTACCAGGACGGGATGACCGTGCCGTTGTACTTTTCCAGAATGAAGGCCTTCACTTCCGGGCTGTGGTAGGATTCGACCAGCGTCTTCACCCAAGGCTTGTCCTTGTCCTGCGTGCGAACGGCAATGACATTCGCGTAAGGGGACTTTTCGCTTTCGATGGCGATGGAGTCCTTCTTGGGGTTCAGGCCGGCAGCCGTCGCATAGTTGGTATTGATAACAGATGCATCGGTATCATCGAGAGAGCGCGGCAGCTGGGCAGCGTCGAGCTCAACGATCTGGATGTTCTTCGGGTTTTCGGTGATATCGGCAGGCGTTACCTTGAGGCCAGCTTCTTCCTTGACCTTGATCAGGCCCTTGGAAGCGAGAACCAGAAGCGCGCGGCCGCCATTGGTGGGATCGTTCGGGATACCGACCGTCGCGCCATCCTTCAGCTCCTCAAGGCTCTTCACCTTCTTGGTATAAACGCCCTTCGGGGTGGTGTTGGTGGTGCCGACGCTGACGAGATCGATCTTGCGGTCAGCGATCTGGTTGTCGAGGTAAGGCTGGTGCTGGAAGGAGTTGGCCTGCAACTCGCCATCGTTCAGCGCCTGGTTCGGCACGACATAATCGGAGAATTCGACGATATCGATATCGAGACCCTTGGCGGCGGCAATCTTCTTCACCTGTTCCATGATCTGCGCGTGTTCGGCCGGAGTGACGCCGATCTTGATGGTCTCTGCCAGCGCCTGACCGGCGGTGAAGAGAGCGGCGAGCGAGGCCGCGAGGATGAGTTTCTTCATGGGTGTCTCCTTGGGTTGTTGTTATAAACGCTGTTAATTCTTGCGTGTGCGCTTGTCGAAGCTGCGCGCCAGCCGGTCGCCGGCGCTCTGCACCAGCTGCACCAGCACGATCAGCACCAGAACCACGGCCAGCATCACGTCTGGCA
>JAEXMK010000199.1 GCA_023444445.1 Pseudomonadota bacterium | reverse complement strand
GACATAGACCTGTCGTCCAAAATTCGTCGCATGCAGTAGGATCGCAAAGGCGATCGCCATCAGGATGAACAGTACGAATTCGAAGGAGATCGCCCAGAACACGTAGCCCTGGCCGAAGTAAGCGAAGTCTTCGGGATATTTGCCGAAGGCCTGGTCGCCCAGAACCATGTAGGAAACGCCGCGAAACAGGCTCATGGTGCCGATGGTGACGACGATGGAGGGCAGTTTCAGCCCCGCGACCAGAAAGCCGTTGAAGGCGCCGCAGAAAAGCCCGGTGCCAATGCCGATGGCGACGAGGCCGGGGGTGCCGACACCCATCTGCACCGCCGCTCCCATGGCAGTGGAAGCGAGCGCGATGATGGCGGCGACGGAAAGATCGATTTCACCGGCGATGATCAGAAGCGCCATGGCAAAGGCGATGATCGCCTTTTCGGTGAAGTTGAAGGTGGCATCGGAAAGATTCCAGGCATTGAGGAAATAGGGCGAGGCGAGCGAATTGGCGATGAAGATCAGGATCGCAACGCCAAGCAGCAACACTTCCCAACTGGACATGATACGGCTGAGCGGCGTGCCGAGTTTGTCGGGAATGACGCGCGGTGCCTGTGACGATTGGGAATTCGTGCTCATGCGGATGCTTCCTTGCCATGGTCTGCTGCGGCCCGGTCACGCAGGATGATGCGGCCCTTTCTGGCCTCAGCGCGCGCGTTGAACACAACGGCGAGCACAATGACCACGCCCGAAATCGCCATCTGCGCGAAGGGTGAGATGCCGATGACGGGCAGCGCGTTCTTGATGACACCGAGGAACAGCGCGCCAAGCACCGCTCCGGCCACCGAGCCGATACCGCCGGCAATCGAGATGCCGCCAATCACATTGGCCGCGACGCTGTCCAGTTCGAAACCGGCGGCGATATCCACATAGGCGACGGCGTAACGCGACACCCAGAGATAGCTGGCGAGACCGGCGAGCGCGCCCGAGAGTACGAAGGCGAAGAAACGCGTCCGTCCGACATCGATGCCGGCATAGACAGCAGCACCCGGATTGCCGCCAGAGGCGTAAGCGGAGCGACCGAAGGAGCTGCGGGTGAGCACCAGCCAGGCCCCGGCGATAATGAGAATCGCGACCCAGGACAGAACCGGCATGCCGAGGATCATCGTGCGCGGCACATTGAGGAAGGTCGGCGAAAACTGATGCGCATTCACCCAGCCCCCACCGGAAAGCACGAAGGCCATGCCGCGGTAGATGGTGAGCGTGCCGAGCGTCACGACAATGGGCGGAATGCCGAGCCACCAGACGAGTATGCCGTTGATGGAACCCAGAAACGCGCCGATACCGACCGCCATGACGATGAGAAGCGGCAGGGGCACGCCTGGAAAGGCGGCATTGGTCATCGCCACCGCCATGCCGGTGAAGGCGAGGTTGGCGGCAACCGAAAGATCGATGGATTTGGTGAGAATGACCGCCATCTGGCCAAGTGCCAGAATGATGAGGATGGACGTATCATTGAATATATTGACGAGATTGCCGGGCCGGCCGAAGCCGGGCGCGCGCAGGGCAAAGCCCGCAATCATGACGATGATGATGCCCGCCAGCAGCCATTCGCGATTCTTGAGTAGACGTTGCACGTTCGTGGCCCCTCTCAGGCATTGCCGGTGGCGGCGCGAACCAGCTTTTCCGGAGAAAAATCGGCACGTTCGAACTGGCCCGCCATCAGCCCTTCGCGCATCACGATCGCGCGGTCGGACATGCCGAGGATTTCGGGAAGTTCGGATGAAATCATGATGATGGACAGGCCTTCGGCGGCAAGCTCGCTGATGAAGCCATGCACGGCGGCCTTCGAGCCGATATCGATGCCCTTGGTCGGTTCATCGAGAATGATGACCTTCGGCTGGGTGGCGAGCCACTTGCCGATCACAACCTTCTGCTGGTTGCCGCCCGAAAGCGTGCCAACAGGCACCGAAAGGGCGGCGGCGCGCAGGTCGAGCCGCGCGGCATATTTGCGCGCCAGCGCGAATTCATTGGCCGCGGCCAGAAACCCCTTGCGCGAGGTGCGGGTGAGGGAAGGCAGCGACATGTTCTGATAGATCGGCATATCGAGCGCTAACCCGTGGCGGCCCCGCTCTTCCGGCACATAAACGATGCCGGCGCGGATCGCATCTTCCGGCGAGCGGATGGTGAGCGGCTGGCCGTTCAGCATTACCTCTCCCGAAGCCGGGCGGGTGATGCCGAACAGCGACTGGCAGAGTTCAGAGCGCCCGGCGCCGATCAGCCCATAAAGACCGAGAATTTCACCCTTTCGCAGCTCGAGCGAAATATCGCGAAATTCCGTCTGGTGCGAATAATCGCGGACCGACAGAACCGTCGGGCCGAGTGTGACGGCCTGTTTGGGAAAGGCATTCGTCACATCGCGGCCGACCATCAGCCGCACGATCTCGTCCTGCGCGGTGGTGGCGAGCGTGCCTGCGCCAACCATCTTCCCGTCACGGAACACGGCGTAATTCTCGGCGATCTCGTACACCTCGTCGAACTTGTGGCTTATGAAGAGGATTGCCTTGCCCTGGCGCTTGAGGTTTTCAACGATGCGGAAAAGATCGTCGATTTCCTTGCGGGAAAGCGCAGCCGTTGGTTCGTCCATGATGACGATGCGCGCCTCGACGGACAGCGCCCGGGCGATCGCGACCAGATGGCGCTGCGCAATAGACAGGTCTTTCAGCCGAATGGAAGGATCGATGGTGCTTTCTAGCTGTTCCAGCAAAATTCTGGCGCGCGCATTGATGGTCTTCCAGTCGATCAGGCCGAAACGACCTTTTGGCGCATGGCCGAGGAAGATGTTTTCGCCGACCGAAAGCTCGTCGAACAGCACGGTTTCCTGATGAATGGCGGTAACGCCGGCATCGATGGCATCCTGTGCGCTGTGGAAGTGGACAGTCTTGCCATCCAGCAGGATTTCGCCTTCGTTCGGGCGATAGATGCCGGTGAGGATCTTGACGAGCGTGGACTTGCCCGCCCCGTTCTCGCCGATCAGGGCGGTAACCTTGCCGGGGTATAGTGCGATATCGACGCTATCGAGTGCTTTCACGCCGGGGAATATCTGGCTGATGCCGCGCATTTCCAGAATGGGCGTCGGGCTGGGGGCTTCTGTCATGTTGATGGTTTGGGTTTCAGCACGCATCATTCCGTCTTACCGGTCGGTTTTGAGTGAAGTGATCGGGGCCACCCCCCTCTGCCCTGCCGGGCATCTCCCCCACAAGGAGGGAGATCGGCCAGAAGAAAACGCTCGCTTACTCGCAACGTTGGAGATGGCCGAGAGGCCGCCGCATATCGATCTCCCCCCTTGTGGGGGAGATGCCCGGCAGGGCAGAGGGGGGTAACCTCCGCACCGCCGGATGTTATCAAGATCAAAAAATCTTCGAAAACTGGTCGATATTCTTCGCGTCATAAATAAACGGATCAGCCATCGCCGCTTCGCTGTTTTCGCCAACCTTGATCTTGCCCATGCGACCAGCTTCAATTTCTGAGCCCGGCTTGCCATCGGTTTCGCCCTTCACCAGGCGATAGGCGATCTGGGTGGCGGAATAACCGAGGTCGATCGGGTTCCAGATGGCGAATTCCTTGGTCGCGCCGGACTTGATGGCGCCCGCCATTTCGGACGGCAGGCCAAGGCCTGTGACGAAGACCTGACCGATCTTGCCCGCATCCTTCACGGCCTGCGACGCGGCGAGAACGCCAACCGTCGTCGGTGCCACGATGACCTTCACATTCGGCTGCGAGGAAAGCAGTCCCTGCGCTTCGCGATAGCTCTTGTCGGCAAGGTCATCACCGTAAACCGTGGTGACGAGGTTGAGGCCGGGGAAGTCCTTCAGCTGCTTTTTCATCTCGCCGATCCAGACATTCTGGTTCGTGGAGGTGGTGGTAGCAGAGAGAATGGCGAAATCGCCCTTGCCGCCATCGAGATGTGCTGCGGCCAGCTGCAGGCACATCTTGCCGATCAGCGCGTTGGACGAGGGGTTGAGCTGGAGAATGCGGCCTTCGGGAGCGACGCCAGAATCCCAGGAAATCACCTTGATACCGCGCTGGGCCGCCTTTTTCAGCGCCGGAACCACGGCGTCGGGGTCGTTTGCGGAAATGGCGATGGCGTCGACGCCCTGCGCGATCAACGAATTGATGACTTCGATCTGGCCTTCCGCTGTGGTGCTGGTCGGGCCGGTATAGATGATCTCGACGCCGCCGAGGTCCTTTGCCGCCTCCTGTGCGCCCTTGTTGGCGGCTTCGAAAAAGCCGTTGCCGAGTGATTTGACGACGAGCGCGATCTTGACGTCGGCGGCCTGGGCAACGCCGCCCAGTCCTGCGACAGAAAGAGCCGCGCTGAGTGCCAAGACGCTGGTCAATGTTCTGCGTGTAAGTTTCATGTCCCTTTTCCTCCCGTTTTGAACCTTGTTTTTCTCCCCGGCGCTCCTCATGCGACCGAAGAAGAATTCTCCTCATCCGGCGGGCCGGATGTTTTTCCCACGGCACCGGCAATCAGCAATTCGACGCCGGCATTTTCCACCATCCTTGCCGCCTCGTCCGAAATCCCGTCATCGGTGATGATGGTCGTGACGTTTTCGAGCGGGCATAAAATCAGGCTGGACCGTTTTCTGAATTTCGAGGAATCGACCATCACGATCAGCTCTTCCGCCTGCCGCATCAGCTTCTGTTCGCTCTGGATCACCAGCGCATCGGATTCCATGATGCCGAGCGCTCCCACGCCCTGCGCACCGAGAAATATCCGCCGGGCATAAAAATTGCGGATCGCATCATTCTCGAAAGGCGACAGGATAAGGCTCTGATCGCGATAGATCGCGCCGCCTGGTACGCTGACGCTGCATTTGGAATGTTTGACCAGATGCTCGGCAATGGCGAAAGAATTGGTCATCACCTGCAGGCGGCGCGCCGCCATGTAGTGCACCATCTGGAATGTCGTTGTGCCGCCATTCAGGATGATTGCGTCGCCATCGTTGCAGAGATCAACCGCCTTGCGCGCAATTGCGCGTTTCTTGTCGATATTGACCGATTCGGAAACCCGGAATGGCCGGGCTGCCAGATTGCCCAGCTGCGGCGGATGTACCGCTTCCGCCCCGCCGCGCACGCGGCGCAATTTGCCCTGAACATGCAAAGACGCAATATCCCTGCGGATCGTCGCTTCCGACGCATCCGTCAGTTCGGCAATATCCTGCACCGTCACGACAGCTTTTTCCTGTGTGGCGCTCAAGATGATGCGATGGCGTTCGCGTTCGTGCATGGGGTCCTCCTGACCGTATTATTCGCAATCTCTTTACGTTGTCAATCAACAACGATCAAATTAATCAATATCGCGCTGCAGCATGAAAATTTATGATCGTTTTTGATTGACATTGTGCGTTTGGATGCGCGATACCTGCGATCAAAGGAGGCGGGCCGATATCGGCTCCGCGATGCAGAATGATATTGGGAGGAAGACATGACGGGAACATCCCGCCTTCTCGAAAGCCGTTGGGACGACGCCTATGCGGAGACGCTCGATGAGCCAGGCAAGCTGCTTTATCGTTCCAATCTCTTAGGGGCCGACAAGCGCATCACCAATTACGGCGGCGGCAATACGTCTGCGAAGGTTCTTGAGGCTGATCCGCTGACCGGCGAAAAGGTCCGTGTCATGTGGGTCAAAGGCTCCGGCGGCGATGTCGGCACCATCAAACTCGATGGTTTTGCGACACTTTATCTCGACAAGCTGGAGGCGGTGAAGGGCATTTATAAGGGCGTTGAAGACGAGGACCGCATGGTCGGCTTCCTGCCGCATTGCACCTTCAACCTCAATCCCCGCGCCGCCTCGATCGATACGCCGCTGCATGGTTTCGTGCCCTATGATCATGTCGATCATATGCATCCGGATGCGATCATTGCGATTGCCGCTTCTAAGAATTCGAAGAAGCTGACGCAGCAGATCTTTGGCGATGAAATCGGCTGGCTGCCCTGGCGTCGTCCCGGTTTCCAGTTGGGTCTTGATCTGGAAGCTTTCGTCAAAGCCAATCCTAGGGCCAAGGGCGTGGTGCTGGAAAGTCACGGCCTCTTCACCTGGGATAACGACGCCAAGGCATGTTACGAACTGACGCTCGCCATCATCAACAGGGCGATCGAGTGGTTTGCGGGAAAGACCGAAGGCAAGGTGATCTTCGGCGGTGCCGTTGCCAAGAGCCTGCCGGTTGCCGAACGCCGCGCCATCGCCGCCCGGCTGATGCCGGAAATCCGTGGCCGCATCGGCCGCGAGGAACGCAAGCTTGGCCATTTCGACGATCAGGATGCGGTTCTTGAGTTCGTCAATTCTAAGGATCTGAAGTCGCTCGGGAACCTCGGCACATCCTGCCCGGACCACTTTCTGCGCACGAAAATCCGCCCGCTGATTCTCGATCTCGATACGGCGAAACCGGATGTCGACGCGCTCACGGCCGCTCTCGACGCGGCGCTGGAGGCTTACCGCGCGGATTATACGCGCTACTATGAGGCCTGCCGCCACGACAATTCACCGAAGATGCGCGATCCGAACCCGGTGATATTCCTCATCCCCGGCGTCGGCATGTTGTCCTTCGCGAAAGATAAGGCCACGGCTCGCATTGCTGGCGAGTTTTATGTCAACGCCATCAACGTGATGCGCGGTGCTTCCACCGTATCGGAATATCAGGGTCTTCCCGAGCAGGAAGCCTTCGATATCGAATATTGGCTGCTGGAGGAAGCAAAGCTGCAACGCATGCCGAAGCCGAAAAGTCTTGCCGGCCGCGTGGCTTTCGTCACCGGCGGTGCCGGCGGCATCGGCCGGGCAACGGCGGAACGGCTGGCGGGCGAGGGTGCCTGCGTGGTTCTGGCCGATATTGACGAGACGGCGCTGGAGGCTGCCAAGGGCGATTTCGTCAAGCGTTACAGCGCCGACGCGGTACGCACCGTCAAGCTTGATGTGACGCAGGAGGACGCAGTGATTTCCGCCTTTGCGGAAGCGAGCCTGGAATTCGGCGGCGTGGATATCCTCATTTCTAATGCCGGCATTGCCTCTTCCGCACCCGTGGAAGAGACGACGCTTGCCATGTGGAACAATAATATCGACATTCTGGCGACGGGTTATTTTCTCGTTTCGCGCGAAGCATTCCGGTTGCTGCGGCGTCAGAATCTGGGCGGTAACGTCGTTTTCGTCGCATCGAAAAACGGCCTTGCCTCTTCACCCAATGCATCGGCCTATTGCACGGCAAAGGCCGCGGAAATTCATCTGGCCCGTTGCCTTGCGCTCGAAGGGGCGGAAGCGGGCATTCGCGTTAACACCGTCAATCCCGACGCCGTGCTGCGTGGTTCTAAAATCTGGAACGGCGAGTGGCGGGAGCAGCGTGCTGCTTCATCCAAGATCGAGGTGACCGATCTCGAAGAACATTACCGCAAGCGCTCGATGCTGAAGCTCAACGTCTTCCCGGAAGATATCGCCGAGGCGATCTACTTCCTGGCGTCCGACGCTTCCGCCAAGTCCACCGGCAACATCATCAATGTCGATGCCGGTAATGCGCAGAGTTTTACGCGATAGGGTGTCGGTGGATATCGACATATAAAAAGACACGATGCTTTGAGAAGTGGCGAAAGTCCCACCTTCGTCATTCCGGCCTTGAGCCGGAATCCAGCAGCCGCGCGTCTGCGCGGCGAGAGAGTCTTCTCAGCCCAAAGACTTGGGCTGGCTGGATT
>JAEXMK010000172.1 GCA_023444445.1 Pseudomonadota bacterium | reverse complement strand
CTTCTGGCGCTCCATTCTCAAACCTTGAGATTGCCGAGACCTAAACGCGAGTCGATCTCCCCCCTTGAGGGGGAGATGTCCGGCAGGACAGAGGGGGGTAAACTTCACCCACCGAGGCCACACCAATGACCGCCCTCTTCCTCCGCGATATCAAACTCTCCATCCGCGCCGGCGGCGGCGCGCTGATCGGCGTGCTGTTCTTCATGACCGTGGTTGCCGTCATCCCTTTCGGTGTCGGTCCCGATCTCAACCTCTTGGCCCGTATCGGCCCGGCCATCGTCTGGATCGGCGCACTTCTGTCCGCCCTTCTCGGGCTCGACCGGCTGTTCCAGGCCGAACGCGACGACGGATCGCTCGATCTGATCCTGATGCAGGAAACCCCGTTGGTGCTGACCATCTTCATCAAATGCCTGGCGCACTGGGTATCAACGGGCCTGCCCCTGGTGCTGGCATCACCCCTTCTCGGCCTGTTCATGAACATGGACGAAGTGGCAATCGGCGCGGTGATGCTCACCCTTCTCGTCGGCTCTCCCGCCATCACTTTCATCGGCGCAGTTGGAGCGGCGGTTGCCGTCGCCCTGCCACGCGGCGGCCTTCTGGTCTCCATCCTTGTTCTGCCGCTTGCCATTCCCGTGCTGATCTTCGGCGTCAGCGCTTCCTATGCGGCAGTGCAAGACCCGGCACCTTTTCTGCCACCCTTTCTCATTCTCTGCGCGATCACGTTATTTTCAGCCGTGACCGGGCCTTTCTTTGCCGCTTTGGCATTGCGCAATGTTATGGATTGATGAAACCGCAATGGATGCTCCCCTGTTGACAGGGATCAATTGCGGGGCGGCCATTCTCGGGTTACACAAACGGCATGAACGAGCAGACCTTCACCATCACCAAATTCAGTGATCTCGCCAATCCCACGCGGTTTCTGGCGCTGGCGGCACGCATCCTGCCATGGCTCGCCGGTTTGACCGCACTGGTGCTGGCGGCCGGCCTCTACATGTCCTTCACCTCGGAAGGAGATTACCAGCAGGGTTACACGGTGCGCATCATGTATGTGCACGTACCTTCCGCATGGCTGGCGATGATGTGTTATTCGGTGATGGCAATATCCGCCATCGGCACCCTCGTCTGGCGTCACCCGCTGGCCGATGTCAGTCACAAGGCGGCAGCTCCCATCGGGGCAGCCTTCACGCTCATTGCGCTTATCACCGGCTCGCTCTGGGGCAAGCCCATGTGGGGAACCTGGTGGGTGTGGGATGCGCGGCTCACCTCCGTTTTCGTCCTCTTCCTGATGTACCTCGGACTGATCGCACTCAACCGCGCCATGGACGATCCCTCCAGAGCCGCCCGGGTCAGCGCCGTGCTGATCCTCGTCGGGTTTGTGAATATTCCAATCATTAAGTTTTCGGTCGAGTGGTGGAATACACTGCATCAGCCGGCAAGCGTCATCCGCATGGGTGGTTCGGCCATCGATGCGGAGTTTCTCTGGCCGCTTCTGACCATGGCCATCGGTTTCACGCTGCTGTTCTTCACCTTGCATATCGCCGCCATGCGCAATGAAATCTGGCGCCGACGCGTGGCCGCGCAACGCCGGCTTGCCGCCCGCATGGCCAACCGGGAGGGCTGAGGGGATGACACACGCCTTTTATATTGGCATGTCCTATGCGGCGACCGGTTTCGTCGTTCTCTGTCTCATCGCCTGGGTCGTCTTGGACGGTCAGGCGCGCAAGCGGGAACTGAAGGAACTGGAAGCATCCGGCGTGCGCCGCAGGGCAAAAGCCGGTTCCGCAGGTGATGCGCAATGACCCAGGCCAACCAGAATGAGGATGTCAAAGCCAAGTCGACCGGCCGCGCCCGTTATGCGCTGGCATTGCTACCGCTTCTGCTCTTCGGCGGTTTTGCCCTTGTTGCCGGGAAGATGCTGTATGATCAGGACGTGAACGGGCTTGATATAAGCGCCATTCCCTCGGCACTCATCGGCACCAGGGCGCCCTCCTTGTCGCTGCCGCCGCTGGAAGGCTCGAACCTGCCCGCACTCACCGACGCCGCCATCAAGGGCAAGCTGACGCTGGTCAATGTCTTCGCCTCGTGGTGCATCCCCTGCCGGCAGGAGCACCCGCTGCTTCAGGAACTGGCGAAGGACAGCCGCATCACCGTCGTCGGCATCAATTACAAGGATAAGCCGGACAATGCGTTGCGCTTCCTCGGCGAACTCGGCAACCCGTTTGCTGCCATAGGTATCGATCCCAACGGCAAGGCAGCGATTGACTGGGGTGTCTACGGCATTCCCGAAAGCTATCTGGTCGGCAGGGACGGTACGATCCTGTTCAAAAAGGTCGGACCATTCGACGCGCGCAGCATCGAGCGTGACCTCATGCCGGCGATTGCAGCCGCAGCCGGACAATAGCGAGCCCGCAACAGATCACCTGCCGGAAATGACCCTGAGTGACGGTCCCTCAGCCGGCAACCGCGCACCCTCCAGCACGACCTGATCACGCCCACCACGTTTCGCGGCATAGAGACTATCATCGGCCCGTTTGATGGCATCGTGGATGGAGTGATCACCTCTAGCAATGGCTGACACGCCGAAACTCGCGGTTATCTGCTCCGGAATGCCACGATTTGTCCAGTCGAGCGACGAAAATGCTGCGCGTATGGCATTCGCCACATGACCGGCCGCCGCCGCCGTCTGTCCCGGCAGGAAGACCACGAATTCTTCGCCGCCGAAACGTGCCACCAGCGCACCATTAGAAGTATGCCGCCTGAGCAGATCAGACAGGCCGATCAGAACGATATCGCCTGCCGCATGGCCGTGAATGTCGTTGATGCGCTTGAAGTGGTCTATATCGCAGGTGATGACGGCTCCATCGGGTGTTTCGTTGCGGAAGTCGGGGACATGGCGGTCAAAGCCGCGCCGGTTCAGCGCATCCGTCAGCGGATCGTGTTCAGCCGCATGCTGGTGCCTTTCGACGGTGACGGAAATCTGGCTCGCAAGGACGGACAAGGCCAGCAGGAAACCGAAAATGCTGGCCGTCAGCTGCATGTAGAACGCGTAGTCGGATTCGAAGAATTCGCTGAGCTCGATCATCGATCCGTTCGGCGTCATGACCAGAAGCGCGCCGATGCGCACCAGCGTTTCCGCGACTACAAGACAGGCGATCCCAACCATCATCCTGTCTGCAAGCGTTATCGGCCGTTTGCGCACGACCCAAACAGGGATGGCAAGCAACAGGGCGCAAATGAGATCGCCGATCACCAGTTCGCGCTTCAGATCCGGCGTCACGACAACGTGGAAGGAAACAAACAGCGCCGCGACAAGGACGATCGACAGCCGTGCCTTAGTGTAAAGCGGCTGCTCGAAATGCGTGAGCAATGCGTGGCCAAACAGAAAGAAGGCGGAAAAGAAGAGCAGGTTCGACAGGATCGCCTGCACTTCGAACGGAAGACCGCCCAAAACAAGCGGCGTCGCGAAACCGAAAGCCGCCGACAAATATCCGAAGCCCCAATAACGGGCCGAAGCATGGCCAATCCGCTGCAGGAACAGGAACACCACGCCGAATGTCAGCATGATGAAGGGAAGAAGATAGGCGAAATTATCTTGCAAGGAGGTTCTGCCGGATAAAGAGACGAGCTTTTGAACCCGAAGCTTAGCCCAACGCCATTAAGAAAACCTGCATATGACGAAATACTTTCCCGCGGTTGCCGCAGGAGGCATTGGACGCTTTATCACATCTGCGGCAGCGCGTTCTGCCATTCCTTGATCGCCTCCACCGGCCAGACGAGCATGACCACGTTGAGCGTCAGATTATCGCGGATCAGCCAGCCGGTGAAGATTTCGAAGAAGATAGCGATTATTACGGTCAGCCACACCGGCACGCGGGCGGCAAAAAGGAAACCCAGCGCCATGAAAACAGTGTCCATCGCCGAGTTCAATATGCTGTCGCCGGTGTACCCCAGCGCCATCGTCGCGTTTCGGTAGCGATCGATGATGATGGGCGAGTTTTCAAGAATTTCCCACGCCGCCTCTACCAGGACTGCGAGCGAAAGCCGCATGGAAAGCGGCTTTTTCCGGAACAGCAGCCATGCAAACCAGTAGAACAGGAAGCCGTGGATGATATGTGACGGGGTGTACCAGTCGGCGAGATGCTGCGAATTGCCCGGCGTATTCACGCCCGGTTCGAACAGCTTCACATAACCGCATTCGCAGATGGGAATGCGACCCATGGCGTAGAGAATGATGATCTGCAGGAGAAGCAGCCCGGCGGCCACGCCGAACCATTTGAGCGAACGCGAACGGGAAGCCGGCATCTCCGCAACTGTCATTTTTCGTCCTTGCCAAGCGGCTCGACAGAATGGCGCATCACAAGCGGCATCTGCGCCATGGTGAAGATGATGGTGATCGGCATCGTGCCCCACACCTTGAAGGCCACCCAGGTGTCTGTAGAGAACATGCGCCAGACAACCTCGTTCAGCACCGCCAGAAAGAGGAAAAAGATGCCCCAGCGCAGTGTCAACTTGCGCCAGCCCTCATCCGTCAGTTTGAAGGCGGAATTAAAGACGTAACCGAGCAGCGATTGGCCGAAGAACAGGCCACCCAGCAAAATAACGCCGAACAGCGTGTTGACGATGGTCGGCTTCATCTTGATGAAGGTATCGTTCTGCAACCACAAGGTCAGGGCGCCGAAAACGAAGACCACGATGCCTGAAATCAGCGGCATGATCGGCAGCTTGCGCGTCAGCACCCACGAAACAGAGAGCGCAATCGCCGTCGCAATCATGAACAGGCCGGTGGCGATGAAGATCGGGCCGCCAAACTCTGTTAGAACCGGAAAAGTGGTGGCGAGCCATTCGCCACGCGAATTGGCGAAAAAGAAGACGACGAGCGGGCCAAGCTCAAGCACGAATTTCAGGAGCGGGCTGATTTCCGCCACCATCTTTTCGCTTTCCTTGGAATTGCTTTCAATATCCATACTCAAACTCCCGCAATGGCTTTGGCGAAATCTTCCGCCTCGAAGGGCTCCAGATCGTCAACACCTTCACCCACGCCGATGAAATAAACCGGCAGCTTGTGTTTGGCAGCGATGGCGACGAGGATACCGCCCCGCGCCGTGCCATCCAATTTTGTCATAATCAGGCCAGAAACACCCGCGACGTTGCGGAATATTTCCACCTGGTTCATGGCGTTCTGGCCCGTTGTCGCATCTAGCGTCTGTAGCACGGTGTGCGGCGCATCCGGATCGAGCTTGCCGAGCACGCGCACGATCTTTTCCAGCTCCGCCATCAGTTCCGTCTTGTTCTGCAAACGGCCCGCGGTGTCGATGATGAGCACATCGCTTTTTTGCGCCCGCGCCTGCTCATAGGCGTCGTAAGCCAGACCGGAGGCATCCGCCCCAAGCTTGGTGCCGATAAAGTCAGAGCCGGTGCGGTCGGCCCATATCTTCAGCTGCTCGATCGCCGCCGCGCGGAACGTATCGCCCGCCGCCAGCATGACCTTGAGGCCGGAGCCCGACAGTTTGGCAGCGAGCTTGCCGATGGTGGTCGTCTTGCCGGTGCCGTTGACACCCACCACGAGAATGACATGCGGCTTGTGCGAAAGATCGAGCTCCAAAGGTTTGGCAACAGGCTTCAGCACCTTGGTGATTTCACCAGCCATAATGCGCGCCACATCCTCACCGCTCACATCCTTGCCGTAACGCTCCGAAGACAAAGCGCCGGTGATGCGCATGGCGGTCTCGACACCAAGATCGGACTGGATGAGCAGATCTTCCAGCTCGTCGAGCGTGTCCTCATCCAGCTTGCGCTTGGTAAACAGCGCCGAAATCTGCGTGGTCAGCTGCGACGAGGTGCGGGCAAGCCCGGCCCGCAGGCGTTGAAACCATGTCAGTTTCACCTCAGCTGCGGCAGGCGCAGGCTCCTGCCGCTCGCTCGCGGACGAAAAGCCCTTCGGCAGAACTGGTGGAACCGCAATGGGTTCAGGCGCGGTAGCGGCTTCCGCCTCGTCAAGCAGAGCATCCATCGCATCGGCATCCAGCACGACGTCGGCGGCCTCTGGAGTCGGCTCGACCTGCTCCTCGGCAGCGGCTTCCGCCTGCAAAAGCGACAGTGGAACCAGGCCCATATCGCCGGAAAGCTCGGCACCGGGAAGAAGCGGCGCGTCCTCGTCTTCATTCTCTTCGGAGGAGACGACATTTGTCGCCTCGTCCGGGGCAGGGCCGCCGGCCGTCTCCATCTCCAGGTCGGAAACAGGATCCCTGTCAACAGGATCATGTGCTTCGGCGTCGCTCAGCGCCGCTTCGAAGGAGGCGTTTTCATTGCCGCGCGCAGACGCAGCATCCTCTTGCGGCCGCTCTTCCGTTTCGGCCTTGTCCTTGCCGAACGAAAAGACTTTTTTGATGAAGCCGAGGGCCATGGTTGTTCCCGTGTCTCTTTTCTTGCGCTGCCTCAGGCCGCATCTGCCGCCAGAAGCCTCATATTCAGATGTTTGCCGTTGTGGCCGGTAATCGCAACCCGCGCAAGAGTGCGCGGCGCAAGATCAGGCGTCTCCACCAGCGTGAAATTATCCGTATGGGCAAAACCATTGTTTTCAACAAGAATGGTCTGCACCGAACCGACCATTTCTTGCAGATGCGCCACCTTAAGAGCCTCACCCCGCACGCGAAGCCTCGCTGCCCGCTCCTTCACAAGCGCTCGGTCGAGCTGCGGCATGCGCGCGGCGGGCGTGCCGGCACGCGGGCTGTAGGGAAACACATGCAGGCTGGAAATGCCGCATTCTTCCGCAAGCGTGGCGGCGTTCTCGAACATCTCTTCCGTCTCGGTCGGGAACCCGGCGATCATATCAGCTCCGAAAGCAATATCGGGCCTGAGCGCCCGCACCTCATGACAGAAACGGATGGCATCCGCCCGCAAATGGCGGCGTTTCATGCGTTTCAAAATCATGTCGTCACCATGCTGGAGAGAGAGATGCAGATGCGGCATGAAACGCGGCTCATCGGCAATCAGATCCATCAGATGGTGGTCGGCCTCAATACTGTCGATCGAAGAAAGGCGCAGGCGCAGAATGTCCGGCACCTGCTTCAGCAATGTCTTGGCAAGGTAACCGAGGGAAGGCTCGCCGGGCAGGTCGGCGCCGTAGCTGGTCGCATCCACGCCGGTGAGCACGATTTCGCGATAACCGCTCTCCGTCAGCCGGCGGGCCTGATCCACCACCGCACCCATCGGCACGGAGCGAGAATTGCCGCGCCCATAGGGAATGATGCAGAAGGTGCAGCGATGATCGCAGCCGTTCTGCACCTGGATGAAGGCGCGCACATGCCCGTCGATGTGCTTCACCATCTGCGGGGCGGTCGCCTTGATGCTCATGATATCGTTGACGCGCAGCTTTTCTTCTGCGGAGACGCCGAAGTCCGGCAAGGAACGATAGGAAGCGCTCTTCAGCTTTTCCTCATTGCCCAGCACGGCATCCACCTCGGGCATGTCGGCAAAGGTCTGCTTTTCGGTCTGGGCGGCGCAGCCGGTGACGATGATGCGCGCATGCGGATTGTCACGCCGGGCGCGGCGGATGGCTTGGCGGGCCTGACGCACCGCCTCCCCGGTCACCGCGCAGGTATTGACCAGCACGGCATTGTTAAGCCCGGCCTTTTCGGCCTCCGCCCGCATCACTTCCGATTCATAGGTGTTGAGACGACAGCCGAAGGTTATGACCTCGACGCCGCTCATACAGCCCCCCGCTCGACCGCATCCCGCGCCCAGGAACCGGTGACTGGGTCGACCGAACCTGACCATTCCCACTCGGCAGGACCGGTCATGATGACGTGATTGTCTTCGCGCCAGTCGATCGTGAGCGGCACGCGGATCGGGCTTGATGCCACATCGATGCTGACCTTGCGGCCGGTGCGGCCTGTACGGGCCGCAGAGACGGCTGAAGCACAGGCGGCGGAACCGCAGGCGAGGGTCAGTCCGGCACCGCGCTCCCACGTACGTGTGCGCAGCGCGCTGTCGGAAATGACCTGCGCCAGCGTGATATTTGCCTTTTCCGGAAAGATCGGATGGTTTTCAAGCAACGGCCCGAAGCGTTCAAGATCGAACTCCATCGGATCGCGATCAACCCAAAATACGGCGTGCGGATTGCCCATCGACATCACAGCAGGCGAATGCAGGATCGGCGCATCGATCGGTCCGATCTGCAACTCAATGCGGCTGGTATCGTGAAACTCCTCAGAGAGCGGAATGTCACTCCAGCGGAAACGCGGCAGGCCCATGTCGACCGAAATCATGCCGTCTTCATGCTCGACGGCGTTCAGAATGCCAGCGACCGTTTGGAAGGTGAAGCTGGTCTTGCCGGTTTCGGACGACAGCGCCTGCACCACGCAGCGCGTGCCGTTGCCGCAGGCCTGCGCCTTGGTGCCATCGCAATTGAGGATGTCGATATAGGCATCCGTTCCCGCGATACGCGGATCATGGATGGCCATGATCTGGTCGAACTGCGTGGCGGGATCGGCATTTAGGGCGATGGCAGCCGCTGGCGTGACCATATCCTTGCGGCCGCGCATGTCGATAACGAGAATCTTGTTGCCAAGCCCGTTCATCTTCGCAAATTCGACCGTGTCCGCCATCGCTTTAAACCTGAAAACCGCTTTGCATACGGGATTTTCCCGTGCTTTCGCCCTATATGGCGGAAAGGCCGACAAATTACCAGACTGTTGCGGCGCAAACGGGGCGGTGTCAGGCGGAAGGCACGTCAAAAACCTCGCCGGGACGCATCGGCCGAAAACGGCTTTCCTCCACTCCCTGCTCGGTCAGCGCTGCCTTGAGGGCCACAAGCGGCGCATCCACCGCCTCATCGGTCAATTGCACCGTACCCCAATGGTGGCCACAGACATGCGCCGCACCGCAAAGCCTCATGCCCTCCACGGCTTCCGCCGGGTTCTGGTGTTGGCCTTTCATGAACCAGCGCGGCTCATAGGCGCCGAAGGGCAGGTTGGCGAGCCGGAACTCACCATGCTTCTTGCGGGCGGCATGGTAATTGAGGCCCTCATGAAAGCCGGTATCGCCGATATGGTAGATTTTCCCACCCGGCGTTTCGATGACGAACGCCGCCCAGAGCGCCATGCGGCGGTCGTTCAGGCCGCGCGCGGACCAATGGTGGCAGGGTTCGAAGTGAATTTTGATCCCACCGGCATCAATCACATCACCCCAGTCGCCCACCTCGATGCGCGCTGCCTCAACACCGGTACGGATGATGGCATCATTGCCGAGCGGCGTGATGAAGAGCGGCTTGTGCGCCACATGCAGGCGCTTCAGCGTTTCCATATCCAGATGGTCGTAGTGATTGTGCGTCACCAGCACCAGATCGATGGGCGGCAGATCCTCGAAACGAATGCCAGGCGGATTGACCCGCTTGGGGCCGACAAAGCTGAAAGGGCTGGTGCGCTCAGACCACACCGGATCGACGAGAATATTCAGTCCCGCCGTCTGGATAAAAAAGGACGCGTGGCCGATGAAGGTGACACGCATGTCTTTACCCTCGACGCGGCTGTCCGGTTTGGCAAAGGTAAAAGGGCTCGGATAGCTTTCCGGCCACTTGGCGCGCTCGCCGTTGAAACGCCATTTCAGCAACCCCATGAAGTTGCTTGGCGGCGTACCTCCGGGATTAAAAAAACGTATCCCGTCGAAATGATCGGAGATTGGGCCGCTGTAGTAGGCGCTGGCGCTTGAACGGCGAGCATAAAGGCCGCCGCCCGCCAGTGCGAGCAGACCAACAGCGGAAAAACGGAAAAATTTTCGACGGTTCATGAAAGATGTATAGGTGTCGATGCGGCGGCCTTCAAGGAGGGCGCGTACCGCTCTTGTAACGATCACGCAAAGATGAAATCGGCGCGTTTGCAGCTAAAATCCGGCATCGCCTTGACTTTTCCGGCACTTTCCTGTTTATCCCGCCCATCAGCTGGCAGTTTCACGACTCCAAGCCGCCGACCGGGACCCGAAAAGGTATAAAGAGATCCCGGAGGTCAACACCCGACAGCGCGATGCGCCCTCGGGTGCTTTTTGGCTTTGCGTCTTGTTTTTGCCAGCGAAAGCACCGACGTTTCGGAGACCCCGGAACGAAGAAGGAAGAAGCGATGTTTGAAAACCTCCAGGACCGCCTTGGTTCCATTCTGAATGGACTGACCGGCCGTGGCGCACTGATGGAAGCCGATGTTTCCGCAGCTCTGCGCGAGGTTCGCCGTGCGCTTCTTGAAGCAGACGTGGCGCTTGAAGTCGTTCGCTCCTTTACCGACAAGGTGCGTGAAAAAGCGGTCGGCGCAGCCGTCCTGAAATCCATCAAGCCTGGTCAGATGGTCGTCAAGATCGTTCATGACGAGCTTGTCGAAATGCTGGGCACAGAAGGCGTCTCCATCGACCTTCATGCCGCAGCCCCCGTCGTCATCATGATGGTGGGCCTTCAGGGCTCCGGTAAAACCACAACCACCGGCAAGATTGCCAAGCGCCTGACGGATCGCGAGAAGAAGAAGGTGCTGATGGCATCTCTCGACACGCGCCGCCCCGCCGCACAGGAACAGCTCAGACAGCTTGGCGTCCAGACTGGCGTTGACACGCTGCCGATCATCGCCGGCCAGTCTCCGACCGACATCGCCTCGCGCGCAGTACAGGCTGCGAAGCTTGGCGGCCATGACGTCGTGATCCTCGACACCGCAGGCCGCACCCACATCGACGAACCGTTGATGATGGAAATGGCTGAGATCAAGAAAAAGTCCAACCCGCACGAAATTCTGCTGGTAGCCGACAGCCTGACAGGTCAGGACGCCGTCAACCTCGCGCGCAATTTCGATGAGCGTGTCGGTATCACCGGTCTTGTTCTGACCCGTATGGATGGCGACGGTCGCGGCGGCGCGGCTCTGTCGATGCGCGCCGTTACCGGCAAGCCAATCAAGCTGATTGGTACGGGCGAGCGCATGGGCGAACTCGACGAGTTCCATCCGCGCCGTATCGCCGACCGTATTCTCGGCATGGGCGACATCGTTTCGCTGGTCGAAAAGGCTGCGGAAAATATCGCCGCCGAGAAGGCGCGGGCCATGGCCGAAAAAATGGCCAAGGGCAAGTTCGACCTGATCGACCTCGCCGACCAGCTTCGCCAGATGAAGAAGATGGTCGGCATGGGCGGCATCATGGGTCTGATGCCCGGCATGGCCGGCATGAAGGACAAGATGGCCTCCGCCGGTCTGAACGACAAGATGTTCGACCGCCAGATCGCCATCATCTCCTCTATGACCAAGGCAGAGCGCGCCAACCCGGATATTCTCAAGCATAGCCGCAAGAAGCGCATCGCCGCCGGTTCCGGCACCGACGCTGCCGAGATCAACAAGCTGCTCAAGATGCATCGCGGCATGGCCGACATGATGAAAGCCATGGGCGGCAAGGGCAAGGGCGGCATCATGAAACAGATGATGGGTGGCCTTGCGGGCAAGATGGGCCTCGGTGGAATGGGCGGTATGCCCGACCTGTCGAACATCGATCCCAAGCAGTTGGAAGCGCTGCAGAAACAGGCAGAAGCTGCGGGCCTAGGTAAGCCTGGCGCCATGCCGCCAGGTCTTGGACAGGGCTTGCCCGGCGGGCTTCCCGGCTTGGGCAGCAAACTGCCCGGTCTTGGTGGACTTCCGGGCCTGCCCGGTTTTCCGAAGAAGAAGTAAGGCAGGGGGACATCATGACCACGACCGAAGTGAAGGCCCAGCTTTCCGAATACCGCCAGTCGATCGACAACATCGACGCCGCACTGGTTCACATTCTTGCCGAACGTTTCCGCTGCACCAAGGCAGTGGGCGTATTGAAGGCAAAATACAATTTGCCGCCGGCAGACCCGGCGCGCGAGGAATACCAGATCGATCGCCTTCGCCGTCTGGCAAAGGACGCCAATCTGGACCCGGATTTCGCCGAGAAGTTCCTGAACTTCATCATCACCGAAGTCATCCGGCATCATGAAGCAATCGCCGCCGAACATGGCGGCAACGAAAAAACCGCCTGATCGGCGGAAAACACCTCAAGGAGTAAATAACATGGCACTGAAAATTCGTCTCGCCCGCGGCGGTTCCAAGAAGCGTCCGTACTACCAGATCGTCGTTGCTGACGCCCGTTCGCCGCGCGACGGCCGTTTCCTCGAAAAGGTTGGTTCCTGGAACCCGATGCTTGCAAAGGATAACCCGCAGCGCGTTGAGCTGAAGGTTGACCTTATCAAGGAATGGATCGCCAAGGGCGCACAGCCGACCGACCGCGTTCTGCGCTTCCTCGCAGAAGCTGGCCTAGCTGAGCGCGACGCTCGCAACAACCCTGAAAAGGCAAAGCCGGGCAAGCGCGCTCTGGAGCGCGTTGCTGAGAAGAAGCAGAAGGCTGAAGACGCCGCTGCTGCTGCCGCAGAAGCTTCTGCTGCAGAATAATCTGCAAGCGATCGCTTGAAGAGCGGGTGGCGTGGTTTACCGCGCCGCCCGTTTTTGGTTTATTGTGCTGTGAAAACGCCATAAACCGAAGACGATAAACACCAGATGACGGACGGCCCGATGGCAAAGCTGGAAAACCCGGTTCTCATGGCAAAGATTGGCGGCGCGCAGGGCCTGCGCGGCGAAGTGCGAGTGAGTTCGTATACGGACGATCCGATGGCGTTGGGCGACTACGGCAATCTGGTCAGTGCCGATGGCCGCGTCTTCGAGATACTGGAAGTTCGCGAAGGCAAGAACGTCGTGGTCATCCGCTTCAGAGGTGTCAACGACCGCAACGCCGCCGAAGCCCTGAACGGGCTGGAACTCTTTGTTGATCGCGACAACCTGCCCGACGAAGAGTTGGATGACGACGAATTTTATTATGCAGATCTCGAAGGGCTGGAAGCCGTCGATGCGGAAGGAAACAGCTATGGCGCGGTCAGTGCCGTATTTGATTTCGGCGCAGGCGATCTGCTGGAACTGAAGGGTGCTGGCCGCCGCCCGACACTGATCCCCTTTTCGGAAGCCGCAGTCCTCGAAATCGATCTCGATGCCGGGAAAATTCTGATCGATCCCATGGCGGCAGGTCTGATCGACAATCCCGACGACAAGGACGAAACCGGCGTTTCGCCGTTCGGCAAGAAATAATCCATGACCTTCAAGGCTACCGTCCTGACGCTCTACCCGGAAATGTTTCCGGGCCACCTTGGCTATTCTCTGGCAGGAAAGGCCCTGGATAAAGGGCAATGGTCGCTGGAAGCGGTGCAAATCCGCGAGTTCACGACGGACAAACACCGCAGCGTCGATGATACACCTGCTGGTGGCGGTGCCGGAATGGTGCTGAAACCGGACGTTCTGGCCGCAGCCATCGATCATGTGTCCGAAGGCGATACGCGACCGCGCCTGCTGATGAGTCCACGTGGCAAACCCTTATCCCAGGAGCGCGTTCGCGAACTCGCCGCTGGTGAGGGCGCAATCATTGTTTGCGGTCGCTTCGAGGGTGTCGACCAGCGTGTGATCGATGCGCGCGGACTGGAAGAGGTTTCCATCGGCGACTACATTCTGTCCGGCGGAGAACCGGCCGCCTTGACGCTTCTCGACGCGATTGTTCGGATTTTGCCGGGCGTCATGGGCAACGATCTCTCAGGCGTTCATGAGAGCTTTGAAGGCGGATTGCTGGAGCATCCGCATTATACCCGACCGCAGATATGGGAAGGACGCGACATTCCTGCCGTTCTGACCTCCGGCAATCATGCCGCCATCGATAAATGGCGGCAGGCTCAAGCGCTGGCGCTGACAAAAGAACGTCGTCCGGATCTGCTGGACAAGCCTGTGTCTCAGGCCGACAGGAAATAATAGCCCGTCAACACCAGCCCGACGGCAATGACAAGCCATCGGATGATCCATTGCGGCACCCGCCTTGCCGCGTGAACACCAGCATAACCGCCAAGTGCGGCTGCCGGAAACATGATGAGTGCCGCCCACCAGGACACGACGCCGCCACTGACGAAGATCGTAATCGCGATAATGGCAATCACCACCGACAGCAGATTTTTCAGCGCATTGAGATGATGATAGCTGCCGCCGGATGTGACGCCCAGAATGGCGAGCATCATGATGCCCATGCCGGCCCCGAAGAAGCCGCCATAAACAGACGCTAACCCCTGGAAGACAAGGCTCGGTAGATTGCCTGGAGAGCGCTCATCGCTCGATCTTGGACGCAGCCACGGCCCCGCCGCAAATACTGCTGTCGCGGCAAGCAGCAGCCACGGCACGAGTTGGCGGAAAGAAGGGTTATCAAGCGACAGGAGAAGTAACGCGCCGGCCAGTCCACCTACCACGGAAACGGCTGAGAGCAAGATTGCCTCGCGCCAATGTTTGCGAATTTCCGGGCCATAGGCGATCACAGAGGTGATGTAACCGGGAAACTGCACAATGGCGGACGTGGCATTGGCAACGATTGGCGGCAAACCGGCAAGTGTCATTGCCCCGAAAGTCAGAAATGTGCCGCCACCGGCAATGGCATTTACGACGCCCGAAAGAAAGCCGGTCGCGAAAAGCAGAAGAACGATAAAAATGGACATGGCCCCTCCCAAGGTTCTCATGCCATAAAGGCGAAGTTCGATCCCGACAACCGCCTCGATCAACGAGCGGAAGATAAAATATTGTCACAAAAGGGATGACAAAACGCGCGTCGTCGTGTATGTGCCCGCGTGGAAATGGGAAAACTCCCTTAACCGCAAGCAAAGAATGGCGAACCCGCTCCTGCCGAAAGGCACGATCCCGAGGCTATGACCGAAGGATGAGATGTTGAGCGCTCTGGCTGTTTCAGAAGAAATTAGAGGTTAACATGACCAATATCATTCAGCAGCTGGAAGCCGAACAGGCTGCCAAGATCGAAGCCAAGCGCACCCTGCCCGACTTTTCTCCGGGCGACACGGTTCGCGTTAACGTTCGCGTTACGGAAGGTAACCGTACCCGCGTACAGGCTTACGAAGGCGTTGTTATCGCTCGCTCCGGCGGCGGCCTGAACGAGAACTTCACGGTTCGCAAAATCTCCTACGGCGAAGGCGTTGAGCGCGTATTCCCGGTTTACTCTCCGCTGGTTGAAGGCGTTGAAGTCGTTCGCCGCGGTAAGGTTCGCCGCGCGAAGCTCTACTACCTGCGCGACCGTCGCGGTAAGTCTGCACGTATCGTTGAAAACACCGGTACGCGCGCTCGCAAGCTGAACGAAGCCGAGCGTCAGGCTATTGCCGACGAAAAGGCACGTCTGGAAGCTGAAAAGGTTGCAGCAGCACAGGCTCTCGCAGCCGAGAAGGCAGCAGCCGAAGCCGCAGAAGCAAAGGCAGCGGAAGAAGCAGCAAAGGCTGCTGAAGGCGCAGCAGAATAAGATTTCCCATTACGGGATTTTTTCGAAAAGGCGGTCTTTGGACCGCCTTTTTTGTTGCCCGCTCTTTACTTGCCCCAGCCGTCGCAACCGTGCATTTTCGAGAAAACTCTTTCAGGAGATGCCTCGTGACCACCAGACGCCTGTTCCTCGCCACCCTCGCCGCTCTGAGCACCGCTCCTCTTCTGGCGCACGCGGCCGAACTGCCCGACCTCAAGGGGCGTACCGTTGTCGTGGTGCCCGAGAATGCCTACCCGCCGCTGCAGTTCATCGATCCGAAATCAGGCGATGCGATCGGCTGGGAATACGATGCCATGAAGGCGATGGCCGAGCGGCTGAACTTCAAGCTCGAATACCGGAATATCTCCTGGGATGCGATGATCCAGGCCGTGTCGGACGGGCAGTACGACATCGGCATGACCGGCATCAGCATCAAGGATGAACGCAAAGCGAAGGTCGATTTTTCCGACCCCTACATGCGCTCTGAAATGTTCATGCTGGTGCGTTCCGACGAAACGCGCTTCACCGACGCAAAGAGCTTTGCGGCCTTTGAAAAAGGCCTGGTCGGGGCACAGGCAGGAACCACCCCCTTTTATACGGCCGTCTACGATATTCTCGATGGCAATGAACAGAACCCCCGCATAAGGCTCGTAGAAACCTTTGGCGCCAGCGTCCAGGCTTTGATGACGGGCGATGTCGATCTCGTGCTCACGGATGGCGTGGCGGGAAAAGGATATGTGGAAGTCTCGAAAGGCGCTCTGAAGCTGATCGGCGATCCATTGGGGGGCGATGATTTCGGCTTCATCTTCAAGAAGGGCTCCGATCTTGTCGCGCCCGTAAATGCGGCTATTGCGGCTCTGAAGGCCGATGGCACCTTAGCGGCTCTCGATAAGAAGTGGTTCCTGGATTACAAGCTCGGCGAATGACCTGAGTCGGCGATGTGATGGGGACGAAATCGTTTTGAGTGCCGGACAGACGAAGAATGACGAGGATTTTCCGTGGTGGCTGATGGCGATCCTTGCCATTGGCATCGGGCTTGCGGCCCTAATCGCAGTCAATGACCTTTACACCCAGGTTTTCACCACCGTCGCGAAGGGTATCGGTATAACGATCTTCGTGACGCTGGTCGCCTTCGTCCTTGCGACACTTCTGGGCCTTGGCATTTCACTGCTCAGCATGGCCGACAACATCGTGTTGCGACAGTTCGCTCGATTTTACATCGAAGTGATCCGCGGCATACCGGTTCTCGTCCTGCTCTTTTACATCGCCTTTGTCGGCACGCCGGGACTTGTCAGTCTCTATAATTGGCTGACTGTACCTCTGGCTGAGAGCGGATTGCTTGAGCCTTTGTTGGTACGCGACGTCTCGCTGACATGGCGCGCAATCATTGCTCTGGCAATTTGTTATGCCGCCTTCATTGCCGAAATCTTTCGGGCAGGCATTCAGTCGGTATCATCCGGGCAGATCGAGGCTGCGAAAGCGCTCGGTCTCAATCGCTATCATCGTTTCAGGCTGATTGTGTTGCCGCAGGCATTGCGGACAATATTTCCGCCGCTTTCGAACGACTTTGTCGCCATGGTCAAGGACAGTTCGCTCGTTTCGGTTCTGGGAGTCACCGATATTACCCAGATGGCCAAGGTCTATGCAGCAGGTTCGTTCCGCTTTTTCGAGACTTACTCGATTGTCGCCTATGTCTACCTGATCCTGACGATCGGCTTGTCGCTGATCTTGCGGCGCGTTGAAAAGGCTTTGCGCTCGAAGCAGGGCTGAGG
>JAEXMK010000045.1 GCA_023444445.1 Pseudomonadota bacterium | reverse complement strand
CATCTCAACGGCGGACAAGACATGGCAGAACGCAGAAAAATCATCATCGACACCGATCCGGGCCAGGACGACGCAGCGGCAATCATGCTCGCTTTTGGAAGCCCGGAAGAAATCGAAATTCTTGGATTGTGCGCCGTTGCCGGCAACGTTCCGCTGAAACTGACCAGCCGCAACATCCGCATCATCTGCGAATTGTGCGGCCGCACCGATATTGCGGTCTATGAGGGCGCAGAGAAGCCGCTGGTGCGCAAGCCGATCACCGCCGAACATGTTCACGGCAGCACTGGTCTCAACGGCCCGGTTCTCGACGAACCGACCATGGAGGCGCAGAAGCAGCACGCCGTCGACTTCATCATCGAGACGGTGATGCGGGAACCCGAGGGGACCGTGACGCTCTGCACCCTTGGCGCATTGACCAACGTGGCACTGGCACTTCTGAAGGCGCCTGAGATCGCCGATCGCGTCAAGGAACTGGTGATGATGGGTGGCGGCTTCTTCGAAGGCGGCAACATCACCCCGGCCGCGGAATTCAATATCTACGTTGATCCGCAGGCCGCCGATATTGTCTTCCGCTCCGGCATGCCCATCGTCATGATGCCGCTTGACGTCACACATCAATTGCTGACGACCAAGGCGCGCGTCAGCCGCATTCGCGACATCGGCACACGCCCTGCCATCGCCATGGCGGAAATGCTGGAGTTTTTCGAGCGTTTCGACATCGAGAAATACGGTTCTGACGGCGGCCCGCTGCATGATCCGAGCGTCATTGCCTATCTCATCAAGCCCGAACTGTTTAAGGGCCGCGAGTGCAATGTCGAGATCGAGGTCCATTCCGAGCTGACCATGGGCATGACCGTGGTGGACTGGTGGCATGTTACCGAACGTCCCGCCAATGCCCGCGTGATGCGCAATGTGGATGCCGACGGCTTCTTCGAGTTGCTGACCGAACGTTTCGCCCGGCTCTGATCCGGGAAAGGACAAAAAGGGCCGCTGGAAAAACCAGCGGCCCTTTTTATTTGAAGCGGGAATGGCGGATCAGAATTCCGTCCAGTCATCCTGCGCCAGTGCGTTTGCACCGCTGGTTCTCGGACGGGCACGGGGAGCCTCAACGGGAGGCCTTGCCGGAGCATCGGGCGCACGCATTGCCGCTGCCGTGGCGCGCAATTGCTGGCTTGAATGGCCGCCGGAGACCACGAAACCGGCAACAAGCGATTTCAGGGTTTCGGCTTCGCTGTTCAGCGTCACGCTGGCCGCCGTGGTTTCCTCCACCATCGCCGCATTCTGCTGGGTGACCTGATCCATCTGGGTAACGGCGGAGTTGATTTCCTTCAGGCCCACCGCCTGCTCGCTGGCCGAGGCAGAGATCTGCCGTATCAGCTGGTTGATCTGCAGAACCTGATCGGCGATCTTTCTCATCGTCTCACCAGCCTTACCGACCAGCTGAACACCCTCACCCACCTGCGTGGCCGAGGTGTTGATGAGGCCCTTGATCTCCTTGGCAGCAGTTGCGGAGCGTTGCGCCAGTTCGCGTACTTCCTGTGCGACAACGGCGAAGCCCTTACCCGCATCACCCGCGCGGGCCGCTTCGACGCCGGCATTCAGCGCCAGAAGATTGGTCTGGAAGGCGATCTCGTCGATCACTCCGATGATACGGGAGATTTCCGCCGAAGATTGCGCAATGCCCTGCATGGAGTTGACGGCCTGCTGTACGACCTCGCCAGACTTACCCGCATCGTCGCAGGCATGGCTGACGGCGCCAGCTGCCTCTGCGGCATTCTCGGCGCTGGAATTGACCTGGGCGGTCAGCTCGTTAAGGGCCGCGGCGGTTTCTTCGAGGCTTGCGGCCTGTTGCTCGGTGCGGTGGGAAAGGTCGCTGGCGGCGCGGGTGATCTCGCCAGTGCCATTGCCGATGCTGACCACGGTGGTGTTGACCGTCGAGACCGTTTCCTCAAGGCTGGAGAGAGCGGAGTTGAAATCCTCGCGCAGCTTTGCATATTCGCCCGGGAACTCGTCCTGAATGCGGTAGGTCAGGTTGCCCTGCGACAGGGCATTCAGACCGGAGCCGAGAACGCTGACGATGTGCTGCTGCATGCGGCTGTTTTCGTTGCGTTCGAACTCAGAGCGCTGGCGCTCCGTTTCGGCGTGCCCGCGCTGGGCGGTGGCTTCGGCTTCCATTTCACGGATGCCGGCAAGCTTGGCACGGAAACCTTCAAGCGCTGTGGCAACCGAACCCGTTTCATCCTGACGGTCCTGACCGGAGACCGGCACATCGTAGCGACCGTCGCTCAAAGTCCGGACGTCGGCAACGAGGGATGCAAGCGGGTTACGGACGAAATAACGGACGGCAAAATAAAGCGCTGCAATGACGGCGGCGAGAATGACGATCGCGCCGATGATCATCAAATAGGTCTGCTCCTGAACCGGAGCATTCAAGGCTTGATGGGGAATATCGACAAGGACGACCCAGGTTGCGTTGAGACCAGGAACGGCGAAGGGATAAACGAGACGGTTATATGGCGCGTCGGTATCGAGGCCAAGATTTTCGATGAGGCCCTGCTTGCCGGAGGCGAGCGCACTCTGGACGGTGCTTGCGCCTTCTCCGTCATAAGCCTTCATGTTCTGCTCAGGTGTCGGCGGCACCAGCCACTGGCCACCCTGCGAGACAAGGGTGACACGACCGGTTTCGAAAGGATGCAGCGCCTGCAGTTTCTGGGTGAGCGAGGCGAGCGAAATATCGACACCGGCCACACCGATCATCTTGCCATCCGACATGACGGGATAGGCAAGCGAGGTCATCGTGGTCGGCACTTCCGTGCCTTCGGCAAGGTAAGGTTGGGTAATTGCACCCTTGCCGGTCTTGGCGGCCAGCGCATACCACTCCGCCGCATAATCGTTCTTGAAGGTAGAGAACTGAATGTCGCCCTTCTGGGTCTTCGACCAGTAGGGCGCAAAGGCGCCGTTTTCATTGGTGCCGAGATCGAGCCTGCCTGCGATCTCCTTGCTCTGCCCATCAAAAAGGCCAAGCTGCTCGCAGAACCAGCTGCCGAATGCAAAAGTATTCTGCTCGACGTTGGCCTTCAGGATGTTGACGATACCGGGACGATCCATCGATTTGGCTTGATGCGCACGGCCGATGACACCAGCCATGGAGCGCGCGGCGCTGCCGAGTTCGCCGACATCGGCAGCGATGACGTTCGCGATCGCCCGGGCTTCCGTATTGGCCTGATCCATGGTGAGCGCATGCACGCGCTCGCTGGTCTGGAAGATGAGGAAAGAATTGGATGCAACAAGAACTGTGGTGATGGCACAGCCGGTTACGAGGATCAGCTTGGTCGCAAGCGACTTCACTTTGAGATTGAACATTTCGGCCCCAAATGGAAATCGTCAACCCGAAAGAGCTGACGTCAACGGATGACAATCTCCGTCATGGAGGCCCGTCCGCGTGGGGACAGTGCGCTGCAGCGCGACGGGGCAAATTTAGAATATGATTGCTAATTAAGCCCTAATATTACTTCGCCGCGCCAGCCATCTTCAATGTTCGTAGTAGTCGGAAATGATTTTCCAGGCATCGTCCGCCGTTTCGGCAAAGTGCAGGAGATTCATATCTTCGGGAGCGATGGTGCCGAAATCCGCCAAGAACTCGAAATTGACGACGGATCGCCAGAACTTTTCGCCAAAAAGAATGAGAGGGATCGGGGCCATGCGCTTGGTCTGGATCAGTGTCAAAGCCTCGAAAAGCTCATCCAGCGTGCCAAAACCACCGGGGAAAACCACCACGGCCTTCGCACGCATCAGGAAGTGCATTTTCCGGATCGCGAAATAATGGAAGTTGAAGCTCAGTTCCGGCGTGACATAAGGGTTGGGCGCCTGCTCGTGCGGCAAAACGATATTGAGGCCGATAGAGGGGCCACCTGCGTCCATGGCGCCTCGGTTACCCGCCTCCATGACGCCGGGACCGCCACCGGTGACCACCACATATTCCAGATGACCGGATTTCGCGCCGTAGTCGGTGCAAAGCCGGGCAAACTTGCGCGCTTCGTCGTAATAAACCGAGGATTGTTCCAGATTGCGCTTCTGCGTTTCGTTGCGCGCCGCCCAGGCCTCTCCGCCCGGTTCGGGAATGCGGGCGCCGCCGAACATCACGACGGTGGAATTGATCCCGCGCTCGCTGAGCGCCATTTCCGTCTTCAAAAGCTCCAGCTGCAGCCGGACGGGGCGCAATTCCTCACGGCAGAGGAAGTCCGTATCCACATAGGCCAGCCGGTAAGACGGAGAATCCGACTGCGGCGTTTTGACAACGACCTCGGCCTGCTGCTTGTCCACAGCACTGCGCTTCAAGGGGTCCCATGCCCCGTCCTTGCGCCGCAATTTGCCGTTTTTCAGTCGTGTCATTTCCATGCCTTTCGTCTGACGCGCCAAATCACCCAAATCACATTGACGCCTTTCCAACACTCCCTTAGATCAAATGGCCAAAGCCTTCCAGCGGCGCGGGCCATCCGTGACCAGACCACACGCGACATTCAAGGAATTTTCCATGAGCCTTACGGATCTCTCTTCTCTCGAAACCATCATCGAAACCGCCTTTGACAATCGAGATGGCGTGAACGTATCGACGAAGGGCGAGGTTCGCGACGCCGTGGACACATCTCTTCAACTTCTCGACAGCGGCGAGGCGCGCGTGGCCGAGAAGCAGGCTGATGGCAGCTGGAAGGTGAACCAGTGGCTGAAGAAGGCCGTACTTCTTTCCTTCCGCCTCAATGACATGGAAATCGTGACGGGTGGGCCGGGCGAAGCCACCTGGTGGGACAAGGTCCCCTCGAAGTTTGAAAACTGGGGCGAGAACCAGTTCCGCGCTGCCGGTTTCCGCGCCGTGCCGAACGCCGTCGTGCGCCGCTCGGCATATGTTGCCAAAAACGTCGTGCTGATGCCCTCCTTCGTCAACCTCGGCGCCTATGTCGATGAAGGGACGATGGTCGATACCTGGGCAACGGTCGGCTCCTGCGCGCAGATCGGCAAGAACGTCCATCTTTCGGGCGGCGTCGGCATCGGCGGCGTTCTGGAGCCGCTGCAGGCCGGCCCGACCATCATCGAGGACAATTGCTTCATCGGCGCGCGTTCGGAAGTCGTCGAAGGCTGCATCGTGCGTGAAGGCGCGGTTCTCGGCATGGGCGTTTTCATCGGCAAGTCCACCAAGATCGTCGACCGCGCCACCGGCGAAATCACCTACGGCGAAGTCCCGCCCTATTCCGTCGTCGTTGCCGGCACCATGCCGGGCAAGCCTTTCCCGAACGGCGAGCCGGGCCCCAGCCTCTATTGCGCCGTCATCGTCAAGCGCGTCGATGAAAAGACCCGCTCCAAGACCGGCATCAACGAGCTTCTGCGCGACTGATAAAAGCTGATACCATGACCACGACCGATCCCGTTGCCAATCTCGCCGCCCTTATCCGTTGCCCTTCGGTGACGCCTGCGGAAGGCGGTGCGCTTTCCCTGCTCGACAGCCTGCTTTCGCCGCTCGGTTTTGCGGTGGAACGGGTGATGGCAACGGAGGCGGGAACGCCTGACGTGGAGAACCTCTACGCCCGGCTCGGCACCGAAGGCCCGCATCTGATGTTTGCGGGCCATACGGATGTCGTGCCTGTGGGTGACGAGGCCGCATGGAGTCACCCGCCGTTCTCGGCAGAGATTGCTGGCGGAGAAATGTACGGCCGTGGCGCGGTGGACATGAAGGGCGGTATCGCCTGTTTCGTCGCCGCCATCGCACGCCATATCGAAAAACACGGTAAACCGCAGGGCTCCGTCTCCTTCCTGATCACCGGTGACGAGGAAGGCCCATCAATCAACGGCACTTCCAAGCTGCTGGAATGGGCTGCTGCAAAGGGCGAGACGTGGGACGCCTGTGTCGTCGGCGAACCGACCAATCCCGACCAGCTGGGCGACATGATCAAGATCGGCCGTCGGGGATCGCTCTCCGGTCGCATCACGGTCCACGGCGTGCAGGGCCATGCCGCCTATCCGCATCTCGCCGACAACCCCGTTCGTGGTCTGCTGCAGCTCACCCACGCGCTGATGCATCCGGCCTTCGATCACGGCACGAATGATTTCCAGCCATCGAATCTGGAAGTGACGACCGTCGATACCGGCAATGCCGCCACCAATGTCATCCCGGCGCGGGCGACAGCCGCCTTCAATATTCGTTTCAACGATAGCTGGACGGCAGAGAGCCTCAGGGCGGAAATCTTCCGCCGCCTCGATGCCGCTGCGGCAGACGGCGAGCTTCGCCCTGACCGGGCTCCGGTCAAATATGAACTCGTCTGGGCAGATCGTCCGAGCCATGTGTTCCTGACCCGCAACAATACGCTCATCTCATCTCTGTCAGGCGCGGTTGAAGCGGTCACCGGCAAGGAACCGAAGCTTTCGACCACCGGCGGCACTTCGGATGCGCGCTTCATCAAGGATTATTGCCCTGTCGTGGAATTCGGTCTCGTCGGGCAGACCATGCACATGGTCGATGAACGCGTGGCCGTTGCCGATCTCGAAACGCTGACGCGCATTTACGAGACCTTTATCGAACGCTGGTTCGCCCATGCCGACGGCAAGTGAAGTCAGGCTCTATCTGACAGGCCTGTGGCTTTTGCTGCTCGGCGACCATAATGGTGCGCGATATCTGGATCTGACCGAGCGTGGCATGTGGCGGTCCTTCTATTCCGCGCTCTGGTGCCTGCCCGCCATGTTGGTTTCCTGGCTGTGGTTGCGCGCGGCCTTTCTCGCAAGCTACCCGCCGGGAACCGGAACTGGCTTCATCTTCTTCTTCCGGTTAGCCATGGTTGAGGCCATCTGCTGGATCGTGCCGCTGCTGTTGATCGGCATGCTGCTCTACGCCTTCGGCGCCCGGGAGAAATTCGCGCCGCTCGTCACCACCATGAACTGGCTGTCGCTGCCCTTTTCCTATGCCTATGCGGTTCTGATCCTGATCGCGTTCTTTCTGCCACCGCTGCAGGGCCTGATCGCCATTCTCTGGCTGGCACTGCTTCTGTCGCTGGTTTTCGCCTTTTCTCGGATCGTCAGATTCTTCATCCGCGACCAGTCGCTGCTCGTTTCGGCAATCGTCATGACGCTGTTGGTGCCCGCCATGTTGCTGTCGGAAGCATTGCAACGTTTTCTCGGCGTCTACCCCGCCTGAGAGGCGGCGGGCTTTCGGTCAGTCCGCGTCTTCCGCTATTTCGATTTCCGGGCGGCGGCGCGGCGGAATGACCTCGGGATAATCGACCTGCATGAAATAAAGACCATCGGGCGGTGCGACGGGGCCGCAGGCTTTGCGATCGCGCGCCTCCAGTGCAGCGCGCACGTCGTCCGGGGTCATGCCACCTTCGCCCGCCAGTTTCAACGTGCCCGCGAAAGAGCGAATCTGATTATGCAAAAAGCTCTGCGCGGTGGCACGAATCTCAATGAGATCGCCGTTGCGCGTCACGTCCAGCCGGTCGAGCGTACGCACCGGGCTGTTCGCCTGACAATGGACTGAGCGAAAGGTGGTGAAATCATGTCGGCCGACCAGCATCTGAGCGGCTTCATGCATGCGTTCATGGTCCATATCCTTCGATACCCACCATGCCCGCCTGTGCTCCAGCGCCAGCCGGGATTTGCGGCAAATGATGCGGTAGAGATAATGGCGGCGCAGCGCTGAAAAACGGGCGTCGAAATCCTCCGTCACGGCGGCGGCATCGAGAACAGCCACGGCCTCACCCGCCATGGCCAGATGCGCGTTCAAGGCATTGCGGAGCTTATAGGGCTGCCAATCGCGGGAAAGATCGACATGGGCGACCTGGCCAGCGGCATGCACACCGGAATCGGTACGGCCCGCGCCGCGAATGGAAACGCTCTCCCCGGTTAATGACCGAACGGCAGCCTCCAGCGCGCCTTGAACGGAAGGGCCGTTCTCCTGCCTCTGCCAGCCGTAATAGGGCGTGCCGTCATATTCGACGGTCATGCGGAAACGTGGCATCAGCCAAGCCTCGTCGTGGCCGGAACCGGGGTACCGCGCACGAAATCGGCCGCCGACATCGGCTTACCGCCTGCCTTCTGCAAACGGGTGAGCCGCACAGCCCCGCTGCCGCAGGCGATGGTGAGCGCATCATCGAGCGCGCTGCCTGCCTCGCCCATGCCGCTGGCGAGTTCGGACGCCAGTACCTTCACGCGCTCGGGCTTACCGCCGATCTCCATCTCCAGCCATGCGCCGGGAAACGGCGAAAGGCCGCGAATATGATTATGCACATCCTGCGCCGGCCTTGAAAAGTCAATACGGGTCTCGCCCTTGTCGATCTTTGCGGCGTAGAGTACGCCCTCTTCCGCCTGTGTGACGAGGGGCAGGTCATCTACTTCCAGCTTGTCCATCGCCTGCCGCATCAACCGAGCGCCTACCAGCATCAGGCTGTCATGCAGCTCGCCGGCCGTCATGTTCTCGCCGATCGTGACCTTTGCCGTAAGTGCAACAGGGCCGGTATCCAGACCCTTTTCCATTTTCATGACCATCATGCCGGTTTCGGTGTCCCCGGCCATGATCGCCCGCTGAATGGGGGCAGCACCGCGCCAGCGCGGAAGCAGCGAGGCGTGACCATTGTAACAGCCGAGCCGCGTGCCCGAAAGAATAGCCTCCGGCAAAAGCAGCCCATAAGCCACGACAACAGCCACATCTGCATTGAAATCCCGAAACTCCTGGCGATCTTCCTCGGCCTTGAAATTCAAGGGCGTCAGTACCGGTAAGCCCAGCAGTTCCGCAGCCTGGTGTACGGGCGATTTCTGCAGATCAAGGCCGCGACGGCCGCCGGGACGCGGCGGCTGGGTATAGACGGCAGCAATCTCGTGCCCCGCGTCTACCAACGCACGCAACGTCGGAACAGAAAATTCCGGCGTGCCCATGAATATGATGCGAAGAGCCATTGTCGCCCCCTGCCCTGTCGTCCATTCCAGCCCGAAGAGGAAGGATCAGACCTTTGCGCGGGCCGCTTTCGTGAATTTCTTGATGACCATGTCGCGCTTCAGCCGCGAAATATGGTCGATGAACAGAACACCGTTGAGGTGATCGATCTCGTGCTGCAGGCAGGTCGCCAGCAGGCCATCCGCCTCAACCGTCTGCTGCTTGCCGTCACGACCGACATATTGCACCGTGAGCGACGCGGGGCGCTCCACCTCGGCATAATAATCGGGAATGGAGAGACAGCCTTCCTCATAGGTCGAGATATCGTCCGACACTTTGAGGATTTCCGGATTGATGAAGACGATCGGGGTTTTTTCCTCGCCTTCACGCGCAACATCGATCACCAGCATGCGGCGCGGCACGCCGATCTGAATGGCGGCGAGGCCGATACCCGGCGCATCATACATGGTTTCAAGCATATCGTCGGCAAGACGCAGCACGTCCGCATCCACCTGTTCGATGGGCTTCGATTGCTGGCGCAGCACGGGATCGGGCAAAATGATAAGCGGTTTGATGGTCATGGCTTCCCATAACGTATCTCTCGCGCCGAGGAAATAAAAAACACGATGGTGAAAACCGCCCGCGGCATCCGCTTTGACCGACTCATTTCCGCCGCAGGAATGTTCTTGTTTTGATCTTCCGAATCATTGGAAATCTGCTAGATTTAATCATGAGCATAGACTTCTCCGTTCTCCTTGAGCCTGCGCTGCGGGCCGGCTCCGTCGATATCAGCTTCGGCGCGCTTCTCGCTGTCGTGGTTTTCGGCCTTGTCGTTACGTGGCTCGTCACGGCAAACCAGTCGAAAAAAGCGGGCGCCGATGGTGAAATCTCTGACCTGCTAAAAACGCAGTCCGAATTGCATGGGCGCATCGCGGCCATGGCGGAAACGCTTGGCACGCGCCAGAGCGAGATGAGCCAGACGCTGAACCAGCGCCTTGATGGCATGTCGCAGCGCCTTGGCGAAACGCTGACGGAGCAGACCCGGTCGACCCATGAAAATCTGAGCCGCCTGCAGGAGCGCCTCGCGGTCATCGACGCCGCGCAGGGCAATATTCAGGACCTGGCCAAGGACGTGGTCGGGCTTCAGGCGATCCTTTCCAACAAGCAGACGCGCGGCGCCTTCGGACAGGCGCGCATGGAGACGCTGATCGCCGACGCACTGCCGCCGGGGGCCTTTCAGCTTCAGCCGACACTTTCCAACGGTTACCGGCCTGACTGCACCATCAAGATGCCGAACAATGCACCGCCGCTGGTCATCGACGCGAAATTCCCGCTGGAGGCATGGAACGCCATCAAGGCGGATGAGACCCCCGAAACCAAACGCGCCGCCGTGCAGCAGTTCCGTCGCGATATGGAGGTGCATATTCGCGACGTCGCCGAGAAATATCTCATTCGTGGCGAAACCCAGGATACAGCCTTCATCTTCGTGCCTTCCGAGTCCATCTTTGCCGATATCCATCAGCATTTCGAATATCTGGTACAGCGCGCCCATCGCGCCCGGGTCGTGATCGTTTCGCCATCGCTTCTGATGCTTTCTGTGCAGGTCATCCAGTCCGTGCTGAAGGACCAGCGCATGCGTGAGCAGGCGCATCTCATTCAGGGTGAAGTGGCGCTGCTCATGGACGATGTGCGGCGGCTGGACGACAGGACGCGCAAGCTGCAGGCCCATTTCGGGCTGGCGCAGAAGGACGTCGACATGATGCTCATCTCCTCCGACAAGGTACTGGCCCGTGGCCAGAAGATCGAGGGACTGGACTTCTCACCAACGGAAAAAGACGCGTCGCAGGGAGAAATCGAGCAGGCCCGGCGCTTTGCGGAAAACCGAGCCGGCGCAGCCAAATTGCGGGTGGTTGACGACGAGTGATCGTCTCGGGCAAAGTCGCCGCCTTGCTTAAATTTCATACGGACCCAGCGCCCCATGATTACTGTTTTCGGCTCCATCAACATGGACCTCGTCGCCACCGCTAAACGCCTGCCCAAGCCCGGTGAAACCGTGACGGGCGAGACCTTTTCCACGGCCGCCGGTGGCAAGGGCGCCAATCAGGCGCTGGCCGCCCGGCGTGCGGGCGCCACGGTCAAGATGGCAGGCGCTGCGGGCGATGACACCTTTGCCGCTCCGGCACTGACCTTGCTGCGCGACGCGGGAACCGATCTGTCATTGGTCAAAACCACACCCGGACCGACTGGAACGGCAGTAATCCTGATCGGTGAAGGCGGGGAGAACATGATTTCGGTCATTCCCGCCGCCAATGGCGAAGTTTCCGCCGCCGATGCCGCAAAGACCATAGCCGAAATGGCTGCGGGCGACTTTCTGATGCTGCAGTTCGAGATACCGGCACCCGCCATCGAAGCCGCTTTGGCGGCCGCAAAGGCAAAACGCATCACCACTGTCATCAACACCGCACCGTTGACCGCAGACGGCCCTCGGCTTGCCGGCCTTGCCGATATCGTCATTGCCAACGAAACCGAGTTCGAGCTGCTGATCGGCAAGAATGGCCTCTCCAGCGACGAGCGGGAAACCGAACTCAAGGCACTTCACGAGAGGACCGGCCAGACTTTGATCGTCACGCTTGGTGCGGATGGCGTTATCGCCATTCGTAATGGTAAGGTCTACAGGGCTTCCGGCTTGAAGATCGAGCCGGTGGATACGGTTGGTGCGGGCGATACTTTCTGCGGATATCTCGCCGCCAGCCTCGATCAGGGAATGGATTTTGAAAGGGCGCTGAAGCGCGCCGCCGTTGCAGGCTCCCTCGCTTGCACGCGGGCCGGCGCGCAGCCCTCCATTCCACAGGCTGCGGACGTGGATGCGGCCCTTTGAGGAGTCTTGCCGTTAGCTCATTTTTTCTGGAAATGCTTTAGCGACGGATGAAGGTGAGATAGGCCGAGGTACGGCCTTCTCTTTTTGCCTTGTTCTCGTAACGCGTGCCCGGCCAGTTGGCATAGGGCGTGCGCCAGTCATCAGCGCTTGTCGCCGCCCATTCAAAGCCGCCATGCCGGGCGCAATGCTGCAGCGTCCAGTTGACGTAGGTGTCGATGTCAGACGCAAAGCAGAACTTGCCGCCGGGTTTCAACACGCGATGAAAACGGGCGAGATTAATGTCTGACACGAAACGCCGCTTCCAGTGCTTCTTCTTCGGCCACGGATCGGGATAAAGCAGATCGATATGATCGATCGATCCCTCGGGCAGCCAGTCCAGCAATTGCGTTGCGTCATCGTCGTAAAGACGGATATTCATCAGTTCACGTTCGCGAACCGTGGCCAGCAGTTTGGCCATGGCATTCACGAAGGGCTCGACACCGATGAAACCTGTCTCGGGATTTTCGAGTGCGCGGTGGGCGAGATGCTCGCCACCACCGAAACCGATCTCCAGACGGATCGATCGGACATCCGCCGGAAAGAGCGCGACGAGATTTTGCGGGGGCGCGCTTTCCAGATCGATTTTCAGCAAGGGCAGCAGATTTTCGATTGTATCGACCTGCTGATGGCGCAAAGGCTTGCCCTTGCGTCTGCCAAAAAACGCTTCCGTCGCGCGCGAACGCCGTTCTTCCGTCATCTCATACTCTCAAGACCAAATAGACTTAACCCGCACAGCACCCCGTGAGGCACTGTGCGGGTTACAAAACTTGGTGACGGTATCTCTCAATCGCCGCCAAATAACAAGCGCGATATCTGGTTGACGCATTTTCCGAGCGTAAAACCGCTACGCACTTTTACTGGAAATGCTTAAGCGCTCAAAGCTTCCTTGAGCGGCTTCACCAGATCGAGCTTCTCCCAGGAGAAGGAACCGTCGCGGCCAGCCTTACGGCCGAAATGACCGTAGGAAGACGTCTTGGCGTAGATCGGCTTGTTAAGATCGAGATGACGGCGGATGCCCGACGGCGAAAGGTCCATGACCTTGCGGATCGCGGCTTCGACCTGATCTTCGCTGACCTTGCCGGTGCCGTGCAGATCGACATAGATCGACAGCGGCTGGGCAATGCCGATCGCATAGGAAATCTGGATCGTGCAGCGCTCGGCCAAACCGGCAGCCACGACATTCTTGGCGAGGTAGCGCGCGGCGTAGGCAGCAGAACGGTCGACCTTGGTCGTGTCCTTGCCGGAGAATGCGCCACCGCCATGGGGGGCGGCACCGCCATAGGTGTCGACGATGATCTTGCGACCGGTCAGACCGGCATCGCCATCAGGACCGCCGATAACGAACTTACCCGTCGGGTTGATATACCACTGGCAATCGTCGGCGATCTTCAGGTCACCCAGAGCTTCGCGGATATAGGGTTCGACAACGGCGCGAACCTTCTTCGAATCCCAGCTTGCATCGAGATGCTGCGTGGACAGAACGATGGATACGGCTTCGGAAGCCTTGCCGTCGACGTAACGAACCGTCACCTGGCTCTTGGCATCGGGGCCGAGCTTCGCCGCTTCGCCTTCGCCGCTCTTGCGGGCGGTGGCGAGCAGCTGCAGGATGCGGTGAGAATAGTAAATCGGCGCCGGCATTAGGTCTGGCGTTTCCTTGCAGGCGTAACCGAACATGATGCCCTGGTCGCCTGCACCCTCGTCACCCTGCTTGTCGGAAGCGTTGTCCACGCCCTGCGCGATATCAGCAGACTGCGGGTGCAGGAGAACGTCGATCTTGGCGGTCTTCCAGTGGAAACCATCCTGTTCGTATCCGATGTCGCGGATCGCCTTGCGGGCGGCAGACTTGAACTTCGAAGGGTTGATGACCGGATGACCGGAAGCGTCCTTG
The DNA here is from genome assembly GCA_023444445.1 of Pseudomonadota bacterium. Taxonomy (GTDB): domain Bacteria; phylum Pseudomonadota; class Alphaproteobacteria; order Rhizobiales; family Rhizobiaceae; genus Agrobacterium. The sequence continues at coordinate 12,114 of JAEXMK010000045.1, read as the reverse complement.
ACGATCTTGCCGTCCTTGTCCTTCTTCAGAAGCGTATCGGGAACGCGAACTTCACCGGCAATAACAACGCGGTTGGTCGTCGCAAGCGTTTCACATGCGATGCGCACGGTCCACGGGTCAACACCCGTCTTCGTCGCTTCACGGTATATGAGATCCACGATTTCATCGGAAATACGATCACAAACCTTGTCCGGATGACCCTCGGCCACGGACTCGCTGGTGAACAGGTAATTGGCACGCATGCGGGATTCCCCTCAAAGAATGGTCTTCGAGTTTGTTAGTCATTTCGGCCGTGAAAAACAAGGACACAACCACATAAATATATCTTTATGTGAGAATTCCTTTCTAATCGGGCACAAAAAAACGGTCCTTGCGGACCGTTGAGTGCCCGGCATCCCGTGCCGGAAATTTTCTGCATCTCTGCCTCGCGCGGGCTGCCCTTACTCGGCGTCACCCTCGGCTGCGAGCGCCTTGACGAGATCAACGAGGCGCCGGCGAACCTTGGGATCGGCGATCTTGACGAAGGCGCGGTTCAACTGCAGACCTTCGGCCGAGGACAGAAAGTCGACCACGTAATTTGAGCTCGACGCTTCCGCCATGCCGGTCGTGCCGCCGACCTGATCACCAGGTGCATCCTCGAAGAAAAAGGAAACGGGCACATTGAGGATCGCGGAAATGTTCTGAAGGCGGCTGGCGCCAACGCGGTTCGTGCCTTTTTCATATTTCTGGATTTGCTGAAAGGTAATTCCGAGGCTTTCTCCCAGCTTCTCCTGGCTCATTCCGAGCATGGTTCTGCGAAGGCGAATTCGGCTTCCGACATGAATGTCGATGGGATTAGGCTTTTTCTTATTCTCGGTCATCATGCGGTCCTGACACTCGGAAAGGGTTGATATTTCGCTTCGCTACTATTCGAAGAAATGAGTCGGCAATTCGACAGCGTCTAAACTTGTTTTACGACTGACGTATTCACTATGCAATTACAGGGGTTCCCGGTCAATTCTGGCGCCGAGCGAAACTCAAGGCGGGAAATACCGCAACGATCATCATTATAGAAAAAATCAACCAGAAATACGTCCGATGTATGTCGTAAGTTAATGCGTCATTGGACCCACCACTCAAAGTGGCGTCAACAATTCCCACCCGACCATAGTCCAGCCCGGCAATAATGCGGCCATAGGGGTCTATGACGGCCGAAATTCCGGTATTGGCGCCGCGAATCACCGGCACGCCCGTCTCCACGGCGCGTATCCTTGCCTGCAGGAAATGCTGGTAAGGACCGGGTGTGTCACCAAACCAACCGTCATTTGTCACATTCAGGATCGCCGCCGCCCTCTGAAGACCCGGCGTCATCTCCCCCGGGAAAATGATCTCGTAGCAGATCAGCGGATAGAAGGTCTTGCCCGAAGGAAGCGTGAGTGGCGTGCGCGACGAGGCGGCCGAAAAGCCGCCCGGCAGGGCAATGACATTGTCGATGCCGAATTCCCGCAGGATGCCTTCAAAAGGAACATATTCGCCAAAGGGCGTCAGGTGCACCTTGTCGGTCGCGCCGATAATCTCACCCTGACTGTCGATCGCATAGACGGAATTATAATAGCGCGGCGGCCGGCCGGCGCCCTGATCTTCCATCCTGACGGCGCCGGTAAACAGCACCTGTCCATCCTCCAGCGTTTTAGCGATTTCTGCGAGGGCGTCCGGATTTTGCGTCAGGATGAACGGCACGGAGGTTTCCGGCCAGACGATGATGTCGGGGCGTTTTTTTCCTTCACCCGGCGGCAGGGCGGACAGCCGCAGATGCTCTGCGAAAATCTCCGCCCGGTCGGCATTCAGCATCTTGCGGGATTGATCGATGGACGGCTGCACGATGCGGACAGTGAGCGCGTCCGCCGGTGTCTCCGCGGGTGTCTGCAGGCGGTAAAAGCCATAACCGAAGTGAGCGGCCAGCAGCAGGCCAGCCAGCGCCAGTCCCGGTCCCATGCCTTTTTTCGTGCCGATCAGCGCCGGCGCGGCGAAGATGAAGACCGCGAGCGTCGTGATGCTGAAAAGCCCGAGCAGATGCGCCGACTGCATCATGATCGGGATGGGCATGATGCCGTAGCCGATGGCGTTCCAGGGAAAGCCGGTCGCGATGAAACTGCGCAGCCATTCGGACAGGCCGAAGGCGGCGGCAAGCGCCGCAATGCGGCCAAGGCCATCCGACCAGAGAAGATTGGCGGCAGCGACGGCAAAACCGTAAAACAGCGCCAGCAATGCCGGCAGACCGATGATGGCGAGCGGCAGTGCCCAGGCGAATTCATCGGCCTCCAAGAGGAGAGCGTTGCCCAGCCACCACAGACCGGCCACGAAATAACCAAACCCGAAACACCAGCCGATGCCAAAGGCAGGCATGATGCGGCTAAAGAGGCCACCGCCCGGCTTGCCGGTGCAGCCGTCCACGAGCCAGACAAGCAGGGTGAAAGAAAAGAAAAGCGCCGCGAAAAAGCCAATTGGAGGCAAAGCGAGCGCCCCGACCGCACCCGCGGCAATCGCCATCACCGCGCGGCTCATGCCGCCGGCCAGCATTACCCTGCCTGCAAGACGCTCCATGCCATCTCCGTTTATGCGCGCCTGGAAAAGCCCGCTCCCGGCGAGGCCGCGCCACGGAATTTCCCCTCAAAACCGACGTAAAGGAAAAAAGATTCGCAGTCCACAGGAGGTTGGTGGCCGCGGTCTCCTGCGGCCTTTTGGCTATTCGAATCTGCCGAATCCCAATCTTGAGACAAAGGTGACGGATTTCCCGGCACCGTCTCTAGTCGGCGTTCTGCTGATGCGTGATCAGGCGAACGTCCGGCGCGGGCAGTGCGATAACACCGCTGGCTTCACCCGGAGCCCGGTCATCCTCCCCTTCCGAGCCATGATCACGGACGATACGGACGCCTTTGATACGCCGGCTGTCCGCATCGAGAATCTGAAACTCGAAGCCGGGCACGGCTCGAACCACCTCGCCCTTGGCGGGAATGCGACCAAGTGCGAAAAAGATGAGGCCGCCGAGGGTGTCGATTTCTTCGAGATGTTCGCGCACATCGAATTCCGGACCGATTGCCTCGGCAAGTTCGATGAGTTCCGCGCGGGCATCGGCCACGAGCACGTCGGGGGATAGGCGCGAAAACATCGCCTCGTCCTTGTCGTGCTCGTCGTCGATATCGCCAACGACCATCTCAACGATATCCTCATGGCTGACGAGACCGTCCGTGCCGCCATATTCATCGATCACGAGGGCCAGCTGCGTTCGCTGGGCCTGCATCGTCTTCAAGAGATCGGAAGCAAGCATCGAGGGTGGTGCGAAGAGAATTTTGCGCACGAGACCGGCATCGGCGACCGTCTGTTCAAGATCGACCCGCGCCAGATCGAAATTGGGACGCGGTGAGCGCGGCGCCTTCACCTCGCCATAAGCGACGCTGCGTGAGCCTGCCCGACGTTTGTTGCGGGCCTGCTTGGCGACATAGGCCAGGAGATCGCGAATATGGATCATGCCCTTCGGATCATCCAGCGTCTCGTCATAGACAGGCATGCGGGAGCGTCCGGTTTCCTCGAAGAGGATTAGCGCGTCGCCGATCGTCATGTTTTGGTCGAGACCGTCGATATCGACGCGCGGGATCATGATGTCTTCGACCCTGATCTCGCGGAAACGGAGGATATTGTTCAACATCGCCCGTTCTTCAGGCGAAAAGGCGGCACCGATTTCGGTGTCGGCCATCAGCGCGTCGGTCAGATCCTCGCGAAGACGCTCACCCTGTGACGGTTTCAGTAACCGCCCTATGCGCGACCAGATCGTCGATCTCGGCTTTGCATTGGAATCGTTCCGTAAGTGACTACTGCCCTCCTCCGAAGAGGACTGCTCGCCGTTTTCTCTGCCCTCATTGGCAGGTCGTGCAGAATGTTCGTTCATGGCTCCAGACAATATTTAAAGCGGTTCTTGACCCGCGTAGGGATCAGATAGGCCAAGCACCGCCAAAATGCGAGTCTCAAGCGACTCCATTTCTTCCGCTTCTTCCTCATCCATGTGGTCATAACCGAACAAATGCAGAAACCCGTGGACGAGCAGATGGGTCAGATGATCCTCGAAACTCTTGTCAAGTTCAAGAGCCTCCCGCGCAACCGTCTCGCGGGCGATGACGATATCGCCCAGCATCGGGCCGGGCATTCCGCCCGGCTCCAGCGGAAAAGCGGGGAAAGACAGGACGTTGGTCGCCTTGTCCTTGTCGCGCCATTCGGCGTTGATTTCCCGGATATTTTCATCATCGATGAAGACCAGCGACAGTTCGACCGGCGTTTTCGGAAAGGGTTGTTCCTCTTCCCGCTTCAGAAAATCGACGGCCGCCTCCAGAACCTTCGTGGAGAAGGCGACCAAGTCTTCTTCCGAGGGCCAGCCTTCGGCCTCGACGCTGATTTGAATATCCAGAACTGTCATTGTCTTTAGGTCAGCTGCCCTTCACGAGGCTTTCATCCGGCACGGCCGTGTGGGATTCATAAGCCCGGACAATGCGTGCCACCATGGGATGGCGGACGACATCGACATCCTTGAAGCGCACGACGGACACACCTTCCACATCGGTGAGGATTTGAAGGGCTTCGACAAGACCGGACTTCACGCCGCGCGGAAGGTCCACCTGGCTTGGGTCACCGGTCACGATCATGCGGCCGTTCTCACCAAGTCGAGTAAGGAACATCTTCATCTGCTTGGTCGTGGTGTTCTGGGCTTCATCCAGAATGACGGCAGCATTGGCAAGGGTACGGCCGCGCATGAAAGCCAGCGGCGCGATTTCGATGACGCCTGCCTGAATGGCACGCTACACCTTGTCACCCGGCATCATGTCATAAAGCGCGTCGTAAAGCGGGCGGAGATAGGGATCGACCTTTTCCTTCATGTCGCCCGGCAGGAAACCTAGGCGTTCGCCCGCTTCCACCGCAGGACGCGACAGGATGATGCGGTCGACCGCGCCGCGCTCCAGAAGCTGTGCGGCATGAGCGACGGCCAGATAGGTCTTGCCGGTGCCGGCGGGGCCGACGCCGAAAACCAGTTCGGACTGCTCCAGCGCCCGCATGTAGACATCCTGCGTCGGCGTGCGGGCAGCGATCGTCTTCTTGCGGGTGGAAATCTGCGCCATCGAAATCTTCGCCTTGCGCTCCATCGTCGGCAAGGTCAGCTGGTCGTCCGCGGCCATGGCCATACGGATCGCGCCTTCCACATCGGAGACCTCGGCGGTTCCGCCCTTCAGCAGGCGCTCATAAAGGAAATCCAGCGCGCGGCGGGCCTGATTGGTAGCCACGACATCGCCGGTGATGGCGACGGAGTTGCCACGCGGTCGGGCGTCGATATTAAGGCGCTGCTCCAGAAGCTTCAGGTTCTGATCGAACTGACCGAATAGCTCTCCCGCTATCCTGTTATTCTCGAACGTGAGGACGAAGTGATTGGCGTCGGTCGCGGCTTGGCGTGGCTGGCGCGATGAATTTGATACCAATTCGTGTGCGTTCAAGCGGTCAGGCTCCTGTCCCAATCAGTGTCGGCTCCTCACTCTAACTCCCTGCCACCTCGGCAAACAAGCTGTTTGGACCCGTTGCGGTGATTCGTACATTAACAATGTCACCGATTTTCAACGTCTTTGCATCAAGATTCACGGATTGCAGCCACGGAGAGCGACCTATCAACTGTTCAGTCATGCGGCCGGGCTTTTCCAGCAGCACATCCATGGTCTTTCCGACAAGCGACTCCGCAAATTCCTTCTGCTGCCGCAGCAACAGCGTCTGCAATCTCTCCAGCCGCTCGGCCTTCACGTCTTCTGCAACCTGATCTGTCAGATCGGCTCCCGGCGTGCCGGGGCGGGTGGAATATTTGAACGAAAAGGCCTGGGCGTATTTCACCGTCTCGACCATCGCCATCGTATCTTCGAAATCACGATCAGTCTCACCGGGGAAGCCGACAATAAAATCCCCGGACATGGCGATATCAGGGCGGGCGACGCGAATCTTTTCGATAAGCCTGATATATTCCTCACCGGTGTGACGGCGGTTCATCGCCTTCAGTATGCGGTCAGAGCCTGACTGTACCGGCAGGTGCAAATAAGGCATGAGGATGCGCAGATCGCGATGGGCGCCTATCAGCCGGTCATCCATATCGCGCGGGTGGCTGGTGGTGTAGCGAAGCCGTGCGAGGCCGGGAATCTCCGCCAGACGATACAGCAGCTCTGCAAGGCCCCATTTCTCACCCTTCGGGCCCTCGCCCTGCCAGGCATTCACATTCTGGCCGAGCAGTGTGATCTCGCGCACGCCGGCATCGACGAGCTTCATCGCTTCATCGACAATCTGGCGCACCGGGCGTGACACTTCCGAACCGCGCGTATACGGCACGACACAGAAGGTACAGAACTTGTCGCAACCTTCCTGCACCGTCAAAAACGCGGTGACGCCGCGTGTGCGCAATGTCGATTTTTCGGCGACCGGCAGGTGCTCGAACTTATCCTCAACCGCATATTCCGTCTCAATGACACGCTCGCCACCACGCACGCGCTTCAAGGCGTCGGGCAGGCGGTGATAGGTCTGAGGGCCGATGACGACGTCGACGGCGGGGGCACGGCGCAGGATTTCCTCGCCTTCCGCCTGCGCCACGCAACCGGCAACGCCGATCATGAATTCCCGGCCCTGCTCTTCGCGCGACTTTTTCATGTCACGCAGCCGGCCGAGCGCGGAGTAAACCTTCTCTGCTGCCTTTTCGCGGATGTGACAGGTGTTCAAGAGAACCAGATCCGCTTCTCCCATATCCTCCGTCTGAACGTAACCATCCTTCGCCAGCGCATCGCTCATGCGGACGGAATCGTAAACATTCATCTGACAGCCATAGGTCTTGATAAAAACCTTGCGGCTGTTTGCGCCTTCACGGGCGTTCACGGGTAGGGCGTCGAGGCCAAGTGTTTCCTGGGTCATGGCGGCTATCTAGTGTTTTTCGCGGTCAGATTAAACAGAAAAATGCCGGAAAAGCTACGACGCCGCTATTTGCGCCAGCCGCCGCGCAGGCTGAAGGCCAGCATGTTGCGGATCGCGGCGGCTATATCGGTTGCAAGACGCTTGCGGTTATCCGTGCTGTGAAACGGAACGCTCTCCCCGAAAGTCACATCGACATCGATAGCGCCCGCCTTGATGACACCAAGCAGATGCGGCACCAGCGTGATGCTGCCCGGCCAGGCGGCAATGATCCGGTGGTAACGCCCCATGGCCATGCCCTGCACCCGCGTATAGGCGATGGCGACAGGCTGCACGTAGACCAGCTTACCCGGAACCTGCTCAGCGGCGGTGGAGGCGGCACCGAACAGGGAGGATTTGACGGCCAGCATGCGGTTGCCGTCCGAGGTCGTGCCTTCGGGGAAAAGGACGACGATCTCGCCGTCGGCCATGCGGCTGGCGATCTCGCTCACCTGCGCGCCCGTGCTGCGCTTCTGTTCGCGCTGAACGAAGATGCTTTTCTGCAGCCGGGCGAGCCAGCCGAAAACCGGCCAGTCGCGCACTTCGGTCTTGGCGATGAACACCACATCGGCAATGCTGCCGAGAACGAGGATATCCTTCCACGAGGCGTGGTTGACCGCCAGCATCAGTGGTTTTGCCCGCTCCACATCCCCATGCACATGCACGCGGATGCCGAGAACGTGACAGGCGATACGATGCCAGATGCGCGGAATGCGGCGGCGCAGCCGCCAGTCGAAGGCAAGCCCCAGGAGTTGCAACGGCAGCAATATGAGCGTCACGATCAGAAGAACGATCGCGATATAGGCTGTCCGAAGCCACATCATGATGGGAACGCCCGCTTGTCCACCGGCGTCTCAGCGTTCGTCGGGTTTCAACGGCACGCCATAAAGTTCCAGCCGATGATCCACGAGCTTAAAACCGTGCTCGCGGGCGATCTTTTCCTGAAGAGCCTCGATCTCGGCCGAATGAAACTCGATAACCACGCCGTTCTTCAGATCGATCAGGTGATCGTGGTGTTCTTCGGGCACGGTTTCATAACGCGAGCGGCCATCGCGAAAATCGTGGCGTTCGATGATACCTGTATCCTCGAACAGCTTCACCGTTCTGTAGACGGTGGAAATCGAGATGCGCGGGTCGACGGCAGAGGAACGGCGATACAGCTCCTCGACATCGGGATGATCCGCCGATTCCTGAAGGACGCGGGCGATGACGCGGCGTTGGTCGGTCATCCGCATGCCGCGTTCGGCACAAAGCTCCTCCAAGGTTTTTGAAAGGTCTGTCACGTCTTCTGGCCTTTGAGAATTCCGGTTTGCGGCTTTCGCCGAAAAAATGCCTGTCGCAGGGAACTAGCGAAGATCGCGGCGCATGACAAGCGCCGTCGACTTTGTTCCATCCTTGGCCGTGTAATAGGCCTTGCGCTCCGCAACCGTCTTGAAGCCGAGCTTCCTGTAAAGCCCGAGTGCGGAGGCATTGTTGTTATCTACCTCGAGGAACATGGTTTCGGCGCCGCGCATCATCGCCTCACGTACGGCCGACTGCATCAGCCGCCAGCCGAGACCGGTGCGCGAGAACCTGTCGGCCACGGCAACCGTGAGGATTTCCGCTTCGCCGGCAACCTCCCGCGCCAGCACGAAACCGCCGAGCGGCTTGCTGAAAAATGCGTTGGTCTGGCGGGCGACGGCGCCAAAAACCGAGCCTTGCGTCAGCAGGCCTGAAAACTCCCCGTCGTTCCACGGCCGTGGGAAGCGCAAGGCATGCAAGTCCGCCACCGCGGCGCAATCCTCATGCTGCATCGGCACGATTTCGAAATAGGGTTTCCAGCTCAGGTAATCGTCAAACATCGCAAATATCGGGAATCAGAACATGCACTGACGCATGCCGTATCAGGCAACGTCCTGGCGTGCCAGCGCAAAACCGGTCTGTGGCCGGGCATCCGGTCCGCGCAGATAAAGCGGTGCGGGTTTCGGTTGGCCGGCCGGCTTGCGCGCGCCAGCACGAGCGACGAAAGCAATCGGGAAATGGTCCGGACCGGACCCGGTTTCCTCGCCTGCAAACAGCGGCGCGGCGGAGCCGATGACAGCGCCATCGAAACCGGAAAGAACAGCTGTGGCGTCGTCCAGAGACAGAAGTGCTGCCTCGTTGAGCGGCAATCCACCCGTACCGAATGTCTGGAGATAGGTTTCGCCGCGTTTGGCGTCGAGCCCGACAGCCACGGGCCGGCCGGGATTTCCGGCCAGGTGAGACAAGGCAAGCGTCTCGAGCGTCGTGACCCCGACAGCTTCGACACCAAGCGACAGGGCAAAACCCCGCGCGGCGGCAACACCGACCCGGATGCCCGTGAAGGATCCGGGACCGATGGTCACAGCGATGCGCTCGACCTTCTGCAGCGGCAATTGCGCCTGCTGCAGGGCCCCGTCAATGACGGCCATCAGCCTCTCGGCATGGCCCTTGCCGATCGTTTCGCAGACCTCGCCGAGCACCCTGTCAGAGGCGCTGTCATAAATGCAGGCGGAACAATCCACACCTGACGTGTCGAGTGCAAGAACAATCATGGCCTGACTTACAGGATCATACCGCTTCGACTTCGCGCACTTCTGGCACGAAATGGCGAAGCAGGTTCTGAACGCCGTGCTTCAGCGTTGCGGTTGAGGACGGGCAACCCGAGCAGGCGCCTTTCATGTTCAGGAACACGGTGCCGTCACGAAAACCGCGGAAGGTGATATCACCGCCATCCTGCGCCACGGCCGGGCGAACGCGGCTGTCCAGCAGTTCCTTGATGGTGGCGACAATGGTTTCGTCCCCCTCTTCGAAGAACTCACCTTCCTCGTCCGAGACTTCGGCGGCAATCGCCGTGCCCATGATCGGCCGGCCGGACATGAAGTGCTCCATGATCGAGCCGAGGATGGCAGGCTTCAGATGCTGCCATTCCGCATCATCCTTGGTGACCGTGATGAAATCAAAACCGAAGTAGACGCCGGTGACGCCCGGAATCGTGAAGAGGCGTTCCGCGAGCGGCGAAGCCTGCGCCTGCGACGCATTGAGGAACTCCGCAGTCCCGCTTTCCAGCACCACCTTGCCCGGCAGGAACTTCAGCGTGGCGGGGTTGGGCGTGGCTTCCGTCTGAATGAACATCGTCATCTCCTTCGAGGTCGCGGTTCACGCCCCGTAATTTAGAATTCTTCCAAAAATACGCCCGGCGAAGCGACACTTCAAGCCCTGACATGATAATTACATTCAAGAAATCGTCAGCCCCTCAATCTTGCCCGAACAAGGGTCAGCAGAGTGCGTCGATTTCCTCATCCGACAAGGTGTCGGGCAGCACAGTCACCGGGATCGGGAAGGCCGCACCGCGTCCGGCGATGGAGGACACCAGCGGTCCCGGCCCTTCTTTCGTCGATCCCGCAGCCAGCACCAGAATGGCGATATCACGGTCTTCCTCGATCAAGCCATGAATCTGCTCGGTGGGGCTGCCTTCTCGAATGACTGCTTCCGGCTCGATGCCGATTGTCTCGCGTACCTTCTGGGCGATCTTGGCGAGAGTGGCTTCCGCTTCCTCACGCGCTTCCGCCCGCATGATCTGCTCGACACCCAGCCATTGCTGAAAATCGCCTTCCGGGATCATGTAAAGCAGCACCAGTCCGCCATTGGAGTTCTTGGCGCGCCGACCGGCATAGTGCACGGCCCTTTCGCATTCCGGTGTGTCATCGATAACGGCGAGAAACTTGCGACGATGCCCTTCCAGACGCGACAGCCGTTTTGAAACCATTCCGCACTCCCTTAGGTCCGCCGTGATCCGAAAAACCGCCCGACGGTTCGGGCGGAGATTATATCAAATCACGGCAGGCGCAAACCGCCCGCCGCAAGCACGAGGCAGCGACCTGTCAGCGCAGGAAGCCGATGATATCACGCACCTCGTTCATCGTCTTTTCGGCAATCGTGCCTGCGCGTTCCCCGCCCTCCTTGAGGATGGCGTCGATATGGGTCGGATCGTCGAGAAGGCGGCGCATCTCGTTGTTAACAGGTGCAAGGGCATTGACGGCAAGCTCAACGAGGGCCGGCTTGAAGGTGGAAAACTGCTGGCCACCGAATTCCGAAAGCACATCCGCTTTGGTCTTGTCGGAAAGCGCAGCATAGATGCCGACGAGGTTTTCGGCCTCCGGGCGACCCTTCAGTCCTTCCACTTCGCCCGGCAGCGCGTCCGGATCGGTCTTTGCCTTCTTGATCTTCTTCGAGATCGCATCGACATCATCCATCAGGTTGATGCGCGACAGATCGGAAGGATCGGACTTCGACATCTTCTTGGTGCCGTCCTTCAAAGACATGACGCGCGGCGCGGGGCCACCGATCAGCGGCTCCACCATCGGGAAATAGGCATGGACCGGCTCGTCGCCAACCGTGATATCAACGCCCAGCCCGGCGTTGCGGATATGGCCGCCGAAATCGATGTTGAATTTCTGGGCGATGTCGCGGGCGAGTTCCAGGTGCTGCTTCTGGTCATCGCCGACGGGCACATGTGTAGCACGGTAGACGAGAATGTCGGCGGCCATCAGGCTAGGATAGGCGAGCAGTCCAAGCGAGACCTGTTCGGCATTCTTGCCGGACTTGTCCTTGAACTGCGTCATGCGCTCCATCCAGCCGATACGCGCCACGCAGTTGAACACCCATGCCAGTTCCGCATGCTGCGGCACGGCCGACTGGTTGAAAACGATGTGCTTCACGGGATCGATACCGGCTGCAATGAAGGCGGCCGCAATCGAGCGGGTCTGCGCCTTCAGGTCCGAGTGAACGAGCTGGGCGGTGATGGCATGCATGTCGACGACGCAATAGATGCAGTCGTTATCCTCCTGCAGCGCCACGAACTTGCGGATCGCGCCGAGATAATTGCCGAGATGCAGATTGCCGGTCGGCTGGACGCCCGAGAAAACCAGCGGCTTGAATGCGTTCATTGTCGTCCTCGAAAAGGCTTGTGGAGGGCCCCGCCCCGTGATTGGAATTGCACGCGCGCTTATGCACCCGCAGCCCCTCGCAATCAAGCGGTTTCAGGGCCAGTCAGCCGCGCGGCTGAAGAAGATCCCAGCGATTTCCATAGGGGTCGGTGAAGACCGCGACGGAGCCATAAAC
>JAEXMK010000170.1 GCA_023444445.1 Pseudomonadota bacterium | reverse complement strand
ACCGTCTTTTGCGCTTACTGGTTTGGGGAGCAGGACAGCCGCTGAGCTATTCGGCCGCTTCGCCCATCCACTTCGCGCCATTGGCATTGATCGCCTCGAAATCTGTGCGCATCTTTCGCACCAGACCTAGTTCGGCCTGGAAATCCACATAGTGCGGCAGTTTCAGATGCTCGACGAAACCCGTCGCCTGCACATTGTCGGCATGTGAAATGACGAACTCCTCGTCCTGTGCCGGCGCGACGACATCTTCGCCGAATTCGCCAGCGCGCAGCGCCCGGTCGACCAGCGACATCGCCATCGCCTTGCGCTCGCTCTGACCGAAGACCAAACCGTAGCCACGGGTGAATTGCGGCGGTGCCTTGGCCGAGCCCTTGAACTGGTTGACCATCTGGCATTCGGTGACCTGGATATCGCCAAGCGAGACGGAAAAGCCGAGTTCCGGCACATCAAGTTCGACCTCTACTTCGCCAATACGGATTTCACCGACGAAGGGGTGCGTGCGGCCATAACCGCGCTGCGTCGAATAGGCGAGCGCCAGAAGGAAACCTTCGTCGCCGCGCGCCAGCGATTGCAGGCGCAGGTCGCGGGGCATCGGAAACTCCATCGGCTCCCGTGTCAGGTCGCCGGCAATATGGTCATCCGGCATGACGCCGTCGCTTTCGATCAGCCCTTCCTGAGCAAGGATATCGGAAACACGCATGACGTATTCCGGCTCGCCCTCCCGCTGGCTTGCGGTTTCGACGGCCTCGTCTTCGAGAAGGGAGGGATCGAGCAGCCGGTGGGTGTAGTCGAAGGTCGGACCCAGCAATTGCCCACCGGGCAGATCCTTGTAGGTCGCGGAGACACGCCGCTGCACCGCCATTTCGGCGGTATCCACCGGAACCGAATAGCCTAAACGCGGCAGCGTGGTGCGATAGGCTCGCAACAAAAAGATGGCTTCGATCATGTCGCCGCGTGCCTGCTTGACGGCAAGGGCTGCAAGCGACTGATCATAGAGTGAGGCTTCCGCCATCACGCGGTCGACGGCGAGCGATAGCTGCGAAACGATCTGCGCAACCGTCATGGCCGGCAGGTCACGGTCCCCGCGCCGCTTGTCGGCCAGAAGCCGATGGGCGTTGGCGATGGCGGTCTCCCCGCCTTTGACAGCAACATACATCTTATGCCTCCACGGTTTTGATGCGCGTCGTGCGCGGCAGGCAGACGAATTTATCGCCAGCCGTCAGGATGACATCGACGCCACGCGGGAAGGTGGCGTTGTTCTCTGCCCAAAGCCTCGGAAATATATCCGGCAGGCCGGAAGGGCTGATGGTGTTGACGTCTTTGATGCCGGGTCCGGAAAGCAGCAATTCCCGCCCACCGTCCAGATCGGACAATTCGATGATGAGCGTCGTGGACCGGTCGGGATATTCCTGGCTGCCCTGGGCGAAAAGGCCGAAGGAAGCGACAGCGCTGCTCGCTTCAATGACGGCGAAATGCGCAGCCCCTTTTTCTTCCGTCGCGGGTGCGCCGGTGTGAAATCCGATCCAGCCCGGCACTGCGGTCTTGCGCAATACACCGCTCAGCCAGACGGGCGTATCGTGGTCACAAAGCGCGAGCAGAACCGCACCGGTGGCAGCCGCAAGCGGCAGCGGCGGGGCGACTGCCGTTTCGATGGTTTGCGGCGTGCCGGGACGGGCCATGCCGTCCATCAGCTTCTTGAAAATTCGCTGGGAATCGAACACGGCGCTGGAAAAGCCGCCCGTCAATGCTTCGGCTCTCACACCCATCAATCCTCTCCTCTAACCATGGTGAAGAAATCGACCCGCGTGGCAGCGGTTTCCTTTGTTTTCCGCGCCTTCTCTTCGCTCAGTCTTTTTTCGACCGGTGAAAGAAGCTCACTCTCGATGAAGTCCCGGGTCAGGCTTTCCTGCCAGAGTGCATCGAAAACGGCGGCATACCAGGCCTTCTTGCGGCCGGTGCCGAGAACATGGGCGTGGCCAACGGTTCCCGAGGCGAGCTTGACGGTTGCGCGGGTTACAGTGGTTTCACCGAGATTAAAGGGCGCGCCACCGCCGCCGATACGACCCTTGACCATGACGAGGCCGGTTTCAGGCCCGCGCACGTTTTCCGTCTGCGGGCTGGCATCCTGCCGGTTCCAGACAGTTTCGAGCTCTTGAACGGTGGCGCGGGCAAGAAGGGCCGCCACCCGTTTCCTTTCACTATCTATATTCGCAGCTTCGTTATTCATCGCTTGACCTCTAATGTCTATTGATATAGACAACTATACAATATAAGCTACAATTAACGACGATGAATGACAAGCGTGTGACATGAGCCCTGTGGCAGCGATGAAAAGAAAGAACGGCGTGGCGCTCTGGCGGCAGATTGCCGACCGGATCAGAGGCGAGATTGCGGCTGGCGATCACGACGAAACCGGCATGCTGCCGCCGGAAATGACGCTGGCCGAAAAATTCGGTGTCAACCGCCACACCGTCCGCAGTGCCATTGCCGCGCTGGCCAGTGAAGGCATTCTCGAGCCGATGCAGGGTCGCGGCACGTTGATCGCCCGCAAGGAACGTCTGAGCTTTCCCATTTCGCTGCGCACGCGGTTTACGGCGGGCATCGGAGATCAGGTTAAGGAGATGGAGGCGCTGCTTCTTTCTCACACCACCGAGCCGGCAAGTGCCGATCTCGCGACCCGGCTGCAAATGCCGGTGGGCGCGCCGCTCATCCGTCTTGAAACCCTGCGCAAGGCGGATACCCGGCCGGTGTCTCGCTCGACCACATGGTTTCCGGCGGATCGCTTTGCCGGAATAGGCGAGGCCTATCAGAAAAGCGGCTCGATCACGGCTGCTTTCAAGATGCTTGGCGTGGAGGACTACGTACGCATTACCACCGTCATTTCCGCTATCCACGCGGATATGCAGGATCTGACCGATCTCGAACTATCGCCCGGGGCTATCCTGCTCGTCACCCAGGCACTGAATGCGGATATGGATGGCGTGCCGGTGCAATATGCGGTCAGCCGATTTTCCGCCGATACGGTCGAATTCACGGTCGAAAATTAGAATGCCGGCTTATTCCGTCTGCGAAAGACCGAGCACATCCAGCATGGAATAGAAGCCCGGCTTCTTGTCCAGAGCCCAGACGGCCGCCGTAATCGCACCGCGCGCGAAGATGGAGCGGTCGCCGGCATAGTGGGAAAGCTCGACGCGCTCGCCTTCACCGGCGAAGATCACAGAATGTTCTCCGATCACCGAGCCGCCGCGCAACGTGGCAAAACCGATGGTGCCGGTCTCACGCGCGCCCGTATGTCCGTCGCGTACACGTACGGAAGAGGCGGTGAGGTCGACCTTGCGGCCGGCCGCCGCCGCTTCGCCAAGCAGAAGTGCGGTGCCCGAGGGCGCATCCACCTTGTGCTTGTGGTGCATTTCCAGAATTTCGATATCCCAGTTCTGTGCATCAAGCGCCTGCGCGGCTTGCTGCGTCAAAACGCTGAGCAGATTGACGCCGAGGCTCATATTGCCCGACTTGACGATGCGGGCATGGCGCGATGCCGCCTTGAATTTTTCCTCATCGTCGGGGGAGCAGCCCGTGGTGCCGATGACATGCACGATGCGGGCCTGGGCAGCGAGACCGGCAAAGGTGACGCTGGTTGCCGGTGACGTGAAATCAATCACTCCTTCGGCATGCAGGAAGGCCTGTAACGGGTCGCTGGTGATTTCGACGCCAATCGGGCCGAGACCGGCAATCTCGCCGGCATCACGACCGACAAAGGCAGAGCCTTCACGCGCGACGGCGGCATGCAGCTGGACACCCGGCGTCTGGTGAATAAGGCGGATCAACGCCTGTCCCATGCGGCCTGCCGCACCGACTACAACCAGTTTCATGCCGCTGCCCATGTTTTCACTCACTTTTCATGTCGAGCGGATCGAAACCCGCCGGTATCGGACGTTTGATGTTTGCAATGGTGACGTTAAAGACCGCCTGCCCGCTTCGCAAGTATCCCGTCGGAAGGGTCGCCCGTTTGAGGAGAAAACGATCAGGCTCGCCAGCGCCGCCCGTCCAGCGCCAGGCCGAAATCGGAAGGTGTTCTCGCATAGGTGGCAAGCCCGGAAAGGGCCGCCTGCGGGTGGGTGACGACGAAGGTGGGGATGGTCCGCATCAGCGCGCTATGCGGCGCCTTGTCTTCGAACGCGGCCCGGAATTCCGGGCTCTTCAGCGCCGGAATGATCTTCTGCGAAATGCCGCCAGCGAGATAAACGCCGCCCTTGGCCATGAAGATCAGCGCAAGGTCGCCCGCCACGCGGCCGAGATAAGTGCTGAAAAGCGAAAGCGTTTCTTTGGCCTGTGCATTCTGGCCCGAAAGCCCTTGTGCAGTAATATCGGCCGGATCGGAAAAGATGGCTTCGATGCCATCGGCCTTGCAGACGGCGCGGTAAAGATTGACCAGCCCGCGCCCGCACAGGATCTGCTCACCGGCGACGCGGCCCTCGATGGTTTCGATATGGGGGAAAACCGCGTAGTCACGCGCGCTTCTCGGACCGATATCGATATGGCCACCTTCGCCGGGCACCGGGAACCACATATGGCGGGCATATACCAGACCGGCGACGCCGAGCCCCGTGCCGGGTCCAAGAACGACCCGTGATGCCAAAACGTCCTTTTTGCCGGAGCCGATACCGTCGCGGTTGTCGTCGTCGAGAGCCGCGATCGCAAGCGCCTGCGCCTCGAAGTCGTTGATGACGATGACATCCCGCAGCCCGAGTCTGGCCAGCATGTCCTTTGGCTTGACGACCCAGTGGCAATTGGTGAGCGGAATCTCGTCGCCTTCGATCGGGCCGGCAATGGCAAGAATGGTCGAGACCGGCTGAAGCGAGGTCTTGTCCAGAACCGCCTGCTGGATGGCGTCGTCGATTGTCGGATATTCCGCCGTCTTTACCGTGGTGAGGTGCACCGGTTCGGCAAAGGAATCGATCAGAATGGAAAAGCGGGCATTGGTGCCGCCGATGTCGCCAAGAAGGATCGGGAAGGACAGATATTCGGTATCGGACGTCTTCGGCATTGCCTGTTCCATGTTGGTGTGGGTCAGTCGGCGGAATTGAAGTCGATCAGGTTTTCTGCAGTCGCGCGGTTGAGCGCCATGGGAATATCATAAACCGTGGCAAGCCGGGTTAGCGCCTTCACGTCGACATCATGCGGCATGGCGGTCAGCGGGTCGGTGAAGAAGATCAGCACGTCCACTTCGCCTGTCGCGATCATCGCGCCGATCTGCTGGTCGCCGCCGAGCGGGCCGCTCTTGAGGCGAATGACATCAAGCCCTGGACAGGCTTCCTGTACGCGGCCGCCGGTCGTGCCAGTGGCGACGATCTTGAAGCGGGAGAGTGCCTTCTGATGGTGACGGGCGAAATCCGCCATATCGTCCTTTTTCTCGTCGTGAGCGATGAGCGCGATACAGCGTTGCCCTTCCATGATCCCAGCCTGTGTCAAAAGAATTAAATCGATTTGAAGCCTTCTATAACAGCTTGCCGCCATTTGAAAAGGGAAGCTGTTGAATGCCTCATTTCTGTTTCAGTTCAATGTCGGACGCTGGGTCGGAAGCGGAATATCGGACGGCGGCTGGATTGCCGGGGCGTTTTGAATGACCTGCTCCACATTCTGCTGACGTACGGCCTGGGCAGGGGAGGAGGAATAGGCCTGAGCCGCAATACCCTCGGGATTGGCGGAAGGCGCTGCCGCAACGGCGGCGCAGGCCGCTGGCAGATCGGAAACCATCACCTGACGCGGTTTCACCGGCTTGGCATTGGGGTCCTTTTTCGGCGGCGCCCATGGTTCCTTGGTGAACCACCAGGCAAGCGACTTGTCGCAGCCGTCGCCCTTGCCGACGGAGGCCTGCGGTTTGCAGTTGGGCGCGCCGGGCGGGCATTCGAGCCGGATGTGGAAGTGCTCGTCGTGCCCATAGATCGGTCTGATCTTGCCCATAAAGGTGCGGTCGCCGGTCCATGTCTGGCATAGCTTCTGCTTGATGGCCGGGTTGACGAACACGCGTTCGACCTGCGGGTAACTTGCCGCCATCATCACCAGCCGTGCATTCAGCGGCGACCACTTGCGGTCGTCGACCGTCAGGAACTTGCTTTTGTCCAGCATTGAGATGAAAGGCACCGTTTCGCGCTGCTCCACGGTCAGCCGTGGGGTGGGCATCGGCCGCCACCACACATCGACATCGAGGCCGATCTGGTGCGAAGCATGACCAGTCAGCATCGGGCCGCCGCGCGGCTGGGAAATATCCCCGAGCAGCAATCCCGGCCAACCGATCTTCTGGGCGTCCTGCGAAAAACGCTCGAGGAAGGAAATCAGCTGCGGCTGGCCCCAGCGCCGGTTGCGGGAAAGGCGCATGGCCTGCCAACCTGGGCCATCGGCTGGCATGGCGACGGCACCAGCCTGGCAGCCTTTGGCATAGGAGCCAATTGGCTGGGAAGCTGCGGCGGAAGGCAGCGCCATATGGCCGAACACTTCTTTTGCGGGTCTGTCTTCGGCCGACGCGGTCTCGATCTGCAACTGCAGCGCCGAGACGACAGACATCGCCAGCGTGGCCGCTTTGAAAACTCTTGATGATCCCGCTCTCATATAGCCTGCCCGTCCGATCAGGTGATTCTCTTCCGCCAAGAATAAACTGGAACGGGATTTTGTTGAAACCATGTTTCGCCAAGCTCGCGCAAAGCCGGGATAAAGACGCTGATAAAGAGCTTGTGAGCCAGCGCATCTGTTTTTTGCCAATCTTTCTTTTATGCTCTCTCCAGCAAGCACAAAAACAGGGAACTACCCCCGATGATATTGGCACCACTGAAATCCCGCATCCTTGTCGCTCTCGCCGCATCCGCCCTGCTGGTACCGGCGGCGGCCTCCGCCCAGTCGGGCGATGTCTGGCGAAAGGGGATTTCGACGGTTGGGGCGCTGAAACACCCTGATGGTTTCGACCATTTCGACTATGTGAATACCAAGGCGCCGAAGGGGGGCACGCTGCGCCTGTCGACATCAGGCACTTTCGACACGCTTAACCCCCTGCTCGCCAAGGGAGAGAAGGCAACGGGCCTTTCGCTGGTTTACGATACGCTGATGAAATCGACGGAAGAGGAACTGTCGGCCTCCTATGGCTTGCTGGCCGAGGGCGTGAGTTATCCCGACGATATTACGAAGGCGACGTTCCGGCTGCGGCAGGACGCCAAATGGGCTGATGGAAAACCGGTGACGCCTGAGGATGTCGTCTTCAGCTTCGAGAAGGCGAAGGATCTCAGCCCCCAGCTCTCGACCTATTATACCCACGTCACCAAGGCGGAGGTGAGCGGCGAAAGGGACATCACCTTCACCTTCGATGAAAAGAACAATCGCGAATTGCCGCAGATCGTCGGGCAATTGCTGATCGTTCCCAAGCACTGGTGGGAAGGCACCGGCCCGGACGGCAAGCCACGCGACATATCGCGCGGCACGCTGGAGCCGGTCATGGGTTCGGGCCCTTACAAAATCGCGGCCGTTTCTCCCGGTTCGTCCATTACCTATGAACGCCGTGACGACTATTGGGGCAAGGACGTCAATGTGAATGTGGGGATGAATAATTTCAAAACCATTGCCTATACCTTCTTTGCCGATCAAGACGTGGAATTCCAGGCTTTCAAGTCGGGTACCGTCGATTTCCGGCAGGAAGCCTCCTCCAGCCGCTGGGTCACGGGTTACGATTTTCCGGCGGTGAAAGAAGGCCGCGTCAAAAAAGAGGAACTGCCGAATATCTATCGTTCCGTTGGCATCATGCAGGCCTTCGTGCCGAACATGCGGCGGGAAAAGTTCCAGAACCCGAAACTGCGCAAGGCGCTGAACTATGCCTTCGATTTCGAGGAACTCAATCGCACACTGGCTTACGGCCAGTTCCAGCGCATCAACAGCTTCTTCATGGGCAGCGAACTGGCTTCGTCAGGCCTGCCGACGGGTCGCGAACTGGAGCTGCTTCAGGAGCTCAAGGATCAGGTTCCGCCTGAGGTCTTCACGACGGAATACAAGAATCCGGTGGCGGGCGATCCGGCCAAGCAACGCGACAATCTGCGCGAAGCCGTCAGGCTGATGAAGGAAGCGGGATATGAACTGCGCGGCAATCGTATGGTCAATGCGAAGACCGGCCAGCAACTCGATATGGAATTCCTGATTGATTCCGCCGGCATGGAAAGAACGATCCTTCCCTATGTCCAGAGTCTGAAGAAAATCGGCATCAACGCGACCATTCGCACCGTCGATGCCTCGCAATTCACCAACCGCACCCGCAGCTTCGATTACGACATCATCGTCAAGCTCTGGGCGACGTCGGCCAATCCGGGTAACGAGCAAGCCGATTACTGGGGTTCGGTGGCTGCTGATCGTCAGGGATCGAACAACCTCGCAGGCATCAAGAACCCGGCGGTCGATGCTTTGGTGCGCAAAGTCATTTTTGCGCCCAATCGCGATGAGCAGGTCGCTGCCGCCCGGGCGCTCGACCGGGTGCTGCTCGCCAACAGCTATGTCATTCCGCAATTCTACCGCGGCGAGCTGTTCATCGCCTATTGGAACACGATTGTCCGCCCGGAAAACCTGCCCGAATATGGCATCGGTTTTCCTGAAGCCTGGTGGTCCAGCCAGGCCGGAAAATGACGCCGGCCTTGCTTTCGCGGCGAAGGCTTGATTCACATAGGCCGAGACGAATCGCTTGAAATGCGCGCGACGTCGCTTTGAGGAAAGGACCGGGCTTGACCGAGACGAAAATCGCTGACCGAACGGCTGGGAGAAAAGGCTGATGGGCGCCTATATCCTCAGACGTCTGGCGCTGATGATTCCGACGATTGTCGGCATCATGGGCATTTCGTTTCTCGTCATCCAGTTCGCGCCGGGCGGCCCGGTAGAACAGGTCGTGGCGCAGTTGACGGGCCAAGGCGACAGTGCCTCAGATCGGCTCTCGGGCGGTGGCGATCTAATGGGGCAGGGAGGCGGGTTCGATGAAAGCGGCTCGAAATATCGCGGTGCGCAGGGACTTGATCCGGAACTGATCAAGAAGCTCGAGAAACAGTTCGGCTTCGACAAGCCGCCGCTCACGCGCTTCCTCGAAATGATGTGGAATTACATCCGCTTCGATTTCGGTGACAGCTTCTTCCGCAATTCGTCGGTGATCGATCTCATCATCGACAAGCTGCCGGTCTCGGCGTCGCTCGGTTTCTGGATTCTCATCATATCCTATGTGATTTCCATTCCGCTCGGCATCAAGAAGGCCGTTTCCGATGGCTCGACTTTCGATGTCTGGACCTCAGGCATCATCATCATCGGTTATGCGGTGCCGAGTTTCCTGTTCGGCATCCTGCTTATCGTGCTTTTCGCCGGCGGTTCGTTCTTCGACTGGTTTCCTCTGCGCGGCTTGGTCTCGGACAATTTCGACCAACTGAACTGGTGGCAGAAGATCATCGACTATTTCTGGCACCTGACTCTGCCATTGATCGCATTATCGCTCTCTGCCTTCGCGACGACGACGCTTCTGACCAAGAATTCCTTTATCGACGAGATCAAGAAGCAATATGTCGTCACCGCCCGCGCCAAGGGTCTTACCGAACGCAAGGTTCTCTATGGCCATGTCTTCCGCAATGCGATGCTCATCGTGATCGCCGGTTTTCCGGGCGCCTTCATCTCCGCCTTCTTCACCGGATCGCTGCTGATCGAGAATATCTTCTCGCTCGATGGCCTCGGACGCCTTGGTTATCTCTCGGTCGTCAACCGTGACTACCCGATCGTCTTCGGCACACTGTTCATCTTCTCGCTGATGGGCCTCGTCGTTGGCCTGCTGTCCGACTTGATCTACACATGGATTGATCCGCGCATCGATTTCGAGCGGAGGGACGTGTGATGTCGCTTGCTCATCCCCTCGGAACCGAAACGCTGGTAAAGCCGAAGCGCCCGTGGTTTTCGCCGACGACCAAGCGCCGCTGGCAGAATTTCAAGGCGAATCGCCGCGGATACTGGTCCTTCTGGCTGTTCCTGATCCTGTTTTTCCTGAGCCTGATGGCGGAATTCATCGCCAATGACAAACCTATCCTCGCTTCCTACAAGGGCGAGCTTCTGGTGCCGGTCATGGTGGATTATCCGGAAGAGAAATTCGGCGGCTTCCTGGCCCAGACCGATTACAAGTCCTCCTTCATTCAGGACGAAATCAACGCCAATGGCTGGATGATCTGGCCGCCGATCCGTTATTCCTACCAGACGGTCAATTCCAACATTCCGCATTCCGCGCCCACAGCCCCCTTCTGGCTCATGGACAAAAATGAGCGCTGCTCGGCCTATCCGCAGGGCGATGCCGATCCCGGCTGCACGCTTGGCAATCTCAACTGGCTCGGCACCGACAATCAGGCGCGCGATGTTACGGCGCGAATGATCTACGGCTTTCGCATTTCGGTGCTGTTCGGCCTGACGCTGACTATCGCCTCGGCCCTTGTAGGCGTCACGGCCGGCGCCATTCAGGGGTATTTCGGCGGCTGGACGGACCTGCTTCTGCAGCGTTTCATCGAGATCTGGTCGTCCATGCCGGTGCTTTACATCCTGCTGATCATCGCGGCCATCCTGCCGCCGGGCTTCTTCGTGCTGCTCGGCATTATGCTGCTCTTTTCATGGGTCGGCTTCGTCGGCATTGTCCGCGCCGAATTCCTGCGGGCCAGAAACTTCGAATATGTTCGTGCCGCCCGTGCGCTTGGCGTCGGCAACGGGACGATCATGTTCCGGCATCTTCTGCCCAACGCCATGGTGGCAACGCTGACCTTCCTGCCCTTCATCCTTTCCGGCTCTATCACCACGCTCACCTCGCTCGATTTTCTCGGCTTCGGAATGCCGCCTGGATCACCCTCGCTGGGCGAGATGATCGCGCAGGGCAAGAACAACCTTCAGGCGCCCTGGCTCGGCCTTACCGCGTTTTTCACCATGTCCATCATGCTCTCGCTGTTGATCTTTGTGGGTGAAGCGGTGCGCGACGCCTTTGATCCACGCAAGACGTTCCGGTGATCGCCATGACGGATACAAATATCCAGCCGCTTCTCTCCGTCCGTGATCTCTCCGTCGCCTTCCATCAGGGTGGCGCGACCAGTGTCGCCGTCGATCACGTCTCCTTTGATCTGATGCCGGGCGAAGTCGTTGCCCTCGTCGGGGAATCCGGCTCCGGCAAGTCTGTCACCGCAAATTCCATTCTCAAATTGCTGCCCTATCCGGCCGCAAGCCACCCGTCGGGCAAGATCCTGTTCGACGGCAAGGACATGCTGACCCTGCCGGAGCGCGCGCTGCGCGCCGTGCGCGGCAACGACATCACCATGATCTTCCAGGAGCCGATGACCTCGCTCAACCCGCTCCACACCATCGAGCGGCAGATCGGCGAGATCTTGGAGCTGCATCAGGCGATCACCGGTGCGGAGGCGCGGGCGCGCACGCTGGAACTGCTGCTGCAGGTGGGTATCCGCGAACCGGAAAAGCGCCTGAAGGCCTATCCGCATGAATTGTCCGGCGGCCAGCGGCAGCGTGTGATGATCGCCATGGCGCTTGCCAACCGGCCAAAACTGCTGATCGCCGATGAACCGACCACCGCGCTCGACGTGACGGTGCAGGCACAGATCCTGGAACTGCTCGGTGATCTGAAAATGCAACACGGCATGTCCATGCTGTTCATCACCCACGATCTCGGCATCGTCCGTAAATTTGCCGATCGCGTCTGCGTCATGACCAAGGGCAAGATCGTGGAAACCGGCACGGTGGAGCAGGTATTTACCGATCCGCAGCACGCTTATACCCGCCATCTTCTGGCCGCCGAGCCAAAGGGTGAGCCGCCGCATTCCGATGCCAGCAAACCCGTGGTCATGCAGGGTGACGACATCAAGGTCTGGTTCCCGATCAAGGCGGGACTGATGCGCCGGGTGGTCGACCATGTGAAGGCGGTGGACGGTATCGATATCACCCTGCGCGCCGGCCAGACGGTGGGCGTGGTGGGTGAATCCGGCTCCGGCAAGACCACGCTTGGTTTAGCTCTCTCGCGGCTGATTGCCTCGAAAGGCCGCATCAGCTTCATCGGCCAGTCGATAGACAGCTATTCCTATGAGATGATGAAGCCACTGAGAAACCGGCTACAGGTGGTGTTTCAGGACCCCTATGGTTCGCTCAGCCCGCGCATGTCGGTGGGTGAAATCATCGCGGAGGGCCTCAAGGTCCATGAGCGATCTCTTTCCGCTGACGAGCGTGACACCCGCGTTGCGGTCGCACTGGAAGAAGTGGGCCTCGATCCGGCGACCCGCTGGCGCTATCCGCACGAATTTTCCGGTGGCCAGCGCCAGCGCATCGCCATTGCACGCGCCATGGTGCTGAAACCGCGTTTCGTCATGCTGGACGAACCGACATCCGCGCTCGACATGAGCGTGCAGGCGCAGGTGGTCGATCTGCTGCGCGATCTCCAGGCGAAGCATGAACTCGCCTACCTCTTCATCAGCCACGACCTGAAGGTGGTGAAGGCGCTTGCCAACGACCTGATCGTCATGCGCCATGGCAAGGTGGTGGAGAGCGGTCCGGCGGCGGAGATTTTCGCCAATCCGCAGCAGGACTACACCAAAGCGCTGCTGGCGGCCGCCTTCAACATCGAGGCGGTGAAAACGAAAGCGGTCAGCCAGTAAGACGCATCACCTTTCCATTGAGACGATGATTTTTCCGTTGCTTCGCGGAAAATGCCGACCCATGTTGCGATGGACGTGACATGGAAACGGATTGATTGCGATGGCAGCGGATGTGGTCGTTTTGGGAGCGGGGATCATAGGGGTCTCCGTCGCTTTGCAACTGGCCCGAAGGGGCAAATCGGTCGTGCTGGTCGACCGGCGCGGACCGGGCGAAGAGACCTCTTTCGGCAATGCCGGGCTGATACAGAGGGAGGGCGTGGTACCTTATGGTTTCACGCACGACCTTGCGCTGCTGCTGCGCTATTCGTTGAACAACAGGATCGATGTCCGTTATCGGCTCTCCGCACTGCCGAGGATTGCGCCTTTCCTTGGCCGCTACTGGTATCATTCCGCAGCATCGCGACATACCGCGATTACCCTTGCCTATACACCGCTGATCGAGCATTCGGTCTCTGAGCATAGTATCCTGATCGAAGAGGCGAATGCTGGCGATCTGATCGTGAAAAACGGTTGGATGACGGCCTACAGGACCGCCGCAAGGCGGGACGCCGACTATGCCGTGGCCGAGCGTCTCAATCGTGACCATGGCATTTCGCACTCGAAGCTCGATGCCAACGAACTGGCCACGGCCGAACCGCATCTCAGCCGGGATTTCGTCGGCAGCCTGAAATGGAATGATCCCTGGTCAGTCCGCGATCCACACGCGCTGACGCTTGCCTATGTCAAATTGTTTGAAAGTCTCGGCGGAACCTTTGTCCGCGGGGATGCGTCCACCCTCAGCCAGACGACAAGCGGCTGGACTGTGCGTACCGAAACCGGCGCGGTGGAGGCCGAACATGCCGTCGTGGCGTTGGGGCCCTGGGCGGACACGGTGACGGAAAGGCTGGGCTATCGCTTCCCGCTCGGCGTGAAGCGGGGCTATCACATGCATTATGCACCACAGCAGGGCACAAAGCTCAACAACTGGCTGATCGATGCTGAGCGCGGTTATTTCCTCGCGCCGATGCGAAAAGGCATTCGCCTGACGACCGGTGCGGAATTTGCCCAACGCGATGCGCCGAAATCCCCCGTGCAGATCGAGCGGGCGGAACGGGTTGCCCGCACCGTCTTTCCCCTCGGCGGCAGGCTGGATGCGGAGCCGTGGATGGGCGCGCGGCCCTGCACGCCCGATATGATGCCGATCATCGGTAAGGCGCCGCGCCATAAAACCCTGTGGTTCGCCTTCGGCCATGCCCACCATGGTCTCACCCTTGGGCCGATCACCGGCCGTGTTCTGGCCGAAACCATGCTCGGAGAAGCGCCCGTTATCGCCATCGATGCCTATCGTCCGGAAAGGTTCAATCCCTGATGGCTGGCGCATCGGACCGAAAGTGTAGCGCGGTTTTCGTAAAATCCGATGCTCAAACAAAAACTTAGAGAGGCGGAGCGATTCCATTTTTATCTCCGCCGCTCTAAATCCGCTGGCCTTCCTGTAATGGGCCACGTAACATGGTCCCATGCAAAGGGGAAAAAGGGCAAACGTCATCATGGTGGCGAGGTTTCTCATCTATCAGCAGCAGGACGACTTTCGTTAGCGAAACTCGCTGCGTGTGAAACGAGATGGAAACGGCTTGCTGGTGCATGATGTATGATATTGAAGACGCAAAGAAATTTTTCGCCGATAACCCCGATCTCGAAATTCTCGAAGCTTTCGTCATAGATGCGAACGGCGTTCCGCGCGGCAAATGGATTCCGCGCGAGCGGGCAATCGACGTGCTTGAAAAGGGAATGGCGATCCCGCGATCCGTTTATGCGCTGGATATCTGGGGCCGGGATGTGCATGCCGCAGGTCTCGCCGAAGGCACGGGTGATCCGGATGGCTTTTGTTTCCCCGTTCCCGGCACGCTGTCGCGGGTGACGTGGCTTGGGCGTCCGACCGCACAGGTTCTGCTGGCGATGAAAAACCCGGATGGATCAGGTTTTTATGGCGATCCGCGTCATGTTCTGTCGCAGGTTCTCGGCGCCTATAAAAGGGCTGGCCTCACGCCGGTCGTGGCCACTGAACTTGAATTTTACCTGATCGATCCCGTTCGTTCGGCGCTTGATCCGGTGCGCCCACCGCACAGTCGTGAGGGGCGCTGGCACACCGGCCAGACGCAGGTTCTGTCCATTTCCGAATTACAGGATTTCGAGGATGTCTTCCATGATATCGCGACGGCCTGCCGTGCCCAGGGCGTGCTTGCCGATACGACGCTGCGGGAGAATGGCCCCGGACAATATGAGATCAACCTCAACCATGTGCCCGACGCCCTGCAGGCCGCCGATTTCGCCGTTTTCCTGAAACGCATCGTCAAGGGTGTGGCGCGGCGGCATGAACTCGACGCCACTTTCATGGCCAAGCCTTATGGATTGCAGGCCGGCAACGGCATGCATGTGCATTTTTCCGTTCTCGATAAGGACGGCAGGAATATCTATGCCGGGGAAGACGGTCCGTCGGATGCGCTGATGCATTCGGTCGGCGGCCTGTTGGAAAACATGGGGGAGAGCATGGCGATCTTCGCGCCCCATGCCAATTCCTATCGTCGCCTGACCCCCAGCGAACACGCACCGACCTACGCCTCCTGGGGCATCGATAACCGCTCGGCGGCCGTGCGCGTCATCGTTGCCAGCAAGGTCGCGACGCGTATCGAACATCGGGTGGCCGGTGCCGATACCAATCCCTATCTGGTTCTTGCGATGATCCTCAGCGCCGCACTTGCCGGCATGAAGGAAAAGCGCCAGCCGGGCGGCGCGATCGCCGGTGACAGCCACGCCATCAATCACGAACCGCTTCCCACCAACTGGGATTATGCCTTACAGCGCTTCACACGGTCGAGCTTTGCCTATGCAACGCTTGGCCAGAAGTATCGGACGCTGTTTTCCGCCTGCAAGCAGCAGGAGCTTTCCGAATTTTCCCTGCGTGTAACCGACGTCGAATATGACGCCTATATCAGGACGGTGTGAGATGGCTAAGGTAACTGATATTCCCAATCCCGGCCATACATCGTCATGGTACGCGGCCTCCGCCAATGTCAAAACAGTGCGACCGACGCTCGAAGGCGCGCTGGAAACCGATGTCTGCATCATTGGTGGCGGTTTCACGGGTATTTCCGCGGCGCTGGAACTCAGTGAACGTGGCTATTCGGTCATCGTTCTGGAAGGTGTGCGGGTCGGCTTCGGCGCTTCGGGCCGCAATGGCGGCCAGATCGTCAATGGCTATAGCCGCGATCTCGAAACAATAGCCCGACGTTATGGCCACGAAAAAGCGGTGAAGCTCGGAGAAATGTCGCTGGAAGGCAGCGCGATCATCCGCGGTCGCGTCGCGAAATACGCCATCGACTGCGATCTCGTCGATGGCGGCTTCTTCGCTGCCTTCACGCCGAAGCAGATTCGCGAAATGGAAGCTCACAAAGCCCATTGGGAAAAGCACGGTCATGGCGGCCTCGAAATGGTCTCCAAGGCGGATGTCGGCCACTATGTGAAGACCGACCGTTATGCCGGGGGCATGATCGACCGCTTCGGTGGCCACATCCATCCGCTCAATCTCGTGCAGGGCGAAGCGGCGGCGGCTGAGAGCCTCGGAGCCCGCATATTTGAAAATTCGCGCGTCATCGCGGTGGAGCAGGGCGTCAATCCCATTGTGCGCACGGCAACGGGCAGCGTGAAGGCGAAATATGTTCTCGTTTGCGGCAACGCCTATCTCGGCACCTTGCTGCCGGAAATCGGTGAGCGGATGATGCCGGTCTCAAGTCAGGTCATGGCGACGGAGCCGCTCGATGCGGATCTGATCGAGGCCCTTCTGCCCGCCAATTATTGCGTCGAGGATGCCAATTATATTCTCGATTATTATCGCCGCACCTCGGATAACCGCCTGCTTTACGGTGGCGGCATCGGTTATGGCGGCAGCGACCCGGCCGACCTGACGGGTGTGATCCGGCCGAATATGCTGAAGACCTTTCCGCAGCTGGAAAAGACCAGGATCGAATTCGCCTGGAGTGGCAACTTCGCGCTGACCCTGACGCGCATCCCGCATATGGGCAAGCTTTCGGATAATATCTATTTCTCACACGGCGATAGCGGCCATGGCGTCACGACCACCCACTTGCTCGGCAAGATATTGGGCGAGGCCGTTGCGGGCCACGCCGAACGTTTCGATATCTGGAGTTCCCTGCCGAATTACCCGTTCCCCGGCGGCAAGACATTCCGCGTGCCGCTGACCGTACTTGGTGCGTGGTGGTACGGGCTGAGAGATAAACTCGGCCTCTAGAACGTTACCGTCTTCAGGCCGGCCAGCGCGTTTGCGGTGATTTCTTCCGGTGTGGTGTCGATATTGACGGTGACGACGCCTGCTTCGCCGGTCGGCACTTCCAGCGTGGCAAGCTGGGTCTGAAGCAGCGAGAGCGGCATGAAATGGCCCTTGCGTTCACCCATGCGCCGGCTGAGAAGTTCCAGGCTGCCGTCGAGATAAACGAAAGCGAGTGGACCACCGGTCGCCTCACGAAGGCGGTCGCGATAGATTTTCTTGAGCGCCGAACAGGAAACCACGACACCCTTGCCGTCGCTGCCTTTGCGCAGTTCCGCACCGATCAGATCGAGCCAGGGCCAGCGGTCTTCGTCAGTGAGCGGAATGCCCTCGGACATTTTATCGACATTGGATTTCGGGTGCAGCTTGTCGCCCTCTATAAAGGCAACGCCCAGTTTTTCAGCCACCGCTTCTGCGACCGTGGACTTGCCAGAGCCGCTCACTCCCATCACGACAATTGCCTGTGTCACCCGAACCTCTGATATTTCTGTTGCAACGCTCAGCCCCTATCATGAGCGGCGGGTGGCGGGAACATTAAATTTGGGCGGCTCCCTGCGTCAGTGCCCGGTTTTGCGGGCTGCGGACCTTTCCAGTGCGGAAAAGCCAGCGTGGATCAGGATCGCCAGCGCCGCAACGATCAAACCGCCCTGGAGAATGAAGGCGAGATTGTTGGATTGCAGGCCGGCGATGATCACTTCGCCGAGCGTGCGGGCGGCAACGGTCGAACCGATGGTCGCGGTGGAAAGGCTGATGACCGCCGAGAGCCTGACACCGGCGAGAATGGCAGGAAGGGCAAGCGGCAGCTCCACTTTGATGAGCCGCTGCCAGCCGGTCATGCCGCTGCCTCTGGCTGCATCCATCACCGTGGCGGGCAGGGTGGTGAGCCCCGTCAGCGTATTTTCGAACACCGGCAGAAGCGCATAGAGGAACAGCGCGATAAGCGTGGGTTTCTCGCCAAACCCGATCAACGGTACGGCGAGTGCCAGAACCGCCACCGGCGGAAAGGTCTGGCCGATATTGACGATGCTGCGCGACAGCGGCAGAAAATCCGCCCCGAAAGGCCGGGTGACAAGAACCGCAAGCGCCCCTGCCGTGAGCGTCGCCAGTCCGGTCGCGATCGCAACGGTGCTCAGATGTGAAAGTGTCAGGGAAAAGAGATTGGCCTGCGTGTAGATGGCAGGGGCATTGGCCTGCACGAGAGGGCGGAAGATCGGCGCGAATATTTGCGGTGCTGCAAGAAAGATGATCAGCACCAGCACCAGAAGCCCGAGAGAGAGAAAAGAGAAGACGTTTTTCATGGGGCGCCGGCGGCACGCTGGAGAAGAACGTCACGCCGCACCCGGCCCGCGGGCTGCCCATCGTCTTTTATGACAGGCAGGACATCACAGCCCGCCCATAACATGGCAGACAGGGCATCGCGCTGGCTGGTGTCTTCGGTGAGCGGCACACCTTCCGCACTTCCCGGTTCTACGATCTCGGCGACCGACAGAACTGAGAGCAGTTTCAGCGCGCGTTCGTTTTCGCCGATCATGGTGCGGACGAAATCCGTTGCCGGTTTCAGCACCAGCTCTGCTGGCGGGCAATCCTGCACGATGCGGCCCTTGTCCATCACCGCGATACGATCGGCCAGATGGAAAGCCTCATCCATATCGTGGGTGACGAGAACGATGGTGACGCCGAGTTTCTTCTGGATATCGAGAAGGTCGTTCTGAGCCTTGGCGCGGATCACCGGGTCCAGCGCGCCGAAGGGCTCGTCCATCAGGAGAATGTTCGGTTCCGCGGCCAGTGCACGGGCCACACCGACACGCTGCTGCTGGCCGCCGGAAAGCTCATGCGGAAAACGATCCGCATAAAGCCCGGGATCAAGCTGGAAAAGATGCATGAGCGCATCGATCTTGGCCTTTATGCGCTTGCGGTCCCAGCCGATCAGCTGCGGCACGGTCGCGATATTTTCCGCCACCGTCCGGTGCGGAAACAAGCCATGCCCTTGGATGGCGTAACCGATGTGGCGGCGTAGCTTGAAACCGGGTATGGCGCTGACATCCTCTCCGTCGATCCGGATTGTGCCGGAGGTTGGCTCCACCAGCCGGTTGATCATGCGCAGCAGCGTGGTTTTCCCCGACCCTGAGGTGCCGACGATAACGGTGACGGTGCGCGGTGCGACGGTCAGCGATACCTGGTCCACGACGGTCGTGTCGCCGTATCGTTTGGTGATGGTGTCGATCTCGATCATGCTCTTTGCCTTCTGCCTGCGCTGAAGAGATTGCTATCTATGAGGGCGTCGAGTGTGATTGCGGCCGCAAAGCCGAGGAGAACCGTCGGCACGGTGCCGAGCAACACGAGATCCATGGCTGTCTGTCCGATGCCCTGAAACACGAAAACGCCAAACCCGCCACCGCCGATCAGGGCTGCGATTGTCGCAAGCCCGATATTCTGCACCAAAACGATGCGGATGCCGGTGAGGATGACCGGCATGGCGAGCGGAAATTCCACCCGCAGCATCCGCTGCGCTGGCGTCATGCCAAGCCCGCGCGCTGCTTCCCGGACCGCCTGGGAAACGCCGGCAAGACCGACCACTGTATTGGAAACGACCGGCAGCAGCGAATAGAGAAACAGCGCCACAAAGGCCGGCGCCATGCCGATGCCGGCAATTCCGATCCTCGCCGCGCCCGGCACGATGGCCGCAATCCATCCGAGCGGCGCGATCAGAAGGCCGAACAGGGCGATGGAGGGAATGGTCTGGACGATGTTGAGACTGTTGAGAACACCCGCCCGCAGGCGCTCGACCTTGTAACAGAGGATGCCGAGCGGAATACCCGCGACGGTCGCCGCGATCAGCGAACCGAGGGCGAGCTCCACATGCCGCACGGCCTCGGTCCAGAATATGTCGGCCCGGCCGGTATATTCCTTGATGATGGAGAGATCGCTCCAGAGACCGCTTGCCAGCACTGCGGAAAGTGCAGCGGTCGCCAGCAGCAACAACAGGATCCGGATGGCGGGTTTTAGCTCAAGACGCGCGATGCAGTCCGTGGCGAGCAAAGCCAACCCGGCAAAGAGCAACCAGAAACCGCTCGACGGCGAGACGCGGGCGAAACTGTTTCCTTCCGGCGTGAGAAAGGAAGCCGCCTGTCCGACGAAAACCGAGAGCGCCGCAAGACCTGCCAGAGCAGTTGCGAGTTTCAGCCGTACGGGAAAGCGGAAAAAGGCGATGAAGGTCGCAAGAATAATGATGGCCGCAAGGAGTATCGCGGGTGTTGATGGGAGGGACTCGAAGATTGTTCTCGTTTCCCCCTGAACGATTCGGTTGGCACGAAACGTCATGAAGGGTGATGCAAGAAGCGCATAAAGAAGCAGGCACGAAATCAGCACGCCCACCTTGTCAGGCCATTTCGTCAATTCCTGCCCCCTGTACCCTGGGTTGGATCGGATCATGAGAACACTTCCGCCTCCATGATCCTCCTCCGGCGTCATGAGCCGCTACTTGACGAAGCCGTTCTTGGTCAGAAAGTCGAGCGCCACGGTTTTCGCCTGCTCGCCACCCACCTGCACGCGGGCATTCAGATCCTGCAGGGTCGCGAGATCAAGCTTTTCGAACACGGGTTTCAGAAGTTCTTCGATATTGGGGTGCTTTTTCAAAACCTCTTCTCGAATGATCGGCGCGGGTTGATAGACCGGCTGCACATGCTTGTCGTCTTCCAGAACCACAAGGCCGGAAGGCGCGATGCCGCCATCCGTGCCATAGACCATGGCTGCACTGGCGTTGTTCGTTTGGTTCGCGGCCGCCGCGATCGTCGCCGCGGTGTCACCGCCGGAAAGCGTGATCAGCTGATCCGGTTTCATGGTAAAACCATAGGTCGTCTGAAACGCCGGCAGGGCGGCGGCGGAATTGACGAATTCGGAGGAGGCGGCAAGAACCACCGTACCGCCATCGGCGACATATTTGCCGAAATCGGAAAGCGTCTTCAGATTATTCTTGTCAGCAACATCCTTACGTAGCGCGATCGCCCAGGTGTTGTTGGCCGGCGATGGCGTCAGCCAGACAATCTTGTTGGCGTCATAGTCTAGCTTCTTCGCCTCTTCATACCCTTTGGCGGCATCCTTCCAGATCGGGTCATCCGCCTTGGAGAAAAAGAAGGCGGCGTTGCCGGTATATTCGGGATAGATATCGATCTCGCCCGCGGTGATTGCTTTTCTGACCACCGGGGTGGCGCCGAGCTGGATGCGATCCGTCGTCTCGATCTTGTTCTGGTTGAGAACCGCGAGGATGATGTTGCCGAGAACGCCACCCTCCGTGTCGATCTTCGACGACACCACCACCTGCGCCTGCGCGATGGAAACAGAAAAAGCAAGCGCAAGTCCGGCGCCCGTCAACGTCATCAAGCGGGTCATAAATAGTCCTCCGGTGGGGTCAGCCTGTCGAACAGGCGAAAGATCGCCGCCGCAACTGCGGCGGAGTATTAACGGCCGGAAAGAAAAAAGGTTGCACGCCATCCAGATTTTCGCATCGGTGGCTCCTGAGGGCACGGATAGCCGGCGCTCGTCAGGCGTCGTCGTCCCGCTTGCGGGCATCCTTGCCCATGACGAGCGGCATGAGCACGGACAGGAAGAGAAGCCGGATAACATGATGCGAACCGACATAGGCGGTGTCGGCATGCATCATGACGGCCATTGCAGCCATGGTTTCAAGACCACCCGGCGCATAGGCGATCATGACGGCGTTGAGCGGAACGCCTGTCACATGCGAAATCAGCCAGGCAATGCTGCCTGCGATCACCATCACAGCTATGGTGACCACGAAGCCGGCCAGAAAGCCCTTTCGCACTTCCATCAGGGATACATTCGAAAAGCGCGTGCCGATCAGGCAACCGATCAGCACATAGACCGGCAGGCTGAGCCAGGTGGGCACACCGCCTTCGGTGAGGCCGGTAATATGCGTGCCGATGGAGATCGCAACGCCGCCAAGCAGCAGGGCGGCGGGAAATTTCCAGCGCAGGAAAAGCCACCCGGTCAGAAGCGAGGCGGCGATGGTGAGCGCTAGCGTAAGCACGCCCATTGGCGGATTTGTAATCAACGGTTCCGTGCTGACCAGATCGAAATACTCGACGATCAGCGGCACGGAAAGCGTCAGTGCCAGCACGCGCACACTTTGCACGATGCTGACGGTCGCAAGGTCGCTTTTCGTCTCGGCGCCGAGGCTGATGATATAGCTGAGATGACCAGGGGAGGCGCCCAGCATTGCCGTCGTCCGGTCGTAACCGAAACCGTAATGCAGGATCCAGTAGGCGACATAGAGCATGATCACGACGGCGACGAGCACGACGCCGAAACTCAAGGGCCATGTCTTTGCGGCATCGAGGACCGAGGGGGTAACGCTCGTTCCCATGGAAATGCCGACGACGACGAAACAGGCATTGCGGATGAAGGTGGGAATTCCAAGCTTTACGCCTGCAAGCCCTGTCATGGTGACAGCGAGCGCCGGTCCCGAAAGAAAGGGGGCGGGAACGTTGAGGAGGCTTGCAAGCAATGCGCCCATGCTGCCGATAAGGGCGGTGAGGGCAAATGTATGGAATTCAGGCTTGATGATCATTGCGACGCTGGTTGGTTGCTTGAAAAAGCTCGGGGACCAAATGCGCCGCTTCGTTCCGTGACGTCAACACACAGGGCTGAAAATATTAGATTTCATGCCTATTCAACAAAAAAAGCCCCTGACCTATGGCCAAGGGCTTGATGATTGCGGGATAGATCAAAGGACGATCAGGCTGCCGGAAGTGCGGCAATCTTGGGCATTTCCGTATCGATCCCGAGCAGGAAGTTGATCTGCGGACGCGCCTTGACGAGATCGTCGATCGAATATTCCGTGAGCACGTCGAAGAAGGCATTTAGCGCCTTGCGCAGCGCCGAGTTCAGACCGCAGCTGTCCACGAGCGGACATTCCACGGCGCCATCCTCAAAGCACTCAGCCATCGCAAAGCTGTCTTCCGTCACCCTGACCACGTCGAACAGGCTGATCTTGTCGGCGGGTTTGCCAAGGCGCACGCCGCCATTGCGGCCGCGCACGGTTTCAACAAGGCCCGCCTTGTTGAGCGGCTGAAGGATCTTGAACAGGAACAGCTCAGATACACCGTAAGCTCTGGCGATCTCTGGAATGCGGCTCAGCTTGCCTTCATTCGCAGCGCAGTACATCAACATGCGAACGGCATAGTTGGTCTGTTTGGTCAAACGCATGCTGGTCTCCTAACTCTCAATGTGGAGTTATATAGTCTCTTTTTCAGTTTAGAACAATTCCAGAAACTGAAAAAACTGGC
>JAEXMK010000001.1 GCA_023444445.1 Pseudomonadota bacterium | reverse complement strand
CTTTATCGACAGCTTCTGAGGAGCCTCCCATGACCTTGGCCAACCTTCCACCCCTCGTCACCGTTTTCGGCGGTTCGGGTTTTGTCGGGCGGCATGTCGTGAGAATGCTCGCCAAGCGCGGTTATCGCATCCGTGTCGCCGTGCGCCGCCCCGATCTTGCCGGCTTTCTGCAGCCGCTCGGCAATGTCGGCCAGATTTCCTTCGCCCAGGCCAACCTGCGTTATCGCGACTCCATCGTCAAAGCCGTCGAAGACGCCGACCATGTGGTCAATTGCGTCGGCATTCTCACCGAAAGTGGCCGCAATACGTTTGACGCCGTGCAGGAATTTGGCGCCAAAGCCATTGCCGAAGCGGCCCGTGACGCCGGCGCAACACTGACGCATATCTCTGCAATCGGCGCGGAAGCAAATTCGCAGACCGGTTATGGCCGCACCAAGGGCCGTGCCGAAGCCGCCATCCATTCCGTGCTGCCAAGCGCAGTGATCCTGCGTCCTTCGATCATTTTCGGACCGGAAGACGATTTCTTCAATAAATTCGCCAAGATGGCCCGCAACCTGCCGTTCCTGCCGTTGATCGGCGGCGGAAAAACCAAATTCCAGCCGGTGTATGTCGAAGATGTTGCGGAGGCCGTTGCCCGCAGCGTCGATGGCAAGCTGAAGCCCGGCGCTATCTATGAACTCGGTGGTCCTGATGTGATGACTTTCCGTGACTGTCTCGAGGCCGTTCTTGCCGCGACCTACCGCGAACGCCCATTCATCAACCTGCCTTTCGGCGTGGCCTCGATGATCGGCAAGCTCGCGTCTCTGGTGCCGCTGATTACGCCACCCCTGACGTCCGATCAGGTGACCATGCTTAAAAAGGACAATGTCGTTTCCGCTGATGCCGAAAAGAACGGACTGACGCTGGAAGGCATCGGCATAACCCCCGTTCGCGTCGCTTCGGTTCTGCCATCCTACATGGTGCAGTATCGCCCGCATGGACAGTTCTCGAACGCCGGCAAGGCTGCCTAAGGTCAGGCTCTTGATGGAATCAAAAGCGGGAGCACATCCCGCTTTTTTTATGCCTGTTATCGCAACCAAACCGCTTTCAATGCATTTTCACTGCCAAATGGCGTGGGAGGAAAATCAAGAACACAAGCTGCAGGAGCAGCGATATGGTTAACGGCGAAGCGCCGAAACAGGTAAGCGTGGCACAAGCGCAACTGTGGAAAAGACTTCGCATTAACCCGGTATTCAGCAAGCTCGTTTATTGATATTCGCCACATTCCAAACATATCCCGAACCCTCAATTCACACACGGCGGCACGATCCGCGCGAACGAACGTCTGAAAGGCAATCATAAAATGGGCAGATCTATCGCACTCTTTTTTGCGTGTGCGGCTTTGGTGGTTCTGGCGGGTTCTTTCATGGCGCCGGGTACGGTTGCAGCAGGCAAGAGCGGCTGCGCTCCCGCCTATGGCGTCGACCCTTGCGCAACGGCTTCGATCAGCGCCAACTGATCAGCCTTATATATTCAAAACTAAAAAGCGCCTCCGGTTTTCCGGGGCGCTTTTTTATTTCGTCCGCTTGATTGAAGTCAGCCCATAACGAGCAGTGCAACGAGGCCAACTGCGCCGATGACGATGCGCCACCAGGCGAAGGGCGCAAAACCGCGCCGAGAGACGAAATCCAGCAATGAGCGCACAACGAAGAGGCCGGAGACAAAGGCCGCGATGAAACCCACAGCAATCAGGGCGCTGTCATCAAAGCTCAGCGCATCACGGTTTTTGTAGAAATCCAGCACAAAAGCGCCAAGCATTGTCGGCATCGCCAGGAAGAATGAGAATTCAGCCGCCGAGCGTTTATCCGTCCCCATCAGCAGCGAGCCGACGATGGTAGCGCCCGAGCGCGAGGTGCCGGGAATCATCGCAAGGCACTGAAAAAGGCCGATCTTGAAGGCAAGTGACGGCGGATATTCCATGATGTCGGTATATTTTGGCTTCAGCGGCATACGGTCGATGGCGAGCAGAATAACGCCGCCGATGATGAGCATGACGCAGATCAACATCGGCGTTTCAAACAGCACCGTCTTGATGAAGTCATGCGCCAGAGCTCCGATGATGGCTGCCGGCAGGAAGGCGAGGAAAACGGCCAGGACGAAGCGCCGCGCCTTCGCGTTTGTCGGCATGGCCATAGCGATTGAGACAAGCTTTTGAAAATAAACGAGAAGGATAGCCAGGATCGCGCCGAGCTGGATGAGAACGGCAAAGGTGTTGCCCGGCGATTTAAAGCCAAGGAAATGCCCGGCCAGCAGCACATGTGCCGTGGAGGAAACGGGAATGAACTCCGTCAAACCCTCGATAATGCCCAGCAGAAGCGCGCTGATGATCGATTGGTCACCCATGAGGTATCCTTTTTTCAGGGGAAAGCGGGAAGGGAAAGCAATTTCGTTAAACTTGTTTTAAAGTAGCCAAGCTCTTATAGCGTCTTGATGAAGCGAAACTGAAAAAGTTTTCCGGCAAATGCCGATCATAACAACCAATCGTAAAAATTGAGTACCGATGCCAACTCTCTACCACTCCCCGATGTCGACCGCATCCCGGTTCGTTCGTCTCATCCTTGCGGAATACGGCTTCCAGACCGATCTCGTTGAGGAGCAGCCGTGGGAAAGACGGCGGGAGTTTCTGGCGCTCAATCCGGCCGGCACCCTTCCGGTCTATCTTGATGATAACATGCGCTCGCTCAGCGGCCCTTATGTGCTGGCTGAATTTCTGGACGAAACGCATGGCGTGTTGAAGCGCGACCGGCGGCTTCTGGCCGAAGACCCGTTTCAACGCGCGGAAATCCGACGCCTGACGGAATGGTTTCTGCAGAAGATGGAAAATGACGTGACCCGGCCGCTGGTGCGCGAACGGGTCTATAAATTGCAGATGACGGCGGCGCAGGGTGGCGGACCGCCGGATTCCAAGCTGCTGCGCACCGCCCGCAACAATATTCGCCAGCATATCAAATATCTGGAATGGCTGGCGGGTTCGCGCACATGGCTGGCCGGTGACAGGCTGAGCTATGCCGATCTTGCTGCGGCTGCCGGTGTCTCGGTGCTGGATTATCTCGGCGAGATCAACTGGCTTGAAGCGCCGATTGCCAAGGAATGGTATCAGCGGGTGAAATCGCGGCCGTCCTTCCGGCCATTCCTCAGCGAGCGCATTCCGCGTCTTGCCCCCTCCTCCCACTACGCCGATCTGGATTTCTGAGGTCTGGCCTCCCGACTATTTGCTGTGGCCTGCGGCTCAGCCTATATATTTCACAGAATAACCCGCAGGAGGCACCATCATCGACGTTGCCAGCGACAAGCAGCGGATACGCGCACGCAAACTGACGGATTTCGTTCGTCAGGAGGCGCTTTCGCTTGGCTTCGATCTCTGTCGCATCACGGCGCCCGACAGTATTCCGCTTGCACCCGACCGGCTGCGGCAATTTCTCGACAATGGCTACCACGGCACCATGACGTGGATGGCGGAAACCGAAGCTCGCCGTGCGGAGCCGAAAACACTGTGGGGCGATGTACGCTCCATCGTCATGTTCGGCCTCAATTACGGTCCCGATGAAGACCCGCGCGATCTGCTTTCGAAGCCGGACAAGGCGGCCATTTCAGTCTATGCCCGCAATCGCGATTACCATGACGTTATCAAGGGGCGGCTGAAGGAAATCGCCACGCGCTTTGCCGCCCGCGCCGGCGAGGATGTGAAGGTCTTTGTCGACACCGCCCCGGTGATGGAAAAACCGCTTGCCGCCGCCGCCGGTCTCGGTTGGCAGGGCAAGCATACCAATCTGGTCAGTCGCACCCATGGCTCCTGGCTGTTTCTCGGCAGCATGTTCACCACCGCCGAACTCTGTCTCGACGAGGCGGAGAAGGACCATTGCGGTTCCTGCCGCGCCTGCCTTGACGCCTGCCCCACTGCGGCCTTCCCTGCCCCCTATCAGTTGGATGCGCGCCGCTGCATCTCCTATCTCACCATTGAGCACAAGGGACCGATCCCGCACGAATTCCGGCCGATGATCGGTAACCGCATCTATGGTTGCGACGATTGCCTTGCCGCCTGTCCATGGAACAAATTCGCGGCCAGCGCTTCCGAGATGAAGCTGCAGGCGCGCGAAGATCTGAAGGAACCGTCTATCGCATTCCTGCTGACGCTTGATGATACCGCCTTTCGCAGCTTTTTCAGCGGCTCCCCCGTCAAACGCATCGGTCGCAACCGCTTCATCCGCAATGTGCTCATTGCAGCCGGAAACTCTGCCGACCGGCAATTTGTGGACCAATGCAAGGCACTTGCGGAGACCGATCTTTCGTCTGAGGTGCGGGGGATGGCCGCATGGGCACTGTCGCGGCTTATGGACAGGGACGAGTTCCGTACATACTCTGCCGGTCGCGCGCCGGAGACTGATCCGGACGCGGAAATGGAATGGAAACTGGCAGAGGCGTGAAGCATGCATGTGATGATTTTCGGCGCGGGATATTCAGGGAAAGCCATTGCCAACGCGCTGAAAACCGAGGCTACAAGTATTTGCGGCACAACACGCAGCAGGGACAAGTTTGAAACCCTTGCTGCCGCAGGCATGAGGCCGTTGCTCTTCGACGGCGCCCATCTCAATGACGATCTCATCGCCGCGATGAGCAACGTCTCCCATCTCGTACAATCCATCGCCCCGGGTAAGGACGGTGACCCGCTGCTTGCGCTTCTGGGCGACAATCCGAAAAAGCTCCTGCCCAATCTGAAATGGGTGGCTTACCTTTCCACCGTCGGCGTTTATGGCGACCATCAGGGCGCCCGGGTGGACGAAGCGACACCCTGCCGTCCCATTTCCGCACGCTCCGTCGAGCGGGTGGCGGCTGAGGCCGCGTGGACTGGGGCAACCGAAAAAGTAGATGTGCCGCTTTCCATCCTGCGCCTTTCCGGAATTTATGGCCCGGGACGCAATACCTTCATGAATTTCGAGAAGGGAACGGCGCGCAGGCTGGTGAAGAAGGACCAGGTGTTCAATCGTATCCGGGTCGAGGATATCGGTGCGGCACTTGCTTTTTTGACGCAGAAAAATGAACGCGGCATCTTCAACGTGACGGATGACGAACCCTGCCCACCGCAGGATGTCGTAAGCTTCGCAGCTGAAGTGATGGGTGTTGAACCGCCGGCTGAGCAGGATTTCGAGACCGCCGATCTGACGCCCATGGCGCGTTCGTTTTACGGCGAGAACAAGCGTGTTTCCAACGCCAAAATACGGGAGCTCGGCTTTGATTTCCACTTCCCGGAGTACCGGCAGTCGCTCCGACAACTTTGGAAAAATGGCCTCTGGCGCGGCTGAAATCAGCACGACTGAAAACGATGAAAAATCCATCCAACGGCATTTTTGCGGATGGTTTTCATTGAATTTAAGCAAATTAAGACTTAATTAACTACGCAGAATCACTAAAATCCTAGTCATTGGAAAAATATTTCACTCACATTTCGTGAGGCAGATTCACGAAGGCGTGAGTTGCAATGACATTTCCATTCCGCATTGATTCTGCGGCATTTTTTTCAATTGTCTACACTGAGCTGTGTTGGGTGACTTTCCGGCTAACGATCACGAATATTACAGACTGTAACAGTTCGTGATTTGAGATCAGCTTTTTTTCGCCATTTTTCCCTCGCCCTACAATCTCGCATCAAAAGGCGTTCAGACCAGTTCATGGTCGTTTAGCAAGGGCACAATCAATCGGCGCGGGGCCGATTTTCAGGGAAGTACAGTTTGTTGAATATCCGTCGTATAACTTTCACCGCTGCAACTATTGCCGCCTGTTCCATCATTGCGCCTCTTCAGGCTAATGCGGCAAATGGTTGTGGAGGCGCATCGTGGTATGCGTTGTCCTCCAAGACTGCTTCAGGCGAGCGTATGAACGCCGCCAACCTGACCGCCGCTCACCGCTCCCTGCGGTTCGGCACCAAGGTCAAGGTAACCAACGCCCGCAACGGCAAGGCCGTCGTGGTGCGCATCAACGACCGCGGGCCATTCTTCAAGGGTCGCGTTCTCGATCTTTCCAAGGCTGCCGCCAAGAACATCGGCATGATCAGCTCCGGCACTGCCAAGGTCTGCTACGAGGTCGTCAAGGCCGATTGAGCCTTGCCCTCGCCGTCATTCGCGTCTACCAACCGGGCTTATCAGCAAGAAGAGGTAGACAATGCGTTTGGGCGGGCGTTTGGCCGGAGCAATCGAAGTATTGGCGGATATTGAGGGACGCAGGCGTCCCGTCGCCGATGCGCTGAAGGATTGGGGCCTTGCCCATCGTTTCGCCGGCTCCGGCGACAGGGCTGCCATCGGCAACATCGTCTATGACGCGCTGCGCATGAAACTGTCGCACGCCTGGCTGATGGATGATGATAGCGCCACCTCGCTTGGTTATGCCGTCCTGTTGCGGCAATGGGGCAAAAGCTTTTCGGAGCTTTCGGCGGAATTCGACGGCGATAAATTCGCCCCCGCCGCGCCCGACGCGGAAAGGCAGCAGGCCTTTCTTTCCCGTTCACTTTCCGACGCACCGGCCTATATCCAGGGTGACATCCCCGAATGGGTTCAATCGTCTTTGGAAACGGCGTTTGGAGAGCGCTGGCTCACTGAAGCGCAGGCGCTAAACGAGCGCCCCACGCTTGACCTGCGCGCCAACACGCTGAAGGCGACCCGGGACAAGGTTCTGAAGGCACTTGAGGAAAGCGGCGCGGAAGCCACGCAGATTGCCCGGCAGGGCGTTCGTATTCCCGCCGGCACAGGCCCTTCCCGCCTGCCGAACGTGACTGCCGAACTTTCCTTCCAGAAGGGCTGGTTCGAGGTGCAGGACGAGGGGTCGCAGATCGTCGCCGATCTTGCCGGTGCTCATGAAGGCGAACAGATCCTCGACTTCTGCGCCGGCGGTGGCGGTAAGACGCTGGCCATGGCCGCCAGCATGAACAATAAAGGTCAGGTCCACGCCTTTGATGCCGACCGCAAGCGGCTCGCGCCGATCATCGAGCGGCTGAAGAGGGCCGGTACGCGCAATGTGCAGGTGCATGACCGCGCCTCCGGCCTTGCCCCGTTCCACGAAAAATTCGACCGCGTACTGGTCGATGCTCCCTGCACCGGCACCGGTACATGGCGCCGCCGTCCCGACACCAAGTGGCGGCTGACAGCGCGCAATCTGGAAGAACGCGTGCAGCAGCAGGGCGAGGCGCTTTCGCAGGCCAAAGGTTTCGTGCGCCCGGGTGGCGAACTGCTTTATGTCACCTGTTCGGTTCTGCCCGAGGAAAACGAACAGCAGGTCAGACGTTTCTGCGCGGAAAACCCGGAGTTTTCGATCGGTTCGGCTCTGGAGCGCTGGCAGTCGATTTTCGGCGGTAACGCCAACAAGCCGCATTCTTCCGATGGCAAAACAGTGACGCTGACGCCTGCAACCACAGATACGGATGGTTTCTTCTTCTGCTTGATGAAACGCAAAGCATAAAACAGGTTTTGCACGCAGCGATTTTACTTGGGAAATACCGAGCCGGCTTGTTTCAAAGCATTCTAAACTAGAATATTTGACACAAGTTTGCGATTGGGTCAGAACTCGCTGGCCGCAGCCTGAAGTCTTTTCATGGCTGCTCAAGGAGAGGGATCATGATCCGCAAAACAATTCTCAGCGCGTCTTTCGTGCTTCTGGCCGCATCGGCGGCTTTCACCGCGCTTCCCGCGCAGGCGGCCACCGACGCTGCCGCCGTTATCAAGCATTATGCCGATGTCGCGCATGCCAAATATGAGGATTCGCTGACCACGGCGAAGACGCTGGACAAGGCAATCGATGCGCTGATCGCAACGCCGAGCGAAGAGACCCTCAAAGCGGCCCGCGAAGCCTGGATAAGGGCGCGCGTTCCCTACCAGCAGTCGGAAGTCTATCGCTTCGGCAATCCGCTTGTCGATGCCTGGGAAGGCAAGGTCAACGCCTGGCCGCTGGATGAGGGTCTGATCGATTATGTCGACCCCTCTTACGGCACGGAAAGCGACGAGAACGAGCTTTACGTCGCAAACATCATCGCCAACCCGAAGATCAAGATCAGCGGCGAAGAGGTCGATGCCTCCAAGATCACCCCGGAACTGATCGAAAGCCTGCACGAGGCGGGCGATGTCGAAGCCAATGTGACGACCGGGTACCACGCCATCGAATTTCTGCTCTGGGGCCAGGATCTGAACGGCACCGGGCCGGGCGCAGGCAACCGCCCCTACACCGATTATGACAAGGCAAAATGCACGAACGGCAATTGCGACCGCCGCGCCGATTACCTGAAATCCGCCTCCACCCTGCTCATCAAGGATCTTCAGGAGATGGTGGATGCCTGGGCGCCGGAAGGTGAGGCCACGAAGACGGTGGAAGCCGATCCAAAGGCAGGCCTCACCGCAATTCTCACCGGCATGGGCTCACTCTCCTATGGCGAGCTTGCCGGCGAGCGCATGAAGCTTGGCCTGCTGCTGCACGATCCGGAAGAGGAGCATGATTGCTTCTCCGACAATACCTATAATTCGCATCTCAACGACGCCATCGGCATCGCTTCTGCCTATACGGGCGACTATACCCGCGTGGATGGTACGAAGATGACCGGCGCGTCGTTGTCGGAACTCGTTGGCGCGAAGGACAAGGCACTGAACGACGAAATGACGGCGAAGCTGAACAAGACGCTCGACGCCATGCATGCGATGGAAAAGCGCGCCCAGACGGTCGAGGCCTACGACCAGATGATCGGTGAAGGCAATAAGGAAGGCAATGCCGTGGTTCAGGCGGCTATCGACGGTCTCATTGACCAGACGAAGACCGTTGAACGCGTCATCGCGGCACTCGATCTTGGCAAGATCGAACTCGAAGGCTCCGCGAGCCTCGACAATCCGAACGCCGTCTTCAAATAAGCGGCAAGGCGGGCCGCGATCCACTGTGGCCCGCCTACCAAATGTGCCCTCCGACTCCATGGAATTGTCGCTGTCGCCGATCCGCAAGCCGTTTTTCTTCGCCGGGGCAGTGTGTCTTGTGGCGTCGGTGACGCTTGCCGCGCCACTGCGTGACGACCTGACGGAGAAAGACCGGAGCCGCGTGCTGGCTGTCACTGCGCCAACGACCGACTTTACGAAGCCGGAG
Organism: Pseudomonadota bacterium; assembly: GCA_023444445.1. Classification (GTDB taxonomy): domain Bacteria; phylum Pseudomonadota; class Alphaproteobacteria; order Rhizobiales; family Rhizobiaceae; genus Agrobacterium. The sequence goes on along the minus strand of JAEXMK010000001.1, from coordinate 9,432 downwards.
CCCTTCGAGGCTATGTCCGGCGGCGCGACCACCAGCACCGGCAAGGCCGATGGCAACGCATTTTCCCAACCTTCCGCCACAATGCCCTTCGAGCGGAAGCAGGATTTCAAGCTCGGCAACGCGCTGTTCCAGAAGCTCTGGGTCTCCTCCCCCTCCTCCACCCAGGCCTCGGACGGGTTGGGACCGCTTTATAATGCCCGATCCTGCCAGACCTGCCATGTGAAGGACGGCAGGGGTCGCCCGCCACTTGCTGGCGAAGACCCCGTTTCGCTTTTTCTGCGGTTGGCGCGACCGGCCCGGGACGAGAAGGAACGGGCCGCGATTGCGCGCCATGAGGTGCTGAATTTTCCCGATGAGACCTATGGCCGGCAGCTTCAGAACCTCGCCATACCTGGCCTTGCCGCCGAGGGCAGACCGGTCATCACCTACACTGGAAAACCTGTGCGCCTTTCGGATGGCGAAGTGGTGACGCTACGCCAGCCCGCCTATTCCGCAGCGGACCTGAAATATGGTCAGCTAGGCGCCGATACGACGCTTTCAGCACGGATCGCCATGCCTACCCTCGGACTTGGCCTGATCGAGGCGATCAGCGAGGCCGATATTCTCGCCAACGCAGACCCCGATGACAAAAATGGCGATGGGATTGCCGGGCGGCCGGCATGGGTAAAGGACCATCGCACCGGTGAAGTGAAACTCGGGCGGTTCGGCTGGAAGGCGCAGAATGCGAGCGTGCGCGACCAGAGCGCCAGCGCCTTTTCCCACGACATCGGCATTTCCACGCCGGATGCGCCGAATGCCTATGGCGATTGCACCGAGGCCCAGAAGGACTGTCTGGCCATGCCAACAGGTGTGCAGCCGCGGCTCGGGCCGGTGGAAGCGCCGGACCCGGTTCTTGATCTCGTAACTTTCTACGCGGAGAACCTCGCCGTGCCGCAGCGGCGCAATGCCGGGGATCGGACCGTTCTTCAGGGCAAGCAGCTTTTCTATACAGCCGGCTGCACGGCCTGCCACACCCCGAAATTCGTCACCCGCCGCGATGCCGCCGATCCCATGCATTCCTTCCAGCTGATCTGGCCCTACTCGGACTTTCTCCTGCATGACATGGGAGAGGATCTTGCCGATGGCCAACAGGTGGGAGAAGCGAGCGGTCGGCACTGGCGTACCCAGCCGCTCTGGGGTATCGGCTTGACGCAGCGGGTCAATGGCAACGGCTTTTACCTGCATGACGGACGGGCGCGCAGCCTGACGGAAGCCATATTGTGGCACGGCGGTGAAGGGCAAAAAGCGCGCGATGCCTTTGCCGCCTTGCAAAAATCCGACCGGCAGGCTTTGCTGGCCTTTCTGGAGTCCCTTTGATGAAGATTTCCATGCGAAAAATTTCCGGCGTCATCTCCGTTCTGCTGCTTCTCACCACGCCGCCGGCAAGGGCGCAGGATGTGGAGCTGTTGCCGCCGCCGCCGCTTGACCCCGCGCAGGTGCGGGGCGTGATGGAAAATGCGGTGAACGGCTTCATCCGCCCCGGTTATGACCACTTCCGGCAGTCGGCGCAGACGCTGGAAAGCAGCATGAAGGCCTTCTGCGAAGCACCCTCCAAAACGACGGAGGCAGCAGCGCAGGCGGCTTTTACTGAAACGGTCTTGAACTGGTCGACAATCGAGATCGTGCGTGTCGGCCCGGTGATCGAGAAGAACCGTTTCGAACGCGTGCTCTATTACCCAGACAAGAAGGGTCTCGGACTGAAGCAGGTGCAGCGTTACCTTTCGGAAAAGGATGAAAGCGTTACCACCGCAGACGGCCTGAAAGGCAAGAGCGTCGCGGCACAGGGGCTTGGCGCGCTGGAGTTCGTGCTTTACGGCACAGGCGCGGAAGAACTGCGCTACAAGAAAGGCGATTTTCGCTGCCGTTTCGGCGCCGCCATCGCCGGTAACATCGCCAACGTGGCGACGGAGCTTTCCGATAGCTGGAACGCACCCGACGGTGCGCAGAAAAACTGGACACAGCCGGGACCGGATAACCCCGTGTTTCGTGATGAGCGCGAGGCGCTGGTCGCCCTGCTCGGCATCCTCGTGCACGGCGCAGAGGCAATCCGCGACCAGCGGATCGAGACCTTCTACAAGGGACCGGACAAGGCGAGATTTCCCCGCACCGCCATTTACTGGCGTTCCGGCCTGACCTGGAAGAGCATTTCCGCCAACATCAAGGCCGAACAGACCCTCCTGCACACGGCCGATATGGTCGAACTTGTACCGCCCGATCAGCGCTCCATCGTCAACTCCATCGATTTCATCGCCAAATCGATGATCCGCGTTGCGGCAACGATCGACACCGATGTGCAGAAGGCGCTGGATCAGGACGAACAGCGCGCGAAGGTGGATTATCTGCTGCTCAACGGCAAAGATCTGATCTACCGCCTCAACGACCAATATGGCGGCGCGATCGGCCTCAGTTCGGGCTTCTCCTTCGCCGACGGGGATTGAACCGATGGCACCGGATCGCAGACCGCTGCTGATAGACCGGCGCAGCTTCATCAAGGCGGCGGGTATTCCCTTCCTTGCCGCTCTCGCCCCACGGTCGCTGCATGCGCTGGAACGCACAGACGCCGTCTTTGCCTCCGCCTTCCGCGGTCGCGACGGATCATACGGTATTGCGACAGTGAGCGAGCGCGGCGAGATCATTGATCGCGTTGCGCTTCCCGCCCGCGCCCATGGAATGGCGACGAGCCATGCGACGGGCATCACAGTGGCCTTTGCGCGCCGTCCCGGCACTTTCTTCATGGCCTTCGATCCCGCGCGTCGTCAGGAGCCTGTGGTGATGCACGCGCCGCAGAACCGCCATTTTTATGGCCATGGGCAATTCTCACCCGACGGCACAATCCTCTACGCAAGCGAAAACGATTTCGACGGCAATCGCGGCGTTATCGGGCTTTATGACGCCCGCAACGGCTTTGTCCGCGTCGGCGAATATGACGCGCATGGTATCGGCACACATGACATGACGGTGAGCGATGACGGGCGGCTCATCGTAATCGCCAATGGCGGCATTGAAACCCATCCGGATTTCGGGCGCACAAAACTCAATATCGACAACATGCAGCCCTCGCTTGTGCTGCTGGATGCGGCGACCGGCCAGCTGATACAGAAACACGCCATGCCGGATCGGCTGCGACAGCTTTCCACCCGCCATGTCGATCTCGCCGATGACGGCCGCGTCTGGTTTGCATGCCAGTATGAGGGACCACGCAACAATCTTCCGCCGCTTGTCGGCCATTTCTCCCGGGGCGAGGATGTGACCTTCGTGGATTTGCCGGAAGAAACGACGATACGCCTTGCCAATTATGTCGGGGCCATCGCGGTCAACCGACGTGAAGGGCTGGTAGGCCTGACCTCGCCCAACGGCAACGCCGCCGTGACGCTCGATGCGAAATCCGGTCGTGTCGTTTCCGAGACGACCTTGCGCGAAGCGGCGGGCGTGGCCGCGGCAGCCAAGGGTATTGCGGTTTCCTCCTATGATGGATTCTTTCAATCCCGTCGCAGCGACGTGGCGTGGGATCAGCATATCGTGCGCATCGCGGGCTAAAATATTGAAAAGTCTTGGGAACAAAAGTCCGGACCGCGCATTGGAGGCGTCATGAAAAACATCACTGTCTACATTGTTTTTATCGTCGCCGTCGTCGCCATCGGCGCTCTCATCGGCGTTAACAATGTGCCTGGTGAATGGTACCAGTCGCTGCAAAAGCCATTCTTCAATCCACCGAACTGGATTTTTGGTCCGGTCTGGACAACGCTTTATGTACTGATCGGCATCGCCGGCGCACGCAGCTGGATCAGAAGGCCTACTGGCACGCGCATGCGGCTGTGGTTTACGCAGATGGTGCTGAACTTCCTGTGGTCGCCAATCTTTTTCGGCATGCAAAGCCCCGCTGGCGCGCTCATCATCATCATTCCCATGCTGATCTGCATCATCGCCTTTATGGTTCTGACCTATAGCCGTGACCGGGCATCCACCTTGCTCTTCGCGCCCTATGCTCTGTGGGTTGCCTTTGCCACAGCGCTCAACGCAAGCATCGCCATGCTGAACTAATTGCCGAACCACCCTTGCCTTGCCTGCCGCCACGCGCCATGTCAGTTTGCGATGGGACTTAAAGCAGGCAGGTAGGCCATGGAGATCACGGATCCCGGCGATTTTCGTCAGCGGATAGAAAGAAGCTTTGCGCGGCAAGGCGTGGTGCAGGCCATCAATGCCGAGATAAGCCGCATCGAGCACCGGCTAGTGGAGATCGAGCTTCCCTTCCATGAAAAGCTGACCCAGCAGCATGGCATATTGCATGCGGGCGTCATCGCCGCCGGTCTGGATACTGCCTGTACCTATGCCGCCTATACGATCATCGAGCCGGAAGCATCGCTTTTGACCATCGAGTTCAAGGTCAACTTGATGTCGCCGGGACGCGGTGAACGGTTCCTGTTTCGCGGCGAGATCATCAAGCCCGGCAATAATCTGATCGTCGCCGATGGCCGCGCCTATGCGCTTTCGGACGGGGGGCCGGCGAAGCTGATCGCCTCCATGACGGGCACGATGATGGTGGTAAAAGGGCGCGAGGATATTACCGGATGAGCTACCGGCTTTCGCATGTTGCGGATAAATCCATTCTTTTCGTCATGGCAGCCTCCGCCGAATACGGCCCCCACCTGCAGGCGCGCATTACGCCCCTGATGACCGGCGTTGGCCCAGTAGAAGCGGCCATTTCGGTAACGGCCATTCTTGCTGGTCTCGATGCGGCTGACCATCTGCCCGACCTCGTCGTTTCGCTCGGCTCCGCCGGTTCTCGGACATTGCAACAGACGGGCATCTACCAAGTAGCTTCGGTTTCCTATCGCGATATGGATGCGTCCGCCTTTGGTTTCGAGAAGGGGCGCACCCCGTTTCTCGATCTGCCCGCCGAAGTTGCCCTGCCGCTCCGGATACCCGATATTGCAGAGGCAAGGCTCTCCACCGGCGGCAACGTCGTTTCCGGAGAAGCTTATGGGTTGATCGATGCCGATATGGTGGAAATGGAGACCTTTGCGGTCTTGCGCGCCTGCCAGCGCTTCGGTGTGCCGCTCATCGGCCTGCGCGGTATTTCCGATGGCAAGGCCGATGTGAACCATGTGGACGACTGGACGGAGTATCTTGATATCATCGACGAAAAGCTGGCAGACGCCGTCGACCGGCTCTGCCGCGCCATCGAGGACGATGTGATTGCCCTTTGAAACCTTGCGATTTTCGCAAATTTCCGCCGTTTGAAGCCCGCTTCCGGGTTGCCTAAAGCCCCGCTTTTCTTTAAAGGCTCGCCATGACCCAGATAGCCCATCCCGACAGCATTCTCATCATCGATTTCGGCAGCCAGGTGACGCAGCTGATTGCGCGCCGCATCCGCGAAGCCGGGGTCTATTGCGAAATCCACCCGTTCCAGAATGCCGCAGAGGCTTTCGAGAAGCTTCAGCCCAAGGGCGTGATCTTCTCGGGCGGCCCCGCATCGGTAACGGCGGAAGGCAGCCCGCGCGCACCGCAGGCGGTGTTCGACAGCAAGGTTCCGATCCTCGGCATCTGCTACGGCCAGCAGACGCTCTGCACGCAGCTCGGCGGCGTGGTCGAAGGTGGCCATGCGGCCGAATTCGGCCGGGCCGATATCGACATCAAGAAGGCGAGCCCGCTGTTCGACGGTTTCTGGGAACAGGGCAAGAGCTATCCCGTCTGGATGAGCCACGGCGATCGCGTCACGAAGCTGCCGGAAGGTTTCGAGGTCATCGCAACCTCCGAGAACGCACCTTTCGCCATTGCAGCCGACGAGGCGCGCCACTACTACACCACGATGTTCCACCCGGAAGTGGTGCACACGCCTGATGGCGGCAAGCTGCTCTCCAATTTCGTGCACAAGATCGTCGGGCTCAAATCCGACTGGACGATGGCTGCCTATCGCGCCGAAATGATCCGCAAGATCCGCGATCAGGTCGGCACAGGCCGCGTTCTCTGCGCGCTTTCCGGCGGCGTCGATTCCTCGGTTGCGGCCATCCTCATTCATGAGGCAATCGGTGACCAGCTGACCTGCGTTTATGTCGACCATGGCCTGATGCGGCTTGGCGAAAGCGAGCAGGTCGTCGGCATGTTCCGCGATCACTACAATATTCCGTTGGTGCACGTGGACGCCGCCGATCTCTTCCTCGGTGAACTCTCGGGCGTTTCCGACCCGGAAGTGAAGCGCAAGACCATTGGCCGTCTGTTTATCGAGGTCTTCGAGGCCGAAGCGGCCAAGATCGCTGCCGATGGCAAGGGCGCACCGAAGTTCCTGGCGCAGGGTACGCTTTATCCTGACGTCATCGAAAGCGTTTCCTTCTCCGGTGGCCCCTCGGTCACCATCAAGAGCCACCACAATGTCGGCGGCCTTCCAGAGCGCATGAACATGCAGCTCGTCGAGCCGCTGCGTGAACTCTTCAAGGATGAAGTGCGTGCGCTTGGCCGTGAACTCGGCCTGCCGGAAAGCTTCATCGGCCGCCATCCCTTCCCCGGTCCGGGTCTCGCGATCCGCTGCCCCGGCGCGATTACCCGCGAGAAGCTCGATATCCTGCGCAAGGCGGATGCGATCTATCTCGACGAAATTCGCAAGGCTGGTCTTTACGACACCATCTGGCAGGCCTTTGCCGTGCTGCTGCCGGTACAGACCGTGGGCGTCATGGGCGATTACCGCACCTATGACTTCGTCTGCGCGCTGCGCGCCGTAACCTCGGTGGATGGCATGACGGCGGATTTCTATCCCTATGACATGAACTTCCTCGGCCGCGCGGCGACCCGCATCATCAACGAAGTGCGCGGCATTAACCGCGTCGTTTATGACGTGACGAGCAAGCCACCTGGCACGATCGAGTGGGAATAGGATCATACTCCACGCCGTGACGTTGGCCGCAACGCCACCGTATCGAAGGCAGTCTTAAAGATGACGCCGCGACTAGTTCGCGGCGTTTCTGTTTTGTCGTGTGAGATAGATCATCTGGGCGGTCAGGCCGACTACGAGGATTGCCAGCAACCCCGCCTGAGCGCCGAGAAGCAGCGGCGATTTCAGGTCCGTAACGATCGGGTGACCATCGGGGACGCGACGCAGAATTTCGCTAACGGTTGGCACCATCAACAGAAACGCAGTGATGCTGAGACAGATGGTTTCAATATATCTGGCGATAGGCGTTAAACCGAGGACGCGTTCTCTTCCATAACCCGCAAGCAGGAACAGGATAGTCAGGACGCCAACGCCGTAGCTGACCGGTTGATGCGCCACGAGGAAGACCGTTGCAGCGCCAATCAGCATGGAGACGAAATAGATTGCACCCGGCGTGGATCGGGGAACGATTCGACCGTGACGGGCAAACATGTAGATGGCCACAGGAATTGCCGGCAGACTGCCGAGCGTGTGGACCCAGCCGAGCGGAGAAATACCGAACATGCGAATTGCCTTTCTCTTCCGAGAGATGGGGTGGTGCGGGACGCAGATTGTCATCGACATATCTACGCGCATAACGTCGTCAGTTGATTGGTGGGCACCTCGCTCGGGTCATGCGTCCACGCCCTTTACCAGGCGCAATTTCAAGCAGTAATGCGCTCCAGCATAGGGAGCGTTATCGCGCCAAAGGTCGCGGGATCGCCGTGCGCACGCGCCGAAAGCATTGCCCCGTGCACTGTCGCCATAAAGATTTCAGCATTGGACCGCGCTGTTCCGGTCAGTACGAAACGCCCCTGAGTAACGCCGCGCTGCAGGACGGCGGTAAGCCAGTCCGAGAGATCTCGAAAATGTGCGCGTATTTCAGTAACGACCGTTTCAGGGAGAATCGGTATTTCGCTGGCAAGCAGCGCACAGACGCAGAAGGGATGGGTCGCATCGGCGATGCAGCCCTGCCAATAGCCGATATAGGCGCGAAGCTGTTCCAACGGATCGGAGATGTTTCGCTCCAGCTCGGCGATACCGGCTTCAGCCTCCAGCCTGTATTGCGCGACCAGTTTTTGGACCAGATTCGATTTGTTGGGAAAATGGTGGTGAATGCTTGCATTGCGAATACCCACCACATGAGAAATATCGGCATAGCTGAAACTATTGTAGCCACCTCTTATAATCAGCGTGCGCGCGCACTGGAGAATATCATCGGCTTTGCTTTGCGAAATTTTCATGCGCTTCACCTACCAACTAGTAGGTAGCGTGTCAACTGGGGTTATTTTGGGTGATTTCCCTCTACACTGCAGAACTGAATTGCCCGGCACTTGCGTCGTTTGTTCTATTTTTGTTCTTTTAATTTTTCGCGGCGATGATAATATCGCGGCCTTGGCATAGGCCGTGGAGCATCGTCGTGGGTTTGGAGTTGACAGATAAAGGAGGGTCAAGGCAGCTCTTCCTTGAAGGGTTTGAGCTGGAGAAACCGCGCCGGATCAATCCACGATTCAGCAGCAAGGTCTTGATTGTGCTGAAACCGCCAGCAGCGTTGGCGGAGAGGATTTTCACCGATGCATCGTGCCACGCCGCAGGGCGGACAAAGCGCGAGGCCTATCCGGCGGCGCTTCTGCATATCACCCTGCTCTGTATTGGATGTTTCGACACCGTTCCTCACGGCCTTGTAAACCGGATGAAAGCGGCACTGGGGGAGATAAGGGCGCGGCCGGTTCCGATCACGTTCGATGGGAGTTCGCTTTTCGGCAATCGCAACTGTCTGGTGCTAAACAGCCGCCGGGAGATGCTGGAGCTTAAAGCCTTGGCGAAGATGGTCCAGCGCGCCCTCTGGCGGGCAAATCTTCCCTATGTCGCTGCGTCACCATTTACGCCGCACCTGACCGCGATCCATGGCTGCGGGAGAATAGAAACGATGCCTGTTGAAAAGCCCTATAGCTGGCTGGCGGGCAGTTTCGAACTCATCTTCAGCCATAATGGGGAAACGCGGCACGAATCTCTCGGACGCTTCGGACTTTCGGCGAAAGCGGAGCGCTACGAGCAGCCCGAGAATCAATTATATCTACCGGAGAAAATATTCAGCATGCAGAAGCGGCAAATACGCAAGATAGCGGCTCGATAAGACGGGCCTGAAACAGCATGGCATCGATGCCTAAACTATCTGCTGCGTGTTGAGTAGCCGTAGGCATGCGCTTGTCTGCAACAATGGTGCAGTTCACATCACACAGCACCTGTCGAAACCAAGGGGATTACGCTGCCGAGCACAAGCGAGGCGATTTCGCCTCGCTATAAACCATAAGCAGCTTAGAGCTGGACCTTGTCGAAAGCTTTGCCGTCGATGCCGAGAGCTTCGAGATCGGCACGGGCGGGCTTGCGATGTGCGCGAACAGCGGCCGAAACCGAGAGCGCTGCACCGAGAACGGCGAAAGTTTCACCGAAGAAGTTACGCGATGTCTTTGCAACCTGACGCATTT
>JAEXMK010000173.1 GCA_023444445.1 Pseudomonadota bacterium | reverse complement strand
TGGTGATGGTCGTCGCCATGCGCGTCGTGATGTGCGTGTGCTTCGGAACTCATCAAAGAACTCCCATGAGATAAACGAAGGAGAAGACGCCGATCCAGATGACGTCAAGGAAGTGCCAGAACATCGAAAGGCACATCAGGCGGCGCTTGTTTGCGGCGATCAGGCCATGTTTTGCCACCTGTACCATCAGCGTGACGAGCCAGATGGTGCCGAAGGTGACGTGCAGACCGTGGGTGCCGACCAGAGCGAAGAAAGCCGAAAGGAACGCCGAACGTTGCGGGCCGGCACCTTCTTCGATCAGGTGATGGAACTCGTAAAGTTCCACGGCAAGGAAGGCGAGGCCGAAGAGGCCGGTGATGCCGAGCCACACCAGCGTCGACTTCACCTTCTGCTTCTCCATTTCCAGCATGGCGAAGCCATAGGTGATGGAGGAGAGCAGCAGGAAGCCGGTGTTGATGGCCACGAGCTTGAGATCGAAAAGATCCGCGCCCGAAGGACCGGCCGCATAGCTGCGGCCGAGAACGGCATAGGTGGCGAAGAGCACGGCGAAGATCAGGCAGTCGCTCATCAGATAGAGCCAGAAACCGATCGAAGTGCCGTTTTCCGGGTGGTGGTCTTCCTTCAGGTAGAAGACCGGTGGTTCAGCGCCGTCGACGCTTTGTGCAGGTGTATGAGCCATGTTCCGTTACGCCTGTTTCGCGAGCAGCTTCGTACGCTCCGCCTCGACGGTCGAAACGTCGGATGCGGGAATGTAATAATCGCGATTGTAGTTGAAGGTGTGGGCGATGGAGACCGCGATGACGCCGATGAAGGACAGCGCGGCGAGCCACCAGATGTGCCACACCAGGGCGAAGCCGAGCACCACGCTGATGGCGCTGATGATGACGCCTGCACCGGTATTCTTCGGCATGTGGATCGGAATGAAGCCTTCCAGCGGGCGGTTGTAACCGCGCTTCTTCATGTCGTGCCAGGCATCCACGTCATGAATGACCGGCGTGAAGGCGAAGTTGTACTGCGGCGGCGGCGAAGACGTCGACCATTCGAGCGTGCGGCCATTATAGGGGTCGCCGGTGACGTCACGCAGCTGCGCGCGCTTCAGGATGCTGACGATGAGCTGGATGATGAAGGAGGCGATGCCGAGCGCGATCAGGAAGGCGCCGAAGGCAGCAATCACGAACCAGATCTGCAGCGAGTTGTCTTCAAACTGGCTGAGGCGGCGCGTGATGCCCATCAGGCCGAGTATGTAGAGCGGCATGAAGGCGAAATAGAAGCCGATGAACCAGAACCAGAAGGACAGCTTGCCCCAGAACGGATCGAGACGGTAACCGAAAGCCTTCGGGAACCAGTAGACGATACCGGCCAGAACGCCGAATACCACGCCGCCGATGATCGTGTTGTGGAAGTGGGCGATCAGGAACAGCGAGTTGTGCAGCACGAAATCGGCAGGGGGAACGGCGAGAAGAACGCCGGTCATGCCACCGATGACGAAGGTGATCATGAAGCCGATCGTCCACAGCATCGGCACGTCGAACTTGATGCGGCCCTTATACATGGTGAAGAGCCAGTTGAAGATCTTCGCACCCGTCGGGATCGAGATGATCATCGTCGTGATGCCGAAGAAGGCATTGACGTTGGCGCCCGAACCCATGGTGAAGAAGTGGTGCAGCCACACGAGGTAGGACAGGATGGTGATGACGGCGGTGGCGTAAACCATCGACGCATAACCGAAGAGACGCTTGCCCGAGAAGGTGGCGACGATTTCAGAGAAGATACCGAAAGCCGGCAGCACCAGAATATACACTTCGGGATGGCCCCAGATCCAGATGAGGTTGACATACATCATCGGATTGCCGCCGAGGTCGTTGGTGAAGAAGTTCGTACCAGCGTAGCGGTCAAGGGTCAGAAGCGCGAGCGTCGCAGTCAGGATCGGGAAGGATGCGACGATCAGGATGTTCGAACACAGCGACGTCCAGACGAAGATCGGCATGCGCATCATGGTCATGCCGGGTGCGCGCATCTTGATGATTGTCACGATCAGGTTGATGCCCGATAGCGTCGTTCCCACACCCGCAATTTGCAGACCCCAGATATAATAGTCGACCCCGACCCCTGGACTTCCGTCGATGCCGGACAGCGGCGGATAGGCGAGCCAGCCGGTCTGCGCATATTCACCGATGAACAGGGAGATCATGGTGATGACGGCGCCGGCCGTGGTCATCCAGAAGGAGAAGTTGTTGAGGAAGGGGAACGACACGTCGCGGGCGCCGATCTGCAGCGGCACGACGAAGTTCATGAGGCCGGTGATCATCGGCATCGCCATGAAGAAGATCATGATGACGCCATGGGCCGTGAAAATCTGGTCGTAGTGATGCGGCGGGAGATAACCTTCCGATCCGCCAGAGGCGATTGCCTGCTGGACACGCATCATGATGGCGTCGGCAAAGCCGCGCAAAAGCATGACGAGTGCCAGAATGATGTACATGATACCGATCTTCTTGTGATCGATGCTCGTGAACCATTCCTTCCAGAGATAGCCCCAAAGGCGGAAATAGGTGAGCGCGCCGACGACGGCGATGCCGCCCAGAGCCACAGCCGCGAAGGTGGCGACAAGAATGGGCTCGTGAAGCGGGATTGACTCCCAGGTTAGCCGTCCGAACAGGAACGACGTTTGATCGGAGTTGACGACCATTTTAGCCTCTTGCGATTCAAAAACGTAAGATCGGCGCGGACCGGCCGCGCCGTAGAATGCCGGGACGTATCGTCACCCAGCGACTTTTTTCGTTTCCGGCAGCGCCGCAGGTTCGAAAGTCTGACCTTCGATAGCAGCCGGAGTGGATTGTGGACCGCTGGCGACGCCATAGGGTGCAAGCGGGGTGCAGACGACGGAGTTCAGCGCCTTGGCGATGTCGATGCCTTCCTTGCCGCCGCCGCCATTGGCGTCGATATGCATCATGTCGCGCATGCAGAGCTTGTTGGGCTCTACGCAACGGTTGAGGATGGCGCTGTAGAGTTCCGGATCCACCGAAGCGAAATATTGCACCGGCTCACGCTCGGAAGGCTTGGCGAATTCCAGATATTCCTGCCGGCCGAAACCCTTGCCGCCTTCTTTCACCTTGGCTACCCACTGGTCGAAGCCCTGCTGGCTGAGACCATGGAACTTGAAGCGCATGTGCGAGAAGCCGGGACCGGAGAAGTTGGCCGAGATGCCGTCATAGACACCTTCCTTGTTAATGACCGCATGCAGTTTGGTCTGCATGCCGCCCATGGCGTAGATCTGGCCGGCAAGTGCGGGAACGAAGAAGGAGTTCATCGCGGTGGTGCCGGTGATCTTGAAATTGATCGGAACATCGACCGGCGCGGCGAATTCATTGACGCTGCCGATGCCGAGTTCGGGATAGAAGAACAGCCACTTCCAGTCCATGGCTACCACTTCGACCGTGATCGGCTTGATATCGGCGGTAACCTGACGGTTCTCGTCGATCCGTTCCAGCGGGCGATAGGGGTCGAGACGGTGGGTGGAAATCCAGGTCACCGTGCCGAGCATCAGGATGATGGCGACGGGAGCCGACCAGATCACCATTTCAAGGCGCGTGGAGTGATGCCATTCAGGATCGTAATCTTCGGCCTTGGCCGACTCTCGGTACTTCCAGGCGAAAAACAGCGTCAGGACGATGACCGGGACGATGATCAGCAGCATCAAGACCGTGGACGTGATGATAAGATCGCGCTGCTGGATCGCCACGTCGCCCGAAGGGTTCATGACGACGAGGTTGCAGCCGCTGAGCAACAGCAGGGCCGGGATTGCCAGAAGGGCGGATGGGAGTTTTTTGATCATGCGCACGTTCTTTGAACTCGTACAGTTTGGATTAGGCCGCGAATAATTGCCGAAGGTCATTTTTGAAATGAGGTATATTGTCGCGGTGCAGCGAAGCCTTCGCGATGCACCATATGCCAGGCAGTACTGCGTTTAGTGGCGAGCGGCTGCATTATCGCATGGTCAGCCGACTGAGCAACCCTTTATTGTCAAACTTCAATTGACGTTACGTAGGGTGCGTGTGACAATCCGTCGCATCGTAACGCAACGGAAGAGGAGCCCGCGCGTTACAGGAAATGGTTCGTCCATGACGCAGGAGGGATATTATGAGTTATACGAATGCTGCTCCATCCTTTGGGCAGGCACCGGAGGCAAAGGGGGCTGGTCCCACGAGCGTCGACCCGGATCGCATCACGATTGCGGTCATTCTTGCGAGAATGACTGAATTCTTTGACTTTTTCATCTATGCCATCGCCTCTGCGCTCGTTTTCCCGCACGTCTTCTTTTCCTTCGTCGATCCGCTGACGGCCACGCTTTATTCCTTTGCGGTATTCTCGCTTGCCTTTATCGCAAGGCCGATCGGTTCGCTGATCTTCCTTCAGATCGACCGCAAGTTCGGCCGGGCCGTCAAGCTGATGGCGGCGCTCTTCACGCTCTGTGGTTCCACCATGGCGATCAGCTTCCTTCCGTCCTATGCGGAAGCAGGCATGCTCGCTCCGATCCTTCTGGCTGTCTTCCGTATCGGTCAGGGCCTTGGCTTGGGTGGCGCCTGGGATGGTCTCGTGTCGTTGCTGGCCATGAATGCACCGCAGAAGCAGCGCGGTTGGTACGCCATGATGCCGCAGATCGGTGCGGCCATGGGCTTCGGCCTCGCCAGTGCCTTTTTCATCATTTTCGTCACGCAGCTTTCCAATGCCGAGTTCCTTGCCTGGGGCTGGCGTTTCCCGTTCTTCGTGGCGCTGGCGCTCAATGTCCTGGCACTCTTTGCCCGCCTGCGCATGATCGTGACACCGGAATTCCAGGCCATGCTGGAACAGCATGAGCTGGAGCCGCGCCCGATGTTCAAGATGTTGCGCTCGCAGTTTCCAGTCGTGGTCACCGGCGCTTTCGTGCCGCTGGCAAGTTTTGCGCTCTTTCACCTCGTTACGGTCTTTCCACTGAGCTGGGTCTCGCTTAATACCAGCCAGCGCGTTTCGGACTTCCTGTTCGTGCAATTCATCAGCGCCATCATCTGCGGCGGCATGATCGTGATTTCGGGCATTCTGGCCGACAGGATTGGCCGTCGGAAGCTTCTGGCCATCGCCGCAGCTCTCATCGGCCTCTTCAGCCTGGTGGCACCTGTTCTGCTGAGTTCGGGTGATATCGGCCGCTATCTTTTCGTCCTGATCGGTTTCTCGCTGCTTGGCCTGTCCTTCGGTCAGGCGGGCGGCGCGCTCGCCTCCCGTTTCAGCCGTGAATACCGCTATACCGGCGCATCACTTACCTCGGATATTTCCTGGCTGATCGGCGCCGGTTTCGC
>JAEXMK010000151.1 GCA_023444445.1 Pseudomonadota bacterium | reverse complement strand
ATGATCTTCAGTTCCGGCTCGTCCATGCCGCCATAAAGGTGGTTCAGGAACATTTCTTTGGTCAGCATCGTGCCCTTGCGCAGCGAAAGCAGCTCGAGCATCTGGTATTCCTTGCCGGTCAGGTGAACGCGCTGGCCACCCACTTCAACCGTCTTGGCATCCAGATTGACGATGAGTTCGCCGGTGGAGATGACCGACTGCGCATGGCCCTTGGAACGGCGGACAATGGCGTGAATGCGGGCAACAAGCTCGTCCTTGTGGAAGGGCTTCGTCATGTAATCGTCTGCGCCGAAGCCGAGACCACGAACCTTGTCCTCGATGCCGGCCATGCCGGACAGGATGAGGATCGGCGTCTTGACCTTGGAGAGGCGAAGCGTTCTCAGAACCTCGTAACCCGACATATCGGGCAGGTTAAGGTCGAGAAGAATAATGTCGTAGTCGTAGAGCTTGCCCAGATCCACGCCTTCCTCACCGAGGTCGGTTGTGTAAACGTTAAAGCTTTCCGACTTAAGCATCAGTTCAATGCTCTGCGCTGTTGCGCTGTCGTCTTCAATCAGTAGAACCCGCATAATTATCCCCTTTGCCGCCCGCGAACCGGTAAATCATTGCCTCGCGCGATGCGGATCCAGACGTTGCCTGATTTGCAGGCTGCCACCAAATGGTTAACAAATTCTAATTGCCTTTGGCAAGGTGTATCGAATTTATTAAGCAAGCTAGGCATTTCGCTGTTTTTGCACGTGAATCCACCATCGCCAAAATTGAAGCTTAACGTGAGGATTTCGCGCTAAGTGATTCAATCGACTCTTACATCGTCTGGCCCGTTTTTTTGGACCTGGCATTTACCGACCCTTAAATGATCGTGTTTATCATTAACGATGCCCGTAAACGAAAGGTTAACGACGGCGGTTTTTTATTAACGTCGGGTAACTTTTAGGAATCATTCCGGCACAACGGGTTAACCCGGCCGGTTGAACGGGCGGGTTAAACGGGCCGATCAGGGTGGCATAGTGCCTTTTTGATCCGGGTCTCGCTATCCATGGAGTATTGCGTATGAAGTCGCGTGACAGCCTGGTTCGCCTGAAGGAATTTCAGGTCAACGAAAAACGCAGGCAGCTTAACCAGCTGCAGCAGATGATGTCCGAATTCGAGCGGATGGCAAAGGAACTGGTGCATCAGATATCTCTGGAAGAGAGCAAGTCGGGCATTACCGATCCGACGCATTTCGCCTATCCGACCTTCGCAAAGGCCGCGCGCCAGCGGGCTGATAATCTTCAGGTCTCGATTCGGGAACTGAAGGCCCAGCAGGAGGCTGCCGAGGCTTCGCTGGAGGAGGTGCAGGCCGAATATGAAAAGGCCGCTGCCCTCGAAAACCGCGACGGAGCAATTCGCGCGCGCGCCTGATATCAGGCGTAAAATCGGACGAATGATCGTCCTCATTGACGGCTGCCGGTGGATCAGGAGGCGGCTTTCAATGACAGGACGCCCATGCATTTTTTTGAAAGGCCGCTCCTCAAGGGCGGCCTTTTGTTTTGGGGTGGTGTCCAGGTCTTCCGGCGGGACGGCGTATCCCTGATTCTTATTGTCGGGGGTTGGGAAAGGGCGTATTTTAAGGGGGGTCCGACCATGAGCCGGAGGGCTTTGCGTGCGCGCCTCAAGCGGGCGCGGACGGCTATCTCAGGGAGGGAAAAATGGCCCGCCAATATATTGATTGCCGCGAATTCCCCAGTGACAGCAGATGCACCGTCGCCATCTCCGCCGATTCTCCGGAGGAGCTTATGGAAGCGGCCGTGCAACACGCCGTGGCCGTGCATGGCGCGAAGGATACGCTTGAATTCCGTGAAGAAGTCCGCCGGAGCATGCATGCCGGGACGCCGCCATTGAAGGTGGCGTAACGTGGCGGATCAACGCCCTTTTGTATGAATACTGCGATATTTTGAACGGTCGTGAGGGACTAAGTGTAAGCCGCTTGTCTCTTCTCCCCGCCGGGGAGAAGGTCGCGGCAGCGGGATGAGGGGGCAAGTTCTCGATTTATCGCCAACGTCGCCCCATCATCCGACCCTTCGGGCCACCTTCTCCCCGGCGGGGAGAAGAAAAATGCCGCCACGCTTGCGATTATTCTGCCCTCAGACAGAAGGTAAAGCGTCCTTACCCCTGGATGACATCCGCCCATTCGGCATGGCGCAGCGTCTGGGCCTTGAAGAAGGGGCAGAGCGGAATAATCTTCCAGCCGCCCTTGCGGGCTTCATCGATCGCATGGGCGGCGAGCGCCTGGCCGACACCCTTGCCGCGCAGTGCATCCGGCACGCCGGTATGGTCGATGATGATGAGGGTGGGGGAGGTGCGCGAATAGGTCATCTCCGCTTTGTGGCCGTCGATGGTTGCCGAATATTCGCCGTGCGATCCGGTTTCGGTGGTCTTGATGTCCATGGTCTCTGCCTCCGCATTGCTGTTCGTTTTCGCCAGTCTAGCGGCTTGCGCCTGAATTGAAACAGCACAATGGCGAACGCAGCGGACACAAACCGGCAACAATTACCGTTGGTGTCGGGCAGTTTTCAGGAGAGATCCGAAATCAAACCGAAAGCCCCGTCGATGGTCCGGCGGGGCGTTCTCTAAATTCGGTCTGGGCGCGTTGCCGCGCCGGCGCACTGTTTCAGTGGCGATATTGCTGAATGCGCGTGGTGCGCAGGCCGGCAAGGCCATGATCGGAGATCGAAGACTGCCAGGACAGGAATTCTTCAACGGTGAGCGTATAACGCTCGCAGGCTTCCTCGAGGCTCAGCAGTCCTCCGCGTACCGCGGCAACCACCTCCGCCTTTCTGCGAATGACCCAGCGACGGGTATTGGCAGGCGGAAGATCCGCAATCGTCAGAGGGCTGCCATCGGGGCCGATGACATATTTAACTCGTGGGCGTATCATTTCGGTCATTGGACACTCTATACAAACTCAAGACCATATGACGGGAACTCTAGCCCGGTACCTTTAAAAATTGACTAAGCAGGTCGTGACAATTTATTAAGAATTTGAACGGTTTCGCCTGATTTGTTCGAGTCGCCTTATTTTGCCGGGGAAAAATTTTTCCAAAAATCGCATTTTTTTCTCGTGCATCGGTTGTTTCCCTCACAGCGCGGCAAGCGACAGGCATGTTTTCCCCTTGCCCTGGGTCAACTCCACCGTCCCCTCATGTTGCAGCCGCAGGCGGTCGCCGGCATCAAGGGCAAGGATCGCGGATGCCGACTGCGTGGTGCCTGCATTCGAGGCATTGCCGCCAATGCTGCAACTGGCCGGCACGCCGTTGACGCCAAGCGTCACCCGGTGGCCGGACGAGGCTACCACGGCCAGAGACAGGATAGTGAGATAAAGGCCTTTGGCGGGAATGACGAGTTCCCGCCCGCCGCCGCTCACCGCATCACCAAGCGTAAATCCGCCCTCGACGATGGTGAGCACGGAAAAACCGGCGGCAGAGCCGTTGGCGGGTTTCGTGGTGCCCGCCGTCAAGCCGGCGACGGCAACCGGGCGGTTTGGCATCGAGACCCGGCCATCGCCGCTGCACAGCAGCGCCGTATGCCACGATGTTCCGTCCCTGCTGGTCTTGATGGAAAAGCCGTCGTTGCCAGCAAGACCCATTTCAGCCCGGCCACTCCAGCCGGACTGGAAGAGTAGCGAGGCTGTATCGGTTTTGCCCGCCTTGTTAACCGTCAGGCGGTGGCTGCCGTCGTCCTGCGTATGGGTGAAAAGGCTTGAGGGAGAGGCGAGCGCCATGCGGTTATTCGCATCGGCCTCCGCGCCGATGCCCAGCCGCTCCAGCCGGCCGCTGGCCGGCAGCGGCATATCGCGCCAATGTCCGTCCTGCAGCACCCGGTATCTGCTTTCGGTCACAAACCATGCCGTCCAGCCGGGCTGCGGGGTGATCGAAAGCCATGCGCCGTCCTGCCGGAACATGAGCCTGCCGCCTTTGCCGGCCCAATCGCCCGTGGCATCGGCGGAGAGGAGGAAGCAGTCTCCTTCGGCCGCATTTTCGGGCGGTGCCGTGACGGCGGCCCTGATAACGAGCTGCACGATGGCGTCGAGCCTTTGCAGGGCTTCATTATGGGTGACGTGTTTCTGGGCCTGCGAGGGAAGGATGTAGGGAAGCCGAAGTCTCACCGTCTGTTCCGTCATGATGTGCCTTCCGCGCGGTTATGTTGGTCGCGGGGCATTGTGATGCGGTGGCGTGGGGTGGGGATGAAGGGGGATGGAAATATTTTTTAGGGTGTGGGGTGGGGGATGTTTTGTGGGGCTTGGTGGTTGTGGCTTTACCCCCCTCTGTCC